>JAJEIW010000145.1 GCA_022828045.1 Acidimicrobiia bacterium | reverse complement strand
CCGCCGACACCTCGGCTCCGGCCACGAACGTGTGCCGGTAGCCGGTCGACCGCTGGATCAGGCGCTTGCCGCCGCTCGGCAGGTCGTACACCAACTCCGGGCGTCGCACGCCCAGCGCGTCGAAGTCGACGATGTTGATGTCGGCTCGATAGCCCGGCGCCAGCAGGCCGCGGTCGGCCAGCCCGTACGCGAGCGCGTTGCCACGGGTCTGCTTGTGCACAAGGAACTCCAGCGGCAAGCCCTCGCCACGGCTGCGGTCACGGGCCCAGTGGGTCAGCAGGTACGTCGGGTACGACGCGTCGCAGATGGTGCCCACGTGCGCTCCCGCGTCGCCGATGCCGCAGATGGTGTACGGATCGGCCAGCATCTCGCGGATCACGTCCAAGCTGCCGGCGGTGTAGTTCTCAAAGGGGTACAGCAGCAGGGCGTCGCCGTCGCCGTCCGACAGCAGGTCCAGCGCCAGCTCCCACGGGCTGACACCCAGTTCCGCTGCCCGCGCGGCCACCGAGGCGCGGGGGTCGGGCTCGTAGTCGGGCACGTCGCCAAGCTCGAAGGCGCGGGTGAGCGCGTAGTCCATCCACTCGCTGAAGCCGTCCACCGGCCGGTCCTCCACCAGCGCCCGCCGCAGCGTCTCATCGCTGCGCATGCGGGCCGCCCGCTGCGCCGTCGGCAGGTGCGCGATGTCGCGGTAGGCCGGGTGGTTGCCGAAGGGGTTGACCGACACGTCCAGACCGAGCAGCACGCTGATCGGTCGGCAGCCCACCTGCCCGTTCGCCGACACTCCGTCGGCGTTCGCGGCGTGGATCTCAGCCAAGGTGTCCCGCCACAGCTCCGGCGCATTGTCGACCTGCAGCAGCAGCACCGACAGCGGCCGACCCGACAGCTCGGCTGCGGCCCTCAGCGTTTCGAACTCGCCCGGCCCGAAGTCGGAGTTCACCTGCAGCACCCCGGCACCGGCGCGCTTCATCGCACTGGCGACAGCGGCGAGCTCAGGATCGCCCGCCGACAGCGACGGGGTGAGGCGGCCGTCTGCTGCCTTGTGCTTGGTGGTTCGACTCGTGGTGAACCCGAGTGCGCCGGCCTCCAGCGCCTCGGTGACGAGATCGGTGATGCGGTCGAGCTCAGGCGCCGTGGGCACCTCGGCGTGATCGGCGCCGCGCTCGCCCATGACGAAGAACCGCAACGCGCCGTGGGGCAGCTGGCTGCCGACGTCCATGACCCTGGGGGTCGCATCGAGCGCGCCGAGGTACTCGGGATAGCTGGTCCAGCAGAAGTCGATGCCGTCAGCGAGGACGGTGCCAGGAATGTCCTCGACGCCTTCCATCAGGTTGATGAGATAGTCCTCGGTGCCCGGATGCACCGGCGCGAAGCCGACGCCGCAGTTGCCGAAGATCGCCGTGGTGACGCCGTGCCACGACGAAGGCGTCATGTCGGGATCCCAAGTGGCCTGCCCGTCGTAGTGCGTGTGAATGTCCACCCAGCCCGGCAGCACCAGATGCCCGTCGGCGTCGATCTCGCGCCGACCCCGGCCGCTCACCTCGCCGATCTCGGCGACCACCCCGTTGTCGATAGCGATGTCCGCCGTGCGGGGCGGGTCACCGCTTCCGTCCACGACAGTCCCGTTGCGGATCACGACCTCGGCCATAGGGGTGAGCGTACTGAGTGCCACAGGACAGGTCCCGGGCCGCCTGCTGTCGCGACGGGTGCCAGCGGGGGTTCAGCGGCTGCGGGGCTTGCCGACGAGGAAGCCCGTCCCCCACGCGAGGTGCATGACCGCGAAGGCGGCCGCCGCTCGGAGTCGATCACCGAACGCGGGCAGGCTGCGCCCGAGCCTCAGTGCTGCCACGGCACACGAGCCGAGGTATGCCGCGGGCATCAGTACTCCTCGAGAGCGTCCTCGAACCAACTCGATCGCTGACAGCACGAGCCCGCACACCAATGCAGGCGCGGCAAGCTGACGAGGTTGCACTGAACGCGGATGGCGGCCGATCACCACGCGCTTCCAGGCCCCGTAGTCGAAGTACTGGCGGGCCAAGTCGCCCCAGCTCGATCGCGGCAGGTAGTCGACCACGAGGGTCGGATCCAGCCAGACCACCCGGCTCTGTTCTCGCAGGCGCCAATTCAGCTCGTAGTCCTGGTTTCGCTCGAGCGACTCGTCGAAGCCTCCGGCGACCGCAAGCGCCTCACCGTCAAACGCGCCGAGATACACGGTGTCGACCGGACCCTCGCGGCGACCGCGCCGAAAATGTGCCGGACCGCCTCCGAACCCCGACGACATCGCGGCAGCAATAACACGACTCAGGCCGGACTGCCCCACCGGACGCTGCACGCCCCCCACGTTCGCAGCCCCGGTGCGGGTCAGCGTGGCCACCGCCCGCTCGACATAGCCGCCCGGAAGCCGCGACTGCGCATCGACCCGCACGATGACCTCACCCCGGGCAGCCTGGATCGCGGCGTTGAGACCAGCCGACGTCGTGCCTGCCGGGTTGGCAACGACCTGGGTGGGCCACGAGCAGATCGCCTTGGCGGCCGTCTGCTCGGTTCCGTCGGTGCTGGGTGCGACGGCGATCACCACCTCCAGCGATCCGGAGTACGCCTGCGCGCTGATGGCGTCGAGGCAACCCTGCAGCTCCCGTGCGCAGTTGCGGGCCGGAATCACCACAGTCACATGCGGCCCTCCGACTGTGACATTCGGCCTATAGGCCGGGACACTCGGCCCATCGGCTGACGCATTCGGCCCTTCGGCCGTGCCGGCAGTGTTCACCGGGCGTTGCGGCGAGCCATGACGACGAGGCTCTTGGCCATGATCTCCCAGTCGAGCACCGGCGACCAGTTCACGACGTACTGCAGGTCGTGCCCCAGCTTGTAGCCGGGATCGGTCTGGTAGTGACCCTGAGTCTGCGCGAGTCCAGTGATGCCAGGCGGAACATCGTGGCGCCTGCCGTAGCCGGGAATCTCCCGCTCGAGCCGTGCCACGATCTGCGGCCGCTCGGGACGGGGTCCCACGATGGACATCGATCCCCTGAGCACGTTCCACAGCTGCGGCAACTCGTCGAGCCGGGTACGCCGGAGCCATCTCATGCCGGGAATCACCCGCGGATCGTTCACGCGCGCCAGCACGGGTCCGTTGCGTTCCGCGTCCCGGGTCATCGTGCGGAACTTCAGGAGCACGAACGGGACTCCCCCGCGGCCCACCCTCTCCTGGCGGTGCAGCACGCCCCGGCCCGCCCGGGCACGCACATAGGTGGCCACCGCTGCTGACAGGGGCAACGTGATCGCCGCTGACGCCGTCAAGTACGCCAAGTCGAGCAGTCGCTTGAATCGCAGCCGACACTGCGGCAGCGCGTGCTCCCGCAGCGCGACGAATGGCATGCCGCCGATCTGGCGGCTCCGCTGCAGACCGAGCAGCGTGTCAGCCGCAGTGACCCGGCGATAGACGCCGACCTGCCGTAATTCAAGTTCGCCGAGCGGTTCGGGATAGATCGTTTCGAGCGGCTGCCCCGAGAGCAGCAACAGGTCTGTCGCCCCAACACGATCCATCTTGGCGCAGATGCTCGAACTGAGATCCCCGCCGACCGTCAGGCTGCCGGCGATCACCGCGTCGCGTTCGTTGTCTCCGAGATGCTGCTTGGCGGAGTCGATGTCGTCGTTCGTGCCGACAAGCAGCATCCGCGGCCGTCCGAAGCGTCGCAACCGCACACGCCGGGCCGCCCAGCGGTTGAACGTGATGAGCATGCTGGCCGCGACGGCCAGCACCACCAAGTTGCCTCGTGGCATGAGATAGCGGCCGGTGAGCAGCGTGACCGTAGCGTCGCCGCCCACCGCCATGATCGTCAGCAGCGTTGCGCGCGGCAGCCATGGCCGGTGGCCGAGACGCTGCTCGTACTCGTAGAAGCCGCCGAAGTAATAGACGGTCATGTGCAGCACGGTGGCGACTGCGAAACCGATGAAGTAGTGGCTGCGCGGATAGGTGGGCCAGTCGAATCCGAACCGGACCACCGTGATCGCCGCCATCAGGGTGAACAGGGTCACCGCGTCGATGAGGTACAGATGCCGGAAGCCCGGCCGGACCGGTGCGTTGCCGTTCCAGTTCTGCGGCGCAGATGACGTCACGGGAGGTTCATGGCGAGTAGGGACATGGCGCTCGGTATGCGGCATCCGGCAGCCGGTGCCGTCCGTCGACTGCCACCGGGCCGATACTACGCTGCGCCCCTTCGTACGGTGGCAGCGACCACCGCGAACCGAAAGATCCCTCATGACACGCCGAGGATCTCTCACCCGCCTGTGCTCGGGCTGGGCTGTCGTAGCGCTCATCTGCATCGGCGTGTTCGCCCTGTGGGCCCCGGATCTCAACCTGCCGCTCGGCAACAGCGACGACGGTCGCATCTTCGGCCGGGCGGGCATCCAAGCACGCAACTTCTGGGATCTCGGCCCGGTGGAGTCTCGCTTCGGCGCTCGGACCGATCCCTTCATCCGGGCCGAGTACGAGGTGCCCCCACGGGCCGAGCCTCCCCTCGAAGCCGTCACCTACGCGCACCACCCGCCGCTGAAGCAATTCCTCACCATTGCGTCGGTCGGCGTGTTCGGCGACAGCCCCGCGGCGGTTCGGATCACCGACTTCCTGCTGGGCGCTGCCACGGTGGCGTTCCTGGCTGCTGTGCTGCGTGCGGTCGGCATGTCGTGGGGGCCCACGCTGCTCGCAGTGCTGGCGATGGTGAGCACCGGGTTCTTCTACGTGTACGCCCGCATGGGCATCAGCTTCTCGATGATCCTGGCACTGACCGCCGCGATCGCCTGGCTGCGCCAGGCAACCCATCCGCCACGTTGGGCGCTCGCGGGCGCAGGTGTGCTCGCTGCGCTGACGGCGATGCACTCATGGATCGCCGTTGCCTCGCTGGGGCTGCTGCTGCCGTGGCTGTTCATCGGCACTGTCCAGCGACGGCGCAACGAAGCGCACGGCTGGCACTCGGTGAGAACCTCGCCTCGAAGCGTCTCCGACTGGATTCGCCTGGGGTGGTCACCGGGCTTGACCACGGTCGCCATCGGCGCGGTCGCCGGCGGTATGCTGACCGTTGCATGGCTGCTGAACGCAACCGACATCTCCGAACTGAGCGAGCGCGTGGCGTTCCGCACCGGCAACGATGTGTCGACGGCTGCCGAGCAGGCCCAATTCACCTTCGGCGAGTTCCTCCGGCGCCAATGGACGTTTGCCAGCCACGAGATGCTGACCTCATGGTGGCTTCGCCTGCTGTTCTTCCCAGCGCTCATCGCCGCGTTCGTCGACCGCCGCACCCGGGGACCGGCACTCGTCACGCTCGCTGTTGCGGCGTCGCTCACGTTCGCCCTGCAGCAGGGCGCCTGGATTCACCGGCTGTGGAACTTCCCCTGGGTGGCGCCCACGGCGATCGGTGTCGCAGCCCTTGCCGATGCCGTGCGGCGCGGCCTTCGCGGCTGGGCAGCGCGGCTGCGCATGCCGCTGAGTCTGGCTGCTGCGACAGTTGCCCTGGTGACGCTGGCGTTCGTCGCCACCGGTTCGACTCGTGACTTCTACCTGGACCGGCCCGCCGATGCCGGGACTGTGCTCGAGCAAGCACGGGAATCTCCCGAGGCCGCCGAGGCCGAGTTGGTGTGGTTCACCTCCGGCATCTGGACTCCCCGTTGGATCGCGTATTACCTCGATCGACCCACTTGGATGCTCGACGAGACCACGCTCGATGATGTCATTCCGACCGATGTGATCTTGGTGCGCAATGACCGGGTTCCCGAGTTCGTTCCCACTTCGGCGATGGCCGAGCCACTGGCCGCGGGAGAGGACTACACCCTGATCACCGCGGCCGCTCTGTTCGAGTGATGCAGCCCAAGTGATGCGCTCGCCTGGCGTCAGGCGCCTAGGTGGCGCCAGCGCTGAGCGAAGTTCCAGTGGTCGGTCAGCATCTGAGCGAGGTCGCGTCCTGCTCGCCACCCCAGCTCAGCATGCGCCCGGCTGCAATCGGCCCACGACACCGCGATGTCCCCCGGCCGGCGACCGACGATCTCGTAGGGAATCGGACGCCCCGTTGCGGTGACTGCAGCGTCAATGAGCTCGAACACCGTCGTGCCCACCCCGGTGCCCAAGTTGAAGATGCGGCCGGTGTGCTCGCCGAGATCGATGTCGATCGCCGCCACATGGCCCTCGGCGAGATCAGCGACGTGCACAAAATCGCGGATTGCCGTGCCGTCACTCGTGTCGTAGTCGTCGCCGAACACTCCCAACCGCTCCACAGCGCCTTCGGCCACCCGCATCACCGCGGGAACGAGATTCTGCGCATCCGCCAACGGCCGCTCGCCGATGCGGCCCGATGGATGGGCTCCGACAGGGTTGAAATAGCGCAGGATGACGACGCTCATGTCGGAAGCCGCCGCGGCATCGGCGAGGATGCGCTCGCACATCAGCTTGGTTTCGCCGTAGGGGCTCAGCGGTGCAGCCGGAGTCTCCTCGGTGAGGGGCAGCGCTTCGGGCCTGCCGTACACCACGGCCGATGAGCTGAAGACGAACCGCTCGATGCCCCGCTCGACAGCGACCTCGGCCAAGCTCAGCGTTGACGCCACATTGTTCCGGTAGTAGCGCAGGGGGTCCGCGATTGACTCGGGAACGCTCTTGCAGGCTGCGAAGTGCACGATCGAGTCGATGTCGTGTTCGTCGCACAGATGCTCGACGGTCGGGCGATCAGCGGCATCGCCTTCGACGACGATCAAGTCCGGCGCTGTCAGCGACCGCAGTTCGTCGATCACATCACGCCGCGCATTGGAGAAATCGTCGAGCACCACGACGTTCCGCCGTGCAGCTTGCAGTGCGACCACGGTGTGGCTGCCGACGTATCCGGCACCGCCAGTGATCAGCGTGGTCATGGGTGCAGTGTGCCACCCTCCCGCGAGAGCCGGCCGGTATGGTGAATTTTCGGTCGGATGGCCGCGGTGGCCTTGCAGCAGATGTCGAGGAGCAGATCTTTGGAGCACATCCGCGAACCGTTCGCCGCAGACCGTCGGGGCGCTGTGGGGCGCAAGGCAACACCGCGAATGCTGTGCTGATGAGCGACAGACGCGGCGGCGCACAGGGCAAGAGGGGCTGGCTCTTGGCATGGGCACCTTGGCTCGGTGTCTTGGTGATGCTCGCGGCATGCTCACAGGTCAGAGTGCTGGAGACGATCGAGCCTGAGCCCACCCTGACCACCGCGCCGACGGCGGCATCGCAGGTTGCGCCCACGAGCACCGTGGCAGCGCCTCCCGAAACGGCAGCTGCCACAACTCAAGCGCCGACCACCTCTGCCGTCACCACCGAGCTCGCCACCACCGCGACTGCGGCCCCCCTCTTCACTGCACCGCTGACCGGCCTGCCGGCTCCCAGCGAGATCGTTCGGCCGGCTGCAGTGGTGAAGATCGACAACCACCCCAATGCGCTGCCGCAGTGGGGCCTCAACATGGCCGATGTCGTCTACGAAGAGATCGTCGAGGCTCGGCTCACCCGGTTCGCAGCAATCTTCCACTCCCGCAACGCCGACATGATCGGTCCCGTCCGATCGGCACGCACGGGCGACTTCGCGCTCCTGTCGAATCTCAACCGGCCCATCTTCGTGAACTCGGGCGCCAACGACTACACCGAACGTGCTCTGCGCGGCGTCGATGCGATAAACGTCACCGACGGCGGCTCGTTCGACAACGGGGTGTTCGAGCGCTCGCCTGCAAAGAGCCCGCCGCACAACCTCGTCACCGACACGGCACGCATCTATTCGGCAGGTGCCGAACACGGCCGCACGCCGCCCACCTACTTCCGATTCCGGGACGCAGGCGAATCGCTGCAACGGGCCGATGCCGCCCGCGGCGTCGACATCGACTTCGGTCAAATCGAAGCGGCGTACCGGTGGGACGCCGCGCTCAGTGGTTGGATCCGCACCCAGAACGGCAGCGAACACACCGATTTCGACGGCGTCCGCGTTGCCCCCGAGAATGTGATCGTGCAGTTCGTGCGCTATCGCCAGAGTCCGGCTGACCCGCTCACCCCCGAGCCGGTGCTGACCGGCAGCGGTGCAGCGTGGATCTTCAGTGACGGGCTCTTCGTGCGGGGAACCTGGGAGCGCCTGTCCGAGCGTGATGTCACCGTGTTCCGCTCAGACAACGCCGTGATCGTCCCGCTCACGCCAGGACGCACCTGGATCGCGCTTGCCCGGGAGGGCACTGCCACCCTCGTGCCGTAACGTGCGCGGGCCAAAGGCCCGCGGCAGCGTCGCCTGTCGCAGCGGACAGCTCAGCCAAACTCGTGGCGAGGCACGTCTGACCACAAGCGTTCGAGGTCGTAGTACTCACGCGTGGGCTCGTGAAACACGTGCGCGACGAACTCGCCGAAGTCGAGCAGGATCCACTTCGCGTCGTCCAGCCCTTCGGTGCGTATCGGGCCCTCGCCCCCGGCCGCCTTCACGTGCTCTTCCATCAGCTCGGCGATGCGTCGCACGCGACGCACATTCGGCGCGCTCGCGATGATGAACCAATCGGTGATGGCCAGCACGTCGCCGACATCGAGCACTACGACGCGCTCGGCGGACATTTCTGCCGCCCCATCGACAGCGGCGCGCACCAGCGGCGGCGGGGCAGACGCCTCGCGTTCGGCTGCCGACTTCAGAGCGTGCGCCCCGCCGCTCGCCGGGAACGCCTGCTGAACCGATGCCACGGTTACGCAGAATAGAGCTTGTGGTCCGCGATGTAGCTCATGACGGCCGGCGGCACGAGGCGGGCGAGGGTTGCCTCCGCCTCCGGCCCACCGGGCCCTTGCAGCAGTTCGCGCACACGAGTTGCTGATGCCTCCACTGGGTCCATGAAGATCGAACTGGTGCGCCAGCCGTCCAAGTGAGCAGGGGACTCACCGGTCGGCTGGATCACTGCGATCGTCACGCGCCGCGCGAGTTCGTGCGCCCGATGCCACGTCGACAGACCTGCAGCCGTGGCCGGGCCCATGATCAACACGATCTCTGTGCCATCACCATCGAGCTCAGCCACGGTGTCGATCATGTAGGTGGACCCGCCGCGCGCCAGTTCGATGTCGCTGACCTCGATGCCCTCGATCGTGTCGAAAGCCAGACGCGCCATCGCAAGCCGGTGGTGAGACGGCGTCACCAAACGGCCTCGGGACTTTTGCCACGGATCGTTGGCGACGACGACTCGCAGGCTGCCGGTAGCGAGCTGGTCTCGTGCCTCGATAGCAGCGGCGACATGTCCGACATGGGGAGGGTCGAACGTGCCTCCGAAGATCCCAAGTTGCGGCGGCACCGCGGCAGTGTAGAGTCACCCGTCACAACACATAGTTCGTGCGCACCGAGACGCAACTGAGCCCAGAAAGTGGGTCCTCCGGTGCGACAGTTTGCGCGCGTTAGGCGCCATGTGCTACGTTTGGCCGTCCGCTCAAAGCAGTGCTGTGCACGGCCCAACATCTCGGGTCGTTCATCGTGTGCGGGCGTACAAGCGAATTCGGCTCCGCCACAGCGGCGGCGTCACGCCTGCGCCGGGGCTGTTCAGGCTTGGCAAGGGCAGAAAATACCCGGTGCCCCCCACCGGGTGGCATGCCAGGGCGGCATGCAACCGAAAGCGAAAAAACCGGCTGCCCCCTGCCGGTTGGAGCGTGTGTGATGGATTCCGTTGGCCAGTATCTGAATGAGATCGGTGCGGTCGCTCTGCTGACCGCCGAAGACGAGCGCATGCTGTCCCAGCAGATCGAGGCCGGCCGCGACGCACGCGAGCGCCTCGACAGCGACGAGGAACTGTCGGTGGCAGAGCGGCGCGAGCTGCGCAAGGCCGTGCAGACCGCTGCTGCTGCACGCGACCGTTTTATCCGGGCGAACCTCCGCTTGGTCGTGTCGATCGCGCGGCGCTACCCGCTTCCCCCCACGCTGGAACTGCTCGACCTGATCCAGGAGGGCAACCTCGGCCTCGAGCACGCGGTCGAGAAGTTCGACTGGCGGCGCGGCTTCAAGTTCTCCACCTACGCGACGTTCTGGATCCGCCAGTCCATCGGACGCGCGCTGGATCAGAAGGGCAGCCTCATCCGCCTGCCGTCGGATCGCTCCGCGACGCTGCGTGCTGCGCTTCGCCACAACGGCGGCGACAGCGACTCGCTCGACGACGAGAACGCCTGGCTGCAGCGGATCAGCACCCCGACCTCGCTGGACAAGACGGTCGGCGATGACGGCGACAGCGCGCTCATCGACCTCATCGGCGATGATGCGCCGGGGCCGGAGCATTTCGCCATCGAAGCGGACCGACGCGGCATGGTGATGTCCATGCTGGGCCGGCTGGACAAGCGCGCCCGCTATGCAGTGGCTCGCCGGAACGGGATCATCGACGGCGAGCAGCGCAGCTACCGCGAGATCGGCGATGAGCTCGGCGTGACCGCCGAAGCGGCACGCCGTCTGGTCAAGCGCGCAGTCGATGAGCTGCAGAGCCTCGCCGCTGACGGCGAGTTCGTAGACATCGATGCCGACGCAGACGCAGTCTGAGCCAGCCAACGCGCCCTCGGCCGGGACCGACCCGACCGCCTCGCCTCAGCACGCACCCGGGTGGCACCCCGGCTCGTGGGCCGACCGGCCCACCGGCCAGCAGCCTGAATGGCCTGATCCGGCCGCGCTGTCGGCGTCGCTGAGCGAGTTGGGGTGCAGGCCCCCGCTGGTATTTGCAGGTGAGGCGCGGCGCCTAACCGAGCTCTTGGGCCGCGTCTGCGCCGGCGAGGCATTTGTGCTGCAGGCCGGCGACTGCGCAGAGTCATTCGAGCTGTCGACTGCCGATCAGATCCGCGATCGCCTCAAGGTGATCTTGCAGATGGCTGTCGTGCTGCAGTACTCCGCAGGCCTGCCCATCGTGAAGGTGGGCCGAATCGCCGGTCAGTTCGCGAAGCCGCGCAGCCAGCCGACCGAGACCCGCGACGGCGTGACGTTGCCAATCTTCCGGGGTCACATCGTCAACGACATCGCATTCGACCCCGCCGCCCGCACCCCCGATCCGTCTCGATTGCTGCAGGCGTACAACACCTCGGCGGCGACGCTGAACCTGCTGCGGGCATTCACCCGCGGCGGCTATGCAGATTTGCGCCAAGTGCACAACTGGAATCAGGAGTTCGTGGCGTCAAGCCCCGCAGGCCAGCGCTACGAAACCCTGGCGAACGGCATCGACTCGGCGCTGCGTTTCATGAACGCCTGCGGTTTGGACACCGATGACAGCGCCATGCGGCAGGTTGAGCTGTACACGAGCCACGAGGCGCTGCTGCTGGGCTACGAAGAGGCTTTGACCCGCACCGACAGCATCACGGGCGACTGGTACGACTGCTCCGCGCACATGCTCTGGGTGGGCGAACGCACCAGAGAGCTCGACGGTGCCCACGTGGAGTTCCTGCGCGGCGTGCACAACCCGATCGGGGCGAAGCTCGGACCGACGGCGACACCCGACGAGGCGCTCGCACTGTGCGAGACCTTGAATCCGAACCGGATACCCGGCCGCCTGACGCTGATCAGCCGCATGGGGGCCGGCAACATCCGTGAGGCCTTCGGGCCGATCCTGCGATCGGTCACCGATGCCGGGCATCCGGTGGTGTGGCAGTGCGACCCGATGCACGGCAACACCTACTCCACCGACAAGGGCGTCAAGACCCGTCACTTCGACGCCATCCTGGCCGAGATCCGGCAGTACTTCGCCGAGCACGCCGAGGCGGGGACGTGGCCCGGCGGCATCCACCTGGAGATCACGGGCGACGCTGTGACCGAGTGCGTCGGGGGCGGCGACGAGCTGGCCCAGCACCAGCTCGGAGATCGCTACGAGACGATGTGCGACCCTCGCCTCAACGGCCGCCAATCACTCGATCTCGCTTTCCTGGCCGCTGAGCTGCTCGCGTCCGCCGAGTAGCCGAGCGGGGCTCCGACGCTAGGCCAGGTTGTCCACGAAGCCTTCGAGCTGGCGCAGGTTGCGGCACTCGAAGACGCCGTCGGTGTAGGTCGAGTACTCGGTGATCACCGAGTCGCCGGTGTCCCAGTACGAGCGGGGCTCGGGGTTGAGCCAGAACACCGAACGGGCTCGCTTCTGGCACTCCTTGAGCACCCACGCATTCGTCGAGTGGTAGTTGTTGCGGGCGTCGCCCAGGAACATCATCGTCGACTTGGCGTTGACGTCCTTGCCGAAGTTCTCCCAGAACACGCCGAACGCATGGCCGTAGTCGGAGTGGCCGTCGACCCAGACCACATCGGCCTCGGTGTTCACCCGGTGCACCGCGTTGGTGATGTCCTCCTCGTTCTGGAACATGTGGGTGACCTCGTCGATGCCGTCGATGAACACGAACGAGCGCACCTTGGAGAACTGGTTCTGCAGCGCATACACCAGGTGCAGCGTGAATCTGGCGAACGCCGCGACCGAGCCTGAGATGTCCGCCACCACGATCAGCTCGGGCTTGTTCGGGCGAGGATGGCGGAATCGAGGTTCAGCGGGCACGCCGCCGTAGGAGAGCGAGCGGCGCACGGTGGCTCGGAAGTCCAGCGGGCCCCGCCGCTTGTGCTTGCGCTTGCGGGCCAAGCGAGCCGCCAGCTTGCGCGTGAGGGGCTGAATAGCCTTGCGGATGTTCGCCATCTCCTCACGGCTGGCATGCATGAAGTCGACGTCCTCGGGCAGCGGCTTGCGCAAGGTCTTGGCCATCGCCTCGACGCCGCGGTCAGCCACCAGCCGACGCCGGATCTCGGCTTCGATCTCGCGCTTGAGCTGCTCGATGCGGTTCTCGAACTCCTCGCGTTCGAGCCGCTCGGCCAGCGGCGACAACTCGCCCTCGTACCGCTGCGCGGACTCGTCGACGAGGCGTTCGAGCATGCCGTCGAGGTCGAGGTTGCGCAGCGTGCGGTACAGGTAGTAGGTGCCGCCGACGGGCCGGCCAGGCTCCATGCCGGCGAACTGGGTAACGGCGGCTCGGGCCATGGCCGCCATCATCGCCTCGTCGGCGTTGAGCAGCGCCCGGAAGAGCATCTCGGCGATCTCTTCGGGGGACATGTCCTGCCCGCCCCCACGGCCACCCATGCCATGCATCTGCTGGGACATCCACTCTTCGAGGCTCTCGGGATCGAACTCGCCGTTGCCGTCCTCATCGCCGACGTTGTATTCGGGACCACGCAGCGAGAAATACACCTCGAAGACGGTCTCGAATGCCCGCCAGTGCTGCTCGTTCTTGACCAGCGTTGCGGCGAGAGCGTACTTGAACGCGTCGCGGTCCTCGATGGGGATGTGCTTGACGGCCTCCATCGCGTCGAGGTTCTCCGTCAACGAGACCGGCAGCCCCGCGTTGCGCAACTCGCCCACGAAGCCGCTGAGCAGGTCCAGCATGATCGACTCCCGTCCGGGTCCCGGCGGCGGCTAGGCCTCGACCGTCAATTCCTTGGCAGCCTTCTCGATGTCGGACTGGTACTTGAGCAGGATGTGCAGCGTCTGCTTGGCCTGCTCGACATCGATGTTCTCGATGCCCAGCAGCACGAGCGTCCGCGCCCAGTCCAGGGTCTCGGAGACCGACGGCGCTTTCTTGAGCTCGAGCTGGCGCACCGAGCGCACAACCCGCGCAATCTGCTCTGCGAGGTTCTCGCTGATGCCGGCCACCTTGGTCAGCACGATCTGCTTCTCGCGCTCGAGGTCGGGATAGTCGATGTGCAGGAACAGGCACCGGCGCTTGAGCGCCTCGGACAGCTCGCGGGTGTTGTTCGACGTCAGGAACACCAGCGGGATCTGGCTGGCCATGATGGTGCCCAGCTCGGGAATCGAGACCTGGTAGTCCGAGAGGATCTCGAGCAGCAGCGCCTCGGTCTCGATCTCGACCCGGTCCACCTCGTCGATCAGCAGCACGACCTTGTCTTCGGCACTGATCGCTTCGAGCAACGGCCGGGTGAGCAGGAACTCGTCCTGGAAGATGTCGTCCTGCAGCTCCACCCAGTCCTCGTGCTC
>JAJEIW010000174.1 GCA_022828045.1 Acidimicrobiia bacterium | reverse complement strand
ACGGCAGGTAGCGCAGGCTGGAGATGAGCTCGTAGAACGCGATGGCCTCTTCGGCCGTCTGCGACAGGCCGCAGGCAACCCGCAGCAAGAAGTACTGCGGGTTCTCGATGACCGAGCGGCGCTGCGGGTGCCGCAGCAGGTAGCGGTTGTACACGGTGCGCAGGCCGAAGAACTCGAAGTCGCCGTTGCGCTGCGCTATGACCGCATCGTTGAGCTTGCGGGCGTTTGCGGCAACGAAGGCCACCACATCGGGATGGATGAGCCCGCACTCGCCGCCTTCGGAGATGGACTGGCTGAACGAGTAGATGTTCTGGTTCTGGACTTCCTTGTCGATGTAGGTGGCCAGCAAGCGGGCAGCCAGCTTCGAGTAGTTCGGCTCCTCAGAGATCAGCGCCGCGGCCGTGCGAATCGACAGCTCGTCGAGCTCGGTGGTGGTGGCGCCGTCATGAAGACCCGAGATCGTCCGCGTCGCCACCCGCATGGGATCGACGCCGGCCAGTTCGATGGCGCAGCGTTCGACGGCACGGACGATCTTGTTGACATCGACGGCCTGCATGGAGCCGTCGCGCTTCTGCACGCGCATGCCGGGAGTGTCGGCTGCGGAAGTGTCGGCTGCAGATGCATCAGTGATGCTCATCTGTCGGCGCCTTGACATAGACAGGCACCGAGGTGCGCTGTGCGACGTGTGGTGATCATGCCGGTCTCCGTCCCTCTCATCCCGCCGAATGCGGTGCCGTCTCGAGTGCTTTGGGAGCCGCGGCAACCGCTCGAATGACGCTGCTGTAGTTACACAAGTGTGAGGAACAGTTATAGCGCGCACGGGCCGTCGCCGCGAACCTTGGCCCGATCCCTTGCCAACTGGCGGGGTACGAGGCCGCTGCAGGCGCGCCGCCGCGCGGCCCGCTCGCGCCGTTGTTACACCGCCGGTCTCGTTTCCGCGCGGAGATGACACACTTCTGGCGTGTCGAATTCCCCGAAACGCATAGTCGTCGTCGGTGCGTCGCTGGCAGGGGCGCGCGCGGTGCGCAGCGTGCGCGCTGCTGGTCATGACGGGCCGCTGACGCTCATCGGCGCCGAGCCGCATCTCCCCTACGACCGGCCGCCGCTGTCGAAGGAATACCTGACCGGCGAGGGCGACCCCAGCTCGCTGGCCCTCGATCCGGATGGCACCTACGACGACCTCGACGTGGAGGTCATGCTGAGCACCCACGCGGTGGGGCTCGACGTAGCGGCTCGAACGGTCGCTGTCGCCCCGGCAGCAGGCGGCAGCGCCGAGACTGTGCCGTTCGACGGCCTCGTCATCGCGACCGGGGCGGCGGCTCGGTCGTTGCCCGGCACGGAGGGCATCAGGGGCGTCCACACGCTGCGGACCCTCGACGACGCGCAGGCCATCCGCGACGGTCTGCGGGCCGGCGCACGAGTCGCTGTGGTGGGCGGCGGGTTCATCGGTTCGGAGGCGGCAGCCTCGGCCAAGGCCCGGGGCTGCGAGGTCACCGTGATCGAGGCAGCCAGCGCACCGCTGGTACGCGGGCTCGGCGCGGAGATGGGCACGCGGGTCGGCGCGCTGCACGGCCACAACGGCGTGGAGCTGCGGCTCGGTGTCGGCGTGGAGGGCGTGCTGGGCGCTGAGCGGGCCGAAGCGGTTGCCATGGCAGACGGCAGCCGCGTCCCTGCCGATCTGGTGGTCATCGGCATCGGGGTCGTGCCCAACACGGCGTGGCTGGAAGGCTCGGGACTGCAGATCGACAACGGCGTGGTGTGCGATGACACGCTGTGCTGCGGACCCGAAGGCGTCTACGCCGTGGGCGATGTCGCGCGTGCGCCCAATGGCTGGCTGGGGCCGTTAGGGGAGGCCGGTCCGGTCCGGGTCGAGCACTGGACCGCGGCGGTGGAGCACGGCATGGCGGTGGGCCGCAACCTAGTGGCGCCTGCGGAAGCGCAGGCGTACAACTCGGTCCCGTTCGTGTGGTCCGACCAGTACGACGCCCGCATCCAGATCGCCGGACATCCCGATGCCGACGACGACGTGGAGGTGCTGGTCGGATCGGCTGAAGGTGACCCAGACTCAGGTCGCTCGTTCCTGGCCGGTTACCGGCACAACGACCGCCTGAGCGGGGTGATGGCGCTCGACGCGATCAGGCCGTTCGTGCGATTCCGCCGCCTGCTGGCCAACCACCCGACGTGGGACGAGGCGTTGGAGCTCGCCGCAACCCTAGGCTGATCGGCTCAGCCGCCTAGATGACGGTCTGATCCACCTCGTCACGCTCGGCATAGAAGCTCATCAGCCCGGCGATCTCGGCCATCTCGGGGACCGGATCGGGATAGGACCACACCACGTCGTCGTAGCTCTGACCGTTGACTGCTACTGACCAGTAGCTGGCATCGCCCTTCCACGGTCAATGAGTGGACAGCACGGTCGAGTGCAGCAGCTCCATCTTCACGTCTGAAACGGGCAGGTAGTGGCGCGGCGGGAGCCGTCCCTCAGTCAGCACCAGCGCCGCATTGGACTCGGCCACGACCACGCCGTCCACCCGGACAGTGACCTGCCCTGGTTCCTGCACGACCGAAATCTCGGGCTTGCGATGTTCAGTTGCCGTCTCGCTCATCAGCGCTCCCATTCGCCGGCAGTGTGTCGCTGCAGGGCACATCATGACACTGCTTCGAGAGCAGGTTCTGCGCCATGACGGCCCCGCTGTGGTCGGGCTGAGAGGATTTGAACCTCCGACCCCTGGTCCCCCAGACCAGTGCGCTAACCAGACTGCGCCACAGCCCGTTCAGGCGAGCACGATACCGGCTGGGCCAGATCGACGGCTCTGCGTCGACGGCTGAGCGGCGAGCGCTCAGCCGATCACGCCAGCGAACCACTGAACCAGCCACACGACACCCTCGACGGCGCGCCAGCCCAGGTACACGGTCGCCATGACGACGACCAGCCAGAAATGCCACGGCGCGCTCGCACGGCGCTGCTGGAGCTGGTCGCTGTCGCCGCTGCGACGGATGCCCCGATGGAGTGGACCGTCGGAACGCGGGCGGCGATTCTGCCGCTGAGCGGTCGAGGGCGCGCCCCGCCTCGACAGCGGCCTCATCGCCGACGCACCCTCAGCTTGAGGGGCGTCTTGGCGAGGCCCAGATCCTCGCGCAGGCGGCGCTCGAGGTAGCGCAGGTAGGTGGCCGGGAGTTCCCGGTTGACGAACAGCGTGAACGTCGGCGGCTGCGTTGCGGCCTGGGTGGCGTACAGCACGCGTGCCCCGCCCGGTGCCGGCTGTGCGGACTGCGCGAGCTGCACGATCTCGTTCACCTTGGCCGTCGGCGCCCTCGACTTGTAGGCCTCCATAGCCGCCTCGACAGCCGACGCGAGCCGATGGACTCCTCGACCGGTCAAGGCGCTGATGCGCAGGACAGGGGACTCGCCCACGAAGTGCAAGCGGCGCGCTAGCTCGCCGAGGACGCCCTCACGCTGCTCGGCATCGAGAGTCTCCCACTTGTTGAGCAGTACCACGATCGGGCACCCGGCGCCGTCGATGCGCTCCGCGAGACGCTGATCCTGAGCGGTGACGCCCACGGTGGCATCGATGATCAGCAGCGCCACGTCGCAGGCGTCGATGGCCCGCAGGGCGCGCAAGTTGGCGTAGTACTCGGTGTCTGCGTCGACCCGGGCCTTGCGGCGCATGCCTGCGGTGTCGATGAACCGCACCGGGCCCGTCTCGGTTTCCACGAGCGTGTCGATGGTGTCGCGGGTCGTGCCGGGTTGATCGTGCACAACGGACCGTTCGTCGCCGATGAGCCGGTTGAACAGTGTCGACTTGCCGACGTTGGGCCGGCCCACAATGGCCACCGCGAGCACGGCCGATTCGCCCTCGACGGGGGCCTCACTCTCGCTGGCGGCTTCGTCGCCGTCCGGATCTGGCGCCTCTGCGAGAGCCTCGCCTGTGTCAGGCTCGAGCAGTTCCAGCACATGATCGAGCACGTCGCCGACGTTGCGGCCGTGGAGGGCAGACACGGCCCATGCCTCGCCGAGCCCCAGGCGGTTGAACTCCCACCGACCGTCATCACGGGTGCCGCTGTCTGCCTTGTTGGCGACCACCAAGGTGGGCCTGCCGCTGCGCCGCAGCATCGCGGCGATGCGTGCGTCAGGTTCGGTAATGCCGACGGTGAGGTCGACTACCAGCAGCAGCATGTCAGCGTCGGCCATGGCCCGTTCGCTCTGGGAGGACACCTTGCCGTCGAGCGTGTCGCCGTCTGGGGACCACCCGCCGGTATCCACCACAAGGAACTTGTGCCCTCGCCAGGCGGCCTCGGCTGCCTTGCGGTCGCGCGTCACACCAGGCTCGGGCGCAACCACCGCCTCGCGGCGCCCGACGAGCCGGTTGAACAGCGTGGACTTGCCGACGTTAGGCCGTCCGACAATGCCGACGACAGGCAGACCGGCGCTCATTGCGGGACGCCTGCTGTGTGCGATGCCGGGTCAGTCGGCGATGCCGCGCCGCTCGGAGGGGCCGCAGCGGCCTGTGCTGCGGCGGCAGCATCGAGCAGATCCCGCAGTGCGCTGCCGTTCGTCGGAACGATCTCGACTGGCCGCGGCAGGTCGGCGGGTGTCATGCCGTCGAGGAACTTCCCGCCCGACAGGCAGACGTCGGCCAGCAGGTAGCGATGCGTGACCGGCTCGGCAGCCAACGCGTCGGCGATGTCGACACCGGCGAGCAAGCCGGTCACGCCGATGTTGCCGCCGAAGAAACTGTTGGGCACTTCGATGACCCGCGCCTGCGGAACGCCCCTGCGCTTGCTGTCCTGTTGGAACACGGAAGCTGCCTGCCACTGTTTCACCAGCGGCGCCAGCACGGCAGCCCCGTAGGCGCCCGTCAGGATCCCGATGGGCCGCGGAGCGGTCTCACCCTCAGCCGGGCGGATCGCTCGGGAAGGATCCCGACGGGGCGATGCCGGCAGCGTCACCGCCACCGGCGTCGGCGCCGGCGTTGACCTCGAAGTCAGTGCGGAACTGAGCGGCAGCCCGTCGAGGTCGATCTCGCCGCTGCGGTTCGCGCCGCGCCCGGGAACTCGAACGGCCCGGTAGCCCTGCGCCGGTGCTCCGTCGACCCACGAGAAGAAACCGGCGGCTGGTGCACGTTGCTTGACGACCTCGTCAGAACCGGTATCGCCTCCGTCGAGCCCGGTACTGCCGCCGTGCTGGGGCTCACCGGCCGCCCAGAACTCCTGGGAGAACGCCTGCGCCATGCCGATGCCGTCCTCGTGCATCGGGAAATCGCCATATGTTGCCGCCGCAGGAAACGGTCGGCCCGCCAGCAGGTAGTACTCGTCGGCGGCAAACACCAATCGGCGGCCCAGCACATCGTTGAAGCGTCGCTGCCACTCCTCGCACAGGTCCACGACAGCCGCTGCTTCAGCGGCAGTGTGCGGGCGCATGGCCGACTCTCGCTGGTGGGAGCTGACCCCGAGCGGCACCACCGCCAGCGTTGCCAGCGACGCGAAGCGATCCAGCACGCCTGCCAGCGTGTCGGCCAGCACGGCCCCGTCGTTCACGCCAGGGCACACCACGACCTGGCCGTGCACCTCGATGCCCCCGTCGAGCAACGCGCTCAGCCATCGCAGGCTTGTCGCGCCGCGCGGGTTGCGGAGCATTCGAGACCGCACGTCAGGATCGGTGGCATGGATCGACACGTACAGCGGCGACAGCCGCTCGTCCAGCACCCGTTCGAGGTCCAGTTCGGTGAAACGGGTCAGCGTCGTGAAGTTCCCGTACAGGAACGACAGCCGGTAGTCGTCGTCCTGGAGATAGAGGCTCCGGCGCAGCCCCGGCGGCAGCTGGTAGATGAAGCAGAACTCGCAGTGGTTGTCGCAGGTCTGCACCCGGTCGAAGATCGCGGCATGCACCTCGGCGCCCAGCGGGACGCCGGCGGCCTTCGGAATGTCGATGGCAATCTCGTGCCCGTCGCGCAGCACCGCCAGAGTGGGATCCGCCTCGTCGACGAGCAACTGCCAGGCGATCACATCAGTCGGGATGACGCCCGAGATCGACACCACCTCATCGCCGGGTGCCAGCCCGGCGATCTCAGCCGCCGAGCCGGGCTCCACCGCCACCACAACCGGCCGGGACATGACCTCAGGATAGGAACCTCTTGCCTCGTCGGTAGCGTCACAGTCGTGGCTGTGGACCGGGTGCTGCTGGCGGCGCCTCGCGGCTTCTGCGCCGGCGTCGAGATGGCCATCAAGGCGCTGGCCTGGCTCGTTCGCTCGTTCCCGCCGCCGGTGTACTGCTACCACGAGATCGTCCACAACCGCCTCGTGGTGGATCGCTTCGAGCGGCTCGGCGTGGTGTTCGTCGACGACGTCGCCGAAGTGCCGGCGGGCCGGCCGCTCATGCTGTCTGCACACGGATCGGCGCCCGAGGTCGTCGCCGAGGCCCGCCGGCGCGGTGGCTACGTCGTAGATGCCGTCTGCCCGCTGGTCACCAAGGTGCACCACGAAGTTCGCGTGCGTGCGGGCAAGGGCTTCCGGGTGGTCTACGTGGGTCACGAGGGTCATGACGAAGCCGTCGGCACCATGGCGGTGGCGCCCGAGTCGATCTCGCTGGTGTCCGAACCCGCCGATGTGGCAGGCCTCGACGACTTCGACGCGCCCGTGGCAGTGCTGGCGCAGACCACGCTGAGCCACCGCGACTGGTCCGATGTCGCAGCGGCGGCGAAGGACCGCTTCGGCGACGTGTGGATGCCAGGTCGCTCGGATCTGTGCTTCGCCACGACCAATCGCCAGAGCGCGCTGGCGGAGATCGCCGCTGGCTGCGACGCCGTGATCGTCATCGGCTCGGCGAACTCGTCGAACACCATGGCGTTGGCCAAGGTGGCCTCGGACTCTGGCTGCGGCCGCGTGCTGCGTGTGAACGCCGCCGCTGAGCTGCCCGGCGACCTGTCCGGCACCGTGGGCGTCACCGCGGGCGCATCCGCGCCGGAGGAGCTCGTGGAAGCAGTGATCGCACGCCTGGCGCCTGCTGGGGGCACCACCGAGGTCACGATCACCGACGAGGACGAGTACTTCCCCCCGCCTCGCGAGCTGCGCGACCTGCTCGACGCAATGGAGACTGCTGTGCACGCCAGTCTCGCCGTGCCCGGGAGTGCACGAGATCGTGCAACGGATCGATCCATCGCCGCCAGCGACGTGCTGTCCGCACTCGCCGCCACCGCAGTCTGACGATCCGCAGAATATTCTGTGCGGAATACCGTACGCTCTCGTCATGTCATCACGGATTGAGCCACTTCCGTCGACAGCGCCGTTGACCGACGTCCGCAGCAACCTCAGCGAGATCGTCGCGAGATCGATCGCGCCGGCACGCAGTGCGTCATCACCAAGCACGGGCGGCCGGTAGCCGTCATTGTCTCCAGCGACGAGTACGAGTCGCTCGTGGAGACCCTCAACATCTTGAGCGACGACGACACGATGGCGGCCATTGCGAAGGGTGAGACCGACTTTGCCGCTGGCGAATTCATTCGACTCGACGAGATCTATGAATCACGCCGGGTTTGGTAGAGACTGTTTTTGTTGGGTCCCGGCCGGGTCGGCTGGGACGTGTTGACGGTAGTAGGCGTTCTCGTGGTCGGCGGGGGTGGTGTAGGCGTAGCGGCCTTGGAGGAGTTCGCCGACCCTCATCATCTCTCAGGACGACAGCAACGGCGGAATTGACGCAGCGACCGTGCAAGCACTAGTCCGCGCTATCTGAAACGCCCCAGCCGTGCTTACGGCTCATGCAAATCTTGTAGGGGGTATTCCGGCGCGGGATGGTTCGCTCAGCGGACGTTGGGGGTGCCGACGTCGGCTTGGGCCTGGTCGTAGAGGGTTTGGATGCGCTCGCGCAGCTCTTCTGTGAGCTCGCGTATCGCCCGTCGTGACGCCCGGCCGCTGGGTCCCAGCGGCGGCGGGTCCATCGGCTCGCCGATGATGAACTTGATGCGGCGGGGGTACATGAACTTCGCACCGCGGGGCATGGCTGCGGCCGTCCCGCCGATGCCGACGGGCACGACCGGGACCTGCGCCCGCGCTGCGAGGTACACCGGTCCGTCCATGAGCGGCAGCACCCGCGGGCCGTCCTTGCGCTCGCCCTCGCCGAACATCACCACCGGGCCATCGCCGTGGGTCAGCGCATCCAGCGCCGTGCGCAATGCAGCGCGATCAGGAGCGTCGCGGTTCACCGGGAAGCAGCCGATCGTCGTGAACAGCCAGCCCGCAAAGCGGTACTTCCACATCGAGTCCTTGCCCATGACCCGCATCCGCGCGGGGATCGCCGCGTGGATCGGCGTGTCGATATAGCTGCGATGGTTGGGCACCCACACGCACGGGCCATCGGGCAGGTTCGCCAGCCCATCGACCGAGATGCGGTTCCACGCCCGGAACACACCCCAGATCGCGTACTTCATGATCCTGTAGACCGCTATGTTGAGCGGCCTGTCGCGCAGGTCGGTCTCGGGTCCGTCGGGTCCGCTCATCGGCCTTGGAGCGGGCGGGGACGGATCGAGCCCTCGCCCCCCGCTGCTCGGCGGTACATCGCAGCGATGATCTCGACCGCCTCATTCTGAGACAGCTCGCTCGTGTCGACGATGACCGCTCGATGCGCCACACGCAGCGGCGAGTCAGCCCGTCCCGAATCGAGCCGATCCCGCTCGCTCAGCTCCGCAGCCAGCGCTGCGACTGCGCCGTCGTCATGGCTCGCCTCGCCTGCTCTGTCATGCGAGTCAGCCTGCTGGGCGAGGCGGCGACGGGCTCGCTCAGCGGGCGCAGCGGTGAGGAATACCTTCACAACGGCGTCGGGAAACACCACGCTGCCGATGTCACGGCCCTCCATCACTCCCCCGCCCACGCGGTTCGCCCAGTCACGCTGGCGTCGGGTCAGCACCCACCGCACCTGCGGGTTGGCCGCCACCACGCTGACACTGCGATCCACCTCTGCGCTGCGGATCGCCGCCGTGGCATCGGCGCCGTCGACGGTCACCTGCTGAGTTCCGCTCACGCTGGAGATCGCGATATCCGCGTTGCGCGCAATCTTCGCCACTGCCGCGACGTCGCCGACATCGACTCCTGCCCCCAAGGTCGCCCACGCCACCGCCCGGTACATCGCGCCGGTGTCGAGATAGTCCATCTGGAGTTCGCTGGCTACTGCTCGAGCCACGCTGGATTTGCCCGACGCGGCCGGGCCGTCAATGGCGACGACCGGCACCTGGGCTTCCGAGGTCAGCTCCGGCGAGCCGCGGAGCGCTTCGAGCACATCGAAGAAGTCGGGGAACGTCTTGGCGACGCAGTCGGGATCGTCGATGTCGATCCCGGCGACGCGCAGGCCCATCAGCGACATTGCCATCGCCATGCGGTGGTCGCCGTGACAGTCGACCAGTCCGGCGCGCAGCCCGAAGGAATTGGCACGGACGGTGATTCCGTCGGGCTCGGCCTCGGCGTCGACGCCGCGCTTGGCGAGCTCGGTCGCCGTGTTGCCGATGCGATCGGTTTCCTTGCGGCGGATGAAGCCGATGCCTTCGATGGAGGTCGTGCCGTCGGCGAACGCAGCCACCGCCGCCAGCGTCTGTGCCGTATCGGAGAAGTCGCGCAGGTCGAACGAGCCCGCGTGCAGCGTTCCGCTCGGCGGGGCGCCGACCGAAATCGAATCGTCTGCGACGGTGACATCAGCTCCCATCTCACCGAGCACCTCCGCGAAGCGCACGTCGCCCTGGATGCTGCGGCTGCCAAGCCCTTCCACGCGCACAGCACCGCCGCACATCGCAGCTGCAGCCCAGACATAGCTCGCGGCAGAGGCATCGGGCTCGATCACGTAATCGGTGGCCCGGTAGCTGCCTTCGGTCACCACAAAGCGGTTCTCGCTCAGGACGGTCACGATCGCGCCGAAGGCCTCCATGACCGCCACCGTCATGTCGATATAGGGCCGACTGACGGCATCGAATTCGGAAGCGATCTCCACATGAATGCCGCCGCGCAGGGGGCCCGCAAGCAGCATGCCGCTGGCGTACTGGCTGGAGGCATCGGCTCGGATTCGGATATGGTGCAGCATCGCCGCCGCATCGTCGACGCGTGCCGAAGACACTTCGATCGGCAGGCAGCCGTGCTCGCCGAGTTCGCGCACCTTGGCGCCCAGCGAGCGCTGCGCCGCGAGCAGGTCATCCTGCGGGCGCGCTCGCAGCTGAGGGTCGCCGTCGAGCAGCCAGCGACCGCCGAGCGCCGCGACCACAGGCAGGACGAAGCGGGCCGTCGTGCCCGACGACCGCGCATGCACCTTCATCGGCGCGCCTGCGGCGCTTCGGGCAGCGCCAACCGATTCCGGCTGCCGACCGCCGACGCCGTCGATCACGAGCCGCCGCTTGCCGCGATTGACCCGCACCACCGCGCCGAGCGCGGTGACCGCTTCGATCATTGCGTCGGTGTCGTCCGCGAACAGGACACCGTCGAGCGTGCTGCGTCCGGTCGCCAGGGCTGCGCACAGCACCGCCCGGTTCGTGATGCTCTTGGAGCCCGGCAGCAGCGCAGTGCCCGACGCGCCATTGGTGAAAGGGTCGATGACCCCGATGACCCGCCCTGTGCTCATGCCAGATCGCGCGTGGTGGGGTGGTAGCCCTGCCCTGCGAGGGCTGCGAGGAAGCGCTGCGCCTCGGTGCGTGCCACAACGAGCACGAGCACGCCCTCCGCGCCTTCGGGCGAATGCGCCACCTCGATGTCGGCCACATTCACGTCGCAGTCGGCGGCGAGCATGGTGATGGCAGCGATCTGGCCCTTGCTGTCGGGGATCGGCACCCGCACCTCGAGGAGTTCTTGGGGCCGTACATAGCGAGACGGCAGGTTGGTGCGTGCCCGGCGGGCCTGCGTGAGCACTGAGCGCAGCCCCTCGCGGTCGCCGTCGGCCACCACCTCGCGCACCTGGTCCAATCGCTCGGACAGCTCGTCGAGCACGGTCACGATGGCGTCGCGATTCTCGCCGCAGATGTCCAGCCAGATGCCCGGATGTCCTGCTGCGATGCGCGTCATGTCGCGGAAGCCTCCAGCGGCGAGGCGCAGCAGCGGCGCGTCGTCGAGCGCCCGATCGTCGGCGAGGCACATCAGCGAGGCGGCGGCCAGGTGCGGCACGTGGCTCACCACGGCGACGAGCGCGT
>JAJEIW010000148.1 GCA_022828045.1 Acidimicrobiia bacterium | reverse complement strand
GAACAGTCTCGGCTGCTTCGCCGATCCGCAGCTCATTCACCGCGGCCACTGGATGGACGTGGAGCACCCGGTGTACGACCGCATGATCGTCGAGGCGCCCCGCCTGCAGCTCGCCGGCACCCCCCACGCCGTCACCAGGTCGGGCCCGAGCCTGGGTGAGCACAACGACCGCGTCCTGCGGGACATCCTCGGCTACGACGACGACCGCGTTGTCGAACTCGCCGTGGCCGGCGCCATCGGCTGAACGCCGCTAGTCCTCGCTGAAGCCGGTGCCTTCCTCGAAGCCGAGAACTCGGGTGTTCTCGTTGACGTCGCGGACGAGATCGCCAGCGAAGCCTCCTGGCTTGCGAACTTCGACTTCGACTCGTACGACGACTTCTGCATCCGGGTGACCGATGAGGTGGGTGAGCACATCGTCGCTGACCTGAGTGAATGCGCGGGTGGGACGTTCAGGGTTCAAGACAATCGACCCTCGAAAGACGCTGAGGACTGGACGCGACGGATCCGTTCGCGTACCAGAACCTTCGCTTTGGTCGTCTGCGCCGCCTCCGAAGTCGTCGTCCCCGCCTGAGCCCGTACCGCGGCCATCGCCCGAGTCGCCACCATCTCCGCTCGCCCCTCCAGCCTCGTCGCGCGCAGCAGCTTCACGGTCTCGCTCATGCTGTTGCATCGCCAAGTCAGGGTGAACGATGAGATGGGACGGCGTCACTGCCGCTGTTCGCTCCCCCGGTGGACTCAGCCCCAGGTAGCGACCGGCCGCCTCGTCGTAGGAAACGGCGACGGCGAATCCCTCGGTCGTCCACGCAATGCCCTCGGGGCCGCGTTCGACCGTGGACGTCAGCACATCCTGATCACGCAAGCGCGGCAGGTAGACGTATCGCGCCATGTCTTCCCAGAGCGCGGATAACGACACATGGCCGTCTGCCCAGCGCGACGCCAGCACCCCGTCGAGTTGCTGCCGCAGGAGGACCGCTGGGAACTGCGCGCCCAGGCTGCCGTCGTTCACGAGCCTTCGGCCAGCGTTCTCGGCTATGCGCGCCACAGGCTGCATCGCGCTGAGCTGATGGTCGCCGGCGCGCCTGCGACCATTCCGCTCGCTGGCCGCGCCGTCCGCGTCCAACCTGACCACCTCCAGCGTGACCGAACCCCGCGGGTCCTCTTGCTGGGGAACCAGAAGGAAGCGGTAGGCCTCCGCAATTCGCAATCCAGTGGCCTGGTCAGCCCGCTCGCGCTGCGTCCGAGCGAGGTTCATCTGCTGGGCGTCGAGATTCAGGTCGTCTTGACGCGTACAGATGCCTTCCCAGGCCAAGAACTCGGCGGCGGCCTGTTCCAGCGCCTCAGCGGCGCGCTGCTCAGCTGCGGCGAACACCAGCATGTTTCTGTACTGCCGTGGTCCGGCACCTCGTTGTTCGAGTATCTCGCGCGCCGTGGACACAGCGGGCGAATCGTCGGAGTTCAGAGTCAGGGTGGTACCGGGTTCCAGAACCACCAGGCGCGCACGCGGCTCGTCAGCCACATCAGCGCCGCTCGCCGGAGCGACATGGACGCTCGCGAATGTGTCGGCTTGCATGCCAACCCTGCCGCTCCGCTCGCGCAGCCTCCTGACAATCTCAGCGTGCAACTGGAAACGGTCACCCGAAAGCAGGTTCTCGATCTCGTCTCGTGCGGTTCTCGTCACGTTCTGCTGCCGGTCGAACCAGTACCGGTCGCGGTCGACGTACAGGTATGGCGCCTCAGCCGCGAGCCGGCTCAGCGCATCAGACACCGGACCCGACGGGTCGCCGACGAAGGTGGCCCCGAGACGTACGCGACGCAGATCCAAGCCTTGGTTCGGCCCTCCGACTCGAGGAGTCGCGCCGACGAAGATGGTCCGAGCAACCCGACGCGCCGCATGCAGCGCCCCCAGGTGAGGCGTTGCTCGGTCGATGCGCCCGGCATGCGAGGACTGCCCGTCCACGTCAGAGTCGATGACCGGATGCCAATAGTCAGGCAGCCGTCCGGCCAGCTCATTGACAACGCGGTCGTCGCCCAAGGGGATCGAGCAGGGCAGGATCAGGGGCGACTTGTCATCGCTCGCCCAGAGCGAGTCGATGGTTGCGGCCATCAGCCGAAGCACACCGCGAGTGCGCTGGAAGCGATCGATCGACGACCAGTCCTGATAGAGCCGGTCGAACACTTCCGGGTGGATCGGATATGCCGCCTTGATGCGCTCGACGAACGCAATCTCGGAGCACTCGGAAGGGAAGTCGGCGCGCCGAGACCGGTAGAGCCGACCGAAGGCCTCTGCGGTTTCGTCCCGGTGCGCTCGCGCCTCATCGCTGAGCGGCTGAAAGAGCCGCCGACGCACGATCTCGTAGCTCTCGTCGCCGCTCGCGGGCTGCCAAGTCTCCGCAAGGCGGTTCGTGACATTGGTCAACCGCCGCAGCGCCTCCCGCCCCGCCGTGCCGCCTACTTCCAAGCTCGACACCGCGAAACCGTCGTCGTCGGTGTCGGCTTCCTCCGAAGCGGGTATGGACACCACGAACAGCGCTCCGTCGGTCGCTCTCGTGGCCTCCGAGAGCGTCTGGGCGAAGCTGAACTGAGAATCGAAGCTGCCGCCGGGCAGGTCGGTGCGCTCGTAGAGCTCCCGTGCGTAGGCAACCCATTCGTCGATGAGGATCAAGCACGGCGAACACACCGTGAGCACGTCCCGGATCGCCTCGCCGGGGTTGGTGCGGTTGCGGTCGCTGTCGGCGACCAGTTCGTACGCCGCAGCACCACCGAGCTGCCACGCGATCTCGCCCCAGATCGTTTGCACCTCAGTGCCGTCGGGCTTGGTATGAACCTCACCGGCACCGAAACGGTTGCCGACGACGACGGCGCAGTTCACTTCGGGCAGATTGTCGACACCGGCATCGCGAACCAGATCGGCGACCTCGACCGGCATTTGAGACAGGTCGAGACCCGACATCAGGTGGTACAGCGCGATGAGACTGTGCGTCTTTCCGCCGCCGAAGTTGGTCTGGCAGCTGATGACCGGCTGTCCGCCTTGCCCCGATACGCGCCTGACGGCGAGCGTGAGCAGGTCGCGCAACCCCGCAGTCAGGTAGGTGCGCTCGAAGAACCGCCGCGGGTTGGCGTATTCCTCGCTGCCCTCGCCCCGACGAACCATCTCCAAGTCGGCTGCGAACTCCGCAACGCTGAACCGGCCTGAGTGAATGTCCGCATGGGGGTGGATCACCTCCCGCCACGGCCTCAACCCAGCCGGCGGCGAGTCCACCACGTTGAACACGGCGCCGGGGTGCTCGCTCTCGTCGTTGCGTTGCGTTCGCTCGTACTGTGTTCGATTTAGGTCGTCGAGCAACTCCTGCACGGCGGCGGCTTCCGAAGGTGCGACCGCTTCGATCAGCGTGACGATCCCGCTCAGCGTGTACTGCGCGTCGTGCAGCTGAAAGCGCTTGTTGTGAGCCCATTCGTTGCGCTTGTCACGAAGTGTGAAGACAATGTTGCGAGCCCCGCGTGGCAGCTGCCGCTCGAACCTGCCCTGCCAGCAGTCAGCAATCACCCGCAACAAGAAGGCCGGGTCGTCCTCGGAGTATTCCCGCAGTGCTGGACGCGCCGTCGCAGCAAACGTCGCTGCCCAATCCGAAGCGCCACCAGCCCCGCTCGACATGTGCCGGTCAACGAACGGGCGCAACACCCGAGCCAAGACCTCAAACGCCTCCCCTACCCGCGCCCGATTGCTCATCTCAGCCATCGCTCGCACCGACCTCTCCATGGCACATTGTTGGGAGCCACTTCATCCACAGCCGTGCAGAACCGGCACACTCGCAATCAGAAGCGCAGCGATGCTCGACGGCCCTCGATCATCGTCTCTTTGAATTGCCAGCCAAGCTCCACGACATAGTTGACGTGAAGACTCCAGAGCATCTTCCAGTACTCTGACTCTGGATCTTCGTAGACCGCTGGCAATCCGAGTTCTTGGGCATGACGATATCCGATAGTTGCTGAGTGCATCGAAGGACCTTGAAGGCCTTGCGTCAAAGCTTCAACAAGCTCTTCTGACGGGGGATTGCTTCGGATGCTGAGGACATCCGGCACCAACTCCTCCGTACGCAGTATGGATGCCCGTGCCGCTTGGTATGTCGCGCCGTCTATGTCTCCCAGCAATGCAGAATAGAACTCGAACGCTAAGGGATTGGACTGAGTGCGCTGTTCAAGGTCATCTACTATCTGAACCAGATCTTTCGCTGGATAGTAAGAATTTCTTGTCGGTAGAAAGATCTGAGGGTCTACTGGGCCCAAGGCCGAAGTTGTGCTCATGAGAATGGATTCAGCAGCGAGTGCCAACAGAGTGGCCGCCGAGGCGGCTGTCTCCGGCACAATCACTCGGAAGTCGGACCGACCTGCGTGGCACATCATTGCCAACCGCAAGGCTGTCTCTGCATCGCCACCCGGAGATGTAAGCATCAGGTCGAGGGGTGTATCACTCGGTATGTCCCCAATGGCGTCTTGGAACGGTGCCACGACTGCATGATCCATTGGGCCATAAAAGACCACAAGTGCGCGTCCCGTCTCGTCCTCTATGTCGCGTAGTGCCTGTTGTCGCTCGTAGCGGTGTGCTTGAGTTGCCCGAAAGAACGGTGTGTGAACAACGCTTGCCGAAGAACCTTCATCGGACATGAAGCGGCTCCCGCGGAATCTTGAGCGGTTCTTCCGTGCGCCACTTGCGTTCGTCTGGTTCTAGCTCGGCATAGCGCTTACGGATGCGTTCGGCAGCGTCTTCGCGGGCCTTGCGGGCGCGAGCGATGCGGTCGCGGAGTGATTCTTCGGTGCGGCGGGACTCGGGGATGAAGGGTGGGTCGTAGCTCATGGGGTGCTCCTTCGCTGGCGCTGTTGGGTCGGTTGGGGTCGGACTCCGCGGCACCCGTCGCACGGGGACCGTAGATCATGGTCTACAGACTACGAGGGGGGTGTGACCCGTCTGCTGCCGCGTGTCGTCGAGCGCTGACCCTGCCTGCGCGCCGCCGCCGCAAGGGTCGTCGGCCAATCCAGGTTGCTGCAGCTAGCTTTGCGGCGGCATTGGCCTGCGAAGGACTGCCGAGGCCGCGCAAGGGGCACCAACCCAACGGCGCAACCCCGGCCGTTTGCCGAAGCAGGGACGGTTCCGGGGCCTTCGCCTCGAAGACTACCCACCACAGGCCACGCTGAGTCAGTTTTTTGCACAGTAGCTTCGCAATGGCTTCAGGGAGCAGCGACCGATGACCACGGCCTTCGCCATAACGCAGCCGCAACGCTCAAGCGATTCCGCGGATCTGCATGACTGCGCCGAACACGCGGTCCACGTGACCTTTGTCAATGTGACACCCGACGACTACGACCCCGATGTCGCTGCAGCCTTCGGAAGGCTCGCTGCCTGCTACGAGGAAATTGCGACGGCACTGTTCGATGACGACCCCGGCCTAACCAGCCGAGTCGCAGGCCAGAGTCCCGGCCAGCCCTGAGTCCGGCGGCACAGAACGCGCGCCGCTCGTCCAAGCCGATCTCGATGCGGCAACTCGCTGACGGGGTTACCAGGACGCGGCGAGCAGACCCGGCAGATGCGGGTCAGATGAGGGTGAGGTCGGTGGGGGCTGTGGCTTGGCGGATGATCTCGGGCCAGGAGGTGACGAGGGCGTTGTAGGCCACGGCTTCGGGCTGCCAGCCTTGGCGCTCGCAAATGTGGAACAGGCGGTAGGCGAGATCGCGCGGGGCATCGTCGATGACGCCGCCTTGGGCCAGGAGGGCGGACGCTGCCTGCTCGCCGTCGCTCATCAGCTTGCGGCGCAGGTGGAGGGTGTTCTCCCAAACGGTCAGGCGCCGGTCGCTGGCCGGGTCCCAGTCCTCGTCGAGTTCGTCGACGGTCAGCAAGCGGCACTCGTTGCCCTGCTGCCACAGGATGCCGGCCTCCACGAGGCCTGCGATGGAGGTGTTCTTGGCCTTGCACAGCGTGTCTGCATCGCCAGCAGGCCCATTGCTGTGACCGTGCTGCGCGTACCACGCCAGCGCCCAGCGGGTGTCGGCATCGAGGTCAGCGTCTTGCTCTTCGAGCACGGCGTCGAGGGCACGGTTGATCTCGGCCAGTGCATCACGGACCCTCATCGTGCTGCCGTCGAGCTCCACCACACGCGAATAGCGGGAGAACACGGCCATACCCGGGCCGATGGACGACTGCGCCAGATCAACCGGCGCAATGTTCTCGGCTTGCAGTTCAGCAAGCGCCTCCGGCAACTCGTTGCGTAGCGCAGTGAGGAAGTCGCGGCGGCTGACCACCGGAGCGTCAACAGGCCGGCGTCGACAGACCAAGATGATCGACGACGCGAGCGCCGCTCGGCCGACCTCACGCAAGCCTCCGGGCTGCTCAGTGCGCACCGGCCAAGTCCGCACGATCGATGCCCCGCTGTCTAGCAGCCCTTCCAGCATCGTCTCCCAACCCGTCGATGCGGTGCCCGAAGCGTCGGTCTCGGACTGCTTGAACGCGTAGAAGACGGTGTAGGGAAAGCGGTCGTCGTGAACATCACCGATCGCAGTGAAGGCTTGCTGCAAGCCGCGCTCGAAGAACTCGGCGGCTGCGACCCAGCCGTCGTGGCGGGCGGGCTCCGCTATCAGCTCCTGCGCCTTGGGCACCTGCAGCGTGCGGAACAGGTCGGGATGGACATCAGCCAAGCTCTTCCGCAGCCAGATATAGAAGAAATCGGATAGATCGGCGTATGGGATATTGTCGTAGTACGGCGGATCGGTGCAGACCACGACGCCGGGGCTGTGATCGCCGGTGTCGCGGGCATCGCGCTGGATGGCGGTGCCTTTCACCGCGGCGGGTGCGCGACTCAGGACTTCGACCAAGTAATCGAGCTGACCTAAGAAATTACCGGTCGACGAACAGAACGGATTGCCCTCGGCGTACACCCAGATCATCGGTAGCGCCGGCCGGGCGAATACCTGCTCGATGGTGTCGCGTCCTGGGTTCCAAAAACACTGGGTGGAGCTGCGATTAGCGAGGCGACCGATCGCGAGGGCGAGGTAGTGGCCGATGGCATCGGCATAGGCGACGGAACCGGTGCCGCCTTCGTGAAGTCGCACGGCATCGCTTTCGATACCCGCTGCCTCGGCATCAGCGATGACTTGATCGCGAACCTGCGGTAGGAACTCGGTGAAGGCGCACATCGTGGTCAGCTGGCGGGGCGTGAACAGTTCGGACCATGCCCGGATGCCGTATTGCGGCACGCGAAAGCCCAGCGCTTTGGCAGGAAGATCGCCGACAGGCGCGCCGTCGGGGATCGGGAGCCGCGAGGCTTCGAGATGTTCCTCAGTCGCCTCGACGTAGGCGCGGCCTCGCTTGCCTTCGGCCACGATGCACAGCAGTTGCGATCCGAGGCCGCCCGCCAGGGCCAGTGTGCGGACGTCCTTCAGCGGCACCGCGGAGCCACATACCAAGCAGGTGGCGCCCCGCCGGGTGACAGTGCCGCCTGACGGGCACCCTGCACCGTGGCGGACGCGGAAGCGCACTTGTGATGTTGTCGAGTCAACCTCGGGTTCCAGCCACGCCTCGCGGTTGCGACGCCGCGATAGGGCGTAGGAGTTCAGCAGCGGCATCCGTGCATCGCACGCCGGGTTGCTGCACGGGACCGTGCGGGCCCACATCCATGCGATCACGGTGGCGGCTTCGTCGCCGGGGATCTCCACCGTCGGGTAGTGCTCGCCCACACGGTCGCGAGCGAGGTCTCGCAGCACGCCCCCGTAGTGCCGTACGTCCTCGGCCAAACCGGTTGCGCCCGGCCAGTCGTCTTCGAGATTGAGCGCTTGGCGGAACTGGGCTCCGGACCATTCCGATGGATCAGTCGCCTCAAGTACGCCGCTGTCGGCTTCCAACGACGCAAGCTGATCGCTGATCGGTGTCCGGCCGGCGAACTTGGGCGGAATCTCGATCAGCGCCTTGTTGATCAGCACGGCCACCGGGTTGAGGTCGCTGGCGTGTGCCTCCAATCCGAGCCGTTGGGCCTCCAGCGGGATGCTGCCACCGCCCGCGAACGGGTCGAGCACCGCAGGCAGTTCACCGTCGCAGGACTCGGCGATCTTGGCTCGAGCGGCAGCGAGCACATCTTCGTCAGACGTGTTCCTCCACTGCACCATGTCCGCGATGATCTTGAACAGGCGGTTCCGCTCTTCCTCTTGGTCGTCATCGGTCGGGAAGCGGTCCGGGTGTGCAGATGGATCATCCACGAGCTGCGCGAACAGCACAGCCCGACAGGCAGCCAGCGGCCGTCGTGCCCACCACAGGTGCAGCGTGGACGGGTGGCCGTGGCGGATGGATTTCTCCTTTGCTGACGCCGCATTGATGACATCGAGCGGCAACGCAACCTCGATCAGCTTCTTCTTCACTCGGGAGACCTCGTCTCACTCATCGCTCAGCCGCCTGCAGGTTGTCCGCGAGGGGGAAATCGCCGGGCGTCACGCCGCGTGCCCACAGCGAGGCCCAGTTGAAGTTGACGCTGGTCACCTCGAACAGATGGTCCTCCGAACCCACATCGAGCGGACCCTGCACGTAGCGCACCCGGTCGCGGTCTCCGTTGCCGTCGGTCGCCACTTCGACCAAGGCAAGAATCCAGCGGTCGGGTTCGTTGAGGCTGGTGAGTATCTCGTTGCGGCTGACGGTGACCGTCGTCGCGCCGGCCAGCCGGCCCTTGACCTCCAGGTAGCGGAAGCTGGTCACAGTGCCTTCGGTGCGGCTCGACCGGATGTCGAAGCCGGGGTGGTTAGGTCGCTCTTCGTTGAGGTCAACCGCGTCCCACCCCGCATCTGTTTCGGCGGCCAGCACCGCCGCTATGGCCCGGCGTTCAGTCTCCCGTTTCGACAACTGGTCGCCGACCGCAGCCTCAGGCTGGGCAACGTCGAGAACTTCACGGTCTGCCGACAGCAGCTCTGCCAGCAAGCCAGCGGGCACCACGAAGGCACCGCCCGCCACCCGCGGCGGCAGGGCGCTGACGGCTCGTTCCTGCTCCAGCGCCGCCAGCCGCTCTTTGAGACGCGCTTCGTACTCGTCGGCACGCCGACGGGCGGTGTCGACGTTCATCTTGGGTACTCGGCCGGCATCCACATCGAGCTGCAGCTGTGCTGCTCGGTTGTCCCAGTGGTTGATCTCTTTCGTCAGCCGCTGATGCACCGCTTCGCGGGTGTGCTCCACCCGAGCCAGCGTGCGCGCCCGGATAGAGGCCAAGTGGTCAGGAGCGGACACGTTGACGGCGTGATCCATGCCGAGCGTCTCGGCGCCTCGGCCGTCGGATCGCTGCCGCTCCACCAGGTGCGCCACTGCTGCGGTTTCGGCCTCTGTGGCCGGGCGGTAGTCCAGGTAGCGAGCGTGCGCACTGGCCGACGGCTCCCCGGTCTCGGGAATCTCAACGAACTCGAAGCGGCGGCTCACCACCGTGTGCGGCGCCCTCGCAGTGGGGCGGGCATCGGCCACCTCGTGCTCGAGCATCACCATGACTCTCGGAACGGTCCCCGAGTCAGCGTCGTCCACCAGCACCGCGCCTCGGCGGATCTGGTCACTGTGGTGTTCCAGAGTCAGGTCGACCACGGCTTCGAGCAACGGATGGCCAGGCGCCAGCAGATCAGCGTCGGGCGCGCCGGTGGCCTCAGTCAGGTCTTTGTCGAAGGTGACGCGTGTGTAACGCTCCAGAACGGCGGCGGCACCCCGAGACGCGACCGATCGGCTATGCTGGCGGACCGACAGCGGCACCCGGCGAATCTGGAACCGGCCCGGCTCCTTCTCTTGCATGGTGCCGCCCAAGTCGCCCAGAGCGGCCTCAAAGAACGCTCGCACGTAGTGGGGCTGGATGCGCCGCAGTGCTGCTTCGTCCATGTCCCGCCGGATGCGGTCCAGATCGGAGTAGCCGATCACCTCCGATGCCAGCACCGGGTCGGTGATGGCCGCCTCCACGCGGGCAGGCACGTCGGCGTCGATCACTTCGTCGAGTCGGCGTCGTACGTCGGGACGGTCGCCGTAGCGGATGGCCTCGAGCAGCAGGCCGCGCAGCTCTCGGCCGGACAGCACTTCGCCGAGCACGTCGTACACCTGCCCGTCGAAGGTCTCCCGCATCTGCTCGATCTTTTCCAGCAAGCGCACGTACACCTGCGCTTCGCGGGTGTCTTCGGCCACGAGGTTCCACATGTGGCACACCTCGGTCTGGCCGATCCGGTGGACCCGCCCGAAGCGCTGCTCGATGCGGTTCGGGTTCCACGGCAGGTCGTAGTTGACGACCAGGTGCGCCTGCTGGAGGTTGATGCCCTCGCCTGCGGCATCGGTGGCCACCAGCACCAGCACGTCGGGGTCCTGAGTGAACCGGTGCTGGATGCGGCGACGTTCGTCGCGGCCTGTGCCGCCGGAGATGTGGACAACTGCCTCGTCGGAGCCCAGGAACGTCCGCAGCCGGTCAACGAGATAGTTGAGGGTGTCACGGTGCTCGGTGAACACGATCAGCTTGCGCCGGTCGCCTGTGGGCGAGCGCATATGCGGGGAGTCGCTGAGCGTGCGCGACAGCTGCGCCCACTTTGTGTCGGTGCCCTCGGAACGCAGCCGCAGCGCCAGTTCCTCTAGCTGCCGCAGCGTGTCCACCTCGGCCTCAAGTTCGGCGATGGTGGCCGCGGCGGTAGCGGCATCCACTACCTCGGCATCTACTTCCGCCTGTTCGGATTCATCGAGTTCGTCGTAGGCATCGGGGTCCAGCGTCGATGCGTCACCGTCGTCAGCGAGCAGTCGTGACAGGCGTTCTTCGCGGCCCGACATCCCCAGCCGGGCGGACCGAACCGCTTGCCGTTCTTCAGCGATCCGGGCCTCCAGCCGCCGACGACGGCGACGCAGCGATTGGTAGATCGCTTCTGGCGACGATGCCAGCCGCCGCTGCAGCACGGTCAGCGCGAACCCCACTGTGTTGCCCCGTCGGCCGTCACCGCCTTCGCGCAGTCGATCCGCCGCATTCATCTGCTCACGCACATACGAAGTCACTTCGTCGTACAGCGCCATCTCCGCGTCGGACAGGTGGTACCGAACCGTCGTGGAGCGGCGTTCGGGAAACAACGGCCGTCCCTCGAAGGTCAGCAGCCGCTCCTTGGTCATGCGACGCATGAATGCCGATGGGTCCGTCGCGTGGACTCCGTCGCGGAACCGGCCAGCGAACTGGTCGCCGTCGAGCAACGCGCAGAACAGCTGGAAGTCCTCCTCCTTGCCGTTGTGCGGCGTTGCGGTCATCAACAACAGGTGCTGTGCCGCCTCGCCGAGCAGTTCGCCAAGCTGGTATCGCAGCGTCTTGCGAATCTCATCACCCCAAAAGTGCGCCGCCATGCGATGCGCCTCGTCGACCACCACCAAATCCCACTCGCCACGCCGCAAGTAGGGCCCAAGCTCTTCTTGCCGCCGAGCGATCTGGTCGACGCGGGCGATCAGCAGCCGCTTGCGCTCGAACGGGTTGATGCTGGCAACTCCGTCGAGGTCGTCCTTGGTCACGATGTCGAAGTGCAGGTCGAATTTGTCCCGCAGTTCTTCCTGCCATTGCGCCGTGAGGTTGCCGGGCACCACCACCAGCGCCCGCTCCAACGCCCCACGCAACATCAGCTCCTTCATGTAGAGACCAGCCATGACGGTCTTGCCTGCGCCAGGGTCGTCAGCGAGCAAGAAGCGCAGCGGTTGACGAGGCAGCATGTGCCCGTATACCGCTTCGATCTGATGTGGCAACGGCCGCACCCGGCTCGCATCCAGCGCCAAGTACGGATCGAACAGGTGCGCCAACCGAATACGCCGAGCCTCAGCCGCCAGTCGAAACAGCCATCCGTCCCCGTCAAACGTGAACGACCCGCTGGTCTCCGGCGCCACCAGCCGCAGCGCCGCCTCGTCATCCCGAAACAGCACCCGCTCGCCCAGCGTGCCGTCCACCCGCCGGTACGTCAGCGTGACCGCCTGCGAGCCATGCCACTGCACCGCCACCACCGTGACCGCCCCACCGGGTTCCACCCCCAGCAGTTGCGCGCCGGCGCCGACACTCGTTAACCAAGCCGACGCGTCTTGGCTCACTGAACTCTTCCAGATTTCGCCAGCTCAACACGACGGCCCAGAGCCGACTGCGCGTAGGGAGCGCGGCTACTCATCAGTGCGTTAGCCAAGCGCGGGAGTCCGTGGCCTCCGTTATGGCAATACAAACTGGCAGATTCAGTCTCCGGAACATTCATTCTTCCAGCGAGGCCAGCAATTCCTCAAGCTGGTTGGCCTGTGTTGCGGCTGCCAAGTATGCACCGTACTGCTCATGTGCATTCCTGATAAGCTCGTTGTACAAAACGTAGCGGCCGTTGAATTTCTTAAACTCCAATTCAGTGTATTCAACACTTCCTTGAAGGGCATGGCTGGACGGCACACGAGGAGCGGAACCGAGCACAAATACTACTTCGATCCGATGCGAGGTACGATTCTGCTGCTTCAGAATGGATCGCAAAGCGGTGTAGTACTTTTGCCCTTGTTCGGAGAGTTCGTCGATGCTAAGAGTTCGATTGCTCCGCTTTAGTTCAACAATCACATGAGACTGTGCGACTGTTCGATACCGGATATCAAATCGCCATCGGAGACTATTGCCTTGATCATCTACTGCAAGAACATCCGGATCGATGGTGCGGATGTCTTCCTCCATATGTTTGTCCCCGGTCGCATGCTCCCATGCCGGATCTAAGAGATACAGGTTGTCGAATAGATGTTCTTGCAACGCTCTTTCAAGTTCATTGTTGTCTGCCAGCTTCTTCAACTGTTGTATGGCCTCGACGCGGCTACGCAGAATATCTACCCAGAGACTCGCTTCGTATTCCCCTTGGGCCCCTAACAGCTTGAGCAATTCCTCGGCTTCGACACTCGCCAGTTGATCAAGATCTTCTGCATTCTTGCGTAGCCCGACGCGGGCGAAGGCAAGTACACCGTGTCGGTATAGCGATGCCCGTTGAGCCCGTTCCAACTTAGCTTCCATTGGCAATGCGGTGATCGTGCCTATAATCTTCCGAGCCGACTTTTGCTGCCACTCGTCTAAGGAATCGTGCCAGCGCTTTAGTTGCGGAAACTCTTCGAACGCCTCAACTGCCTTCTGCTTTGGCCGTTCGGCATTCCACTGATCTGATGCGCGCTTGAAGGCTTCTCGCAAGAATCTCTGTAGGGCTTGAACGCGCTCATCGTCTTCAATGAGCCGCTGGCGATCGCTGGTCGCTATGTCTTCGGAGTCGCTAGCATCCAAGAAATCCGCTTCAACTTGACCAGTTACATAGTTGCCAAAAACTCGTGTGAAGTCCAACTTATCCAAGATGCCTTCATGGATTGGCCGCTTTCTGGCTTGAATCATGACGTTCTTGAGGGAGCCGGCCTCATCGTCCTTGGTCAAATCGGATGGAGTGCTAGCGGTGCCGATCCACCCGCGCACTGTCCAGTCGTCCCGGCCGTCCACGTTGCATTGTGGCAAGATGAATCTCTTGACAACCTTTGGCAGAGCATTTGCAGAGAGCCGCTCTTCACCGAACTCCCAAACGTACTCAAGCTCCTTGAGGTCTTGTCGGTCCTCGAAAGTTAACCGTTCACCATCTACCTCGATCTTGAAGCCACCCTCTCGGCGCGACTTCTGATCTAGCACATCAAATCTGCGTGCGAGTCGCTTGCGAAGTGCCATCGCAGTGAGGTCAACTCGTTTGCTCTTCAGTTGCTCTAACACCAGCGTCGTTCCTTGCTTCGAATACTCCTCGGGAACGCCTACTTCATCGGGACGATACAGTTCACCTCGACGGATACTCTTGTTGAGGTCATCCGCGACAATCTTGCAACCTATGCTCACTCCATCTTTTGTGGTGTAGATCGTGACTTCGTCCGCAATCGAGAACACGCTCAGCTTTCCAATACCCTTTCGGCCCATGAATGGACGATCCCAAATGGCCGAATGGGTACCCTCGATTTCTCGCTTCGGGTAGCCAGTCACTAGAAAGCGGTCATTCAACTCATCTGGTGTCATGCCACAGCCGTCGTCGCTGACAATCACCGCGGATCGCTTACGTCGCCACTCGATTTGCACTAGCGTCGCGTCAGCATCATAAGCATTTGCCACCAACTCGGCTAATACAGCGGCTGCATTGCTGTAGAGGTTTATCCCAAGAGACTTCAGGACCGCCATGTCAATGGTCATGGTGAATCGAGAAGAATTCTGAACGTTCATGACGCAGCTCGCAGACTCTCCATATAGCTAAGACCGATTGCCTCTCCGAGTGGTGGCGGGACAGCGTTGCCGATGTGTCGGCCCAAGGTCGTCAGCGGCGCGGCTTCTCCTTGTGGGGCAAATCGGTAGTCCACTGGGAAGCCTTGGAGGATGGCGGCTTCCCGCAAGGAAATGGTCCGGTGTTGTTCAGGGTGGCCGAAGCGGCCAGCGCCGAAGTTGTGGAAGTAGGTCGTGATTGTCGGGGAGGGTCGATCCCAGCTCATCCGGGCGTACACGTTCTTGAATGCAGCGCCACTGGACCGCTGATGGCATGGTGCTCGCAGTTCTGTCGGCCAATCGTGCCAGGTGCCGCCCGGCTTCGACGCAGCCATTCGCTTGCGGTTGAGCGGCGACAGGCCGCGGCTGCGATGTACCGGGTCGGCTTCATGGGTATCACCAGCACCGATGGGCGGCAGGTTGCCAATCGCTTGCTTGACGGTCTTGGCAGGACGGTCGCGCCAGTCGCCTTCCGGGACCGCGGCAGAGCCAAGTTTGGAGGCGACGAGCACGAGGCGGCGACGGCTCTGGGCGAGGCCGTAGTCGGTGCATCTGCAGATGTCGCTGTCCACGGAGTAGCCGAGCCGGTCGAGCATTTTCACGAAGTCCCCGAAGACGGTTTTGTCGTGAATACGGGGGACGTTCTCGGTGGTGACGAACTCCGGCTGCGTCTCCTCGACGAGCCGGCCCAGTTCCCGCAACAGCACCCATCGGTCGTCGCTCGACGGGCTGACGCCCTTGCGATACGAAGAGAAGGGTTGGCACGGCGCGCATCCGGCCAAGAGCCTGAGCGAGCCCTCGGGCCACAGTTCCGATAGCTCCTCAGCCGTAACGTCGCGGATGTCGCGCTCGACGAACTGTGCGCCTGCCACGTTGGCTTCGAAGGGAAAGCGGCAGGACCCGTCCACATCGATGCCCGCGACGACGCCGATGCCTGCCGCGGCCAAGCCGTAAGACAGGCCGCCGATGCCACAGAAAACATCGACGGCGGCGATGGCGGCGTCATTCGAGACTGCCGTCGTGGTGGACCCAGACGGCAACGGCACCGCTTGGTCGTCTTGCTTCGCCACCTGTTCTCGCCCGCCCATCACCAGTCCCCTCGTGACCCGCTCTGGTGGTCAGCCGCGGGGGTGGACTCTACGCCGAGCGCGGCCATGGCTCGTCAGCTTCCAGCCATGAGGGGGGCGGGACCATGATCCGTGCCATCTCGGAAGGCTCGAACTTGGTCAGGCCTCCTGCGTAGGTGCGTCCATCTGCGAGCACCGCGCGATCGCGCAGCGCCTCCGTCAACCTGCACAGCGCTGCTTCTGACAGTGGCTCGATCGGGTAGATGCCATGCACGTTGTTGAGGTTGTGGGCGGCGGCGAGGTTGCGTACGAACGCTGGTGGGCGTCGGGCCATGTACGTGGCCAGGATCGGCGCGGGGTCGCGCAGCGTGACCGCCCACCACTTCTTGCGGTGACGCGCGATGTAGCCGTCGGCAACACTCGCTCGGAGGGCGGTGCCCAAGAAGCGCTCTACCAGCTCGCGTTCGGCGGCATCGAATGTGTCGAGGTCTTCGGGCAGGCTGACCAGAGCCTTCAGATCGCTGATGTCGGCCAATGCGCCCGATGTCGTGCCGAACAGCTCCGACGCCTTCGTCACGGCGGGGAAGAGCACGGACGCAGGCAGCCGCGTGTCGTACTGCGAGGTCACCCATGTTGCGTTGGCACCAGTGGCAACCCCGCGATGTACGCGGCAGAAGTCGCCGAGCGCAACGAAGTCGCGCGGAACTGGCACCCGCGGCGCCAGCAGTGTCGACCAGCGGCGCTCGCTGCGTAGTTGCTCAGGGCTGAAGACCCGACCCCCAACCAAGCCCCGGAGTTCTTCGACCCGCTTGACCTTGTTGACGCGCATCGGGCGCTGCGGCCCGCCAACCTCGAAGGCGGTCACTGTCGCCGTCGTCGCGGTATCGGTGAACACCTGCGTCCGGGCGTCGAGGATGTGCAAGGACAAACCGCCAAGCGGACCAGTGACCAAGTCTCGTGCCAGCTGCCCGTAGCCGACGTCCAGCCATTCCGACGAAGTGACGAATGCGCCGAAGTCACCAGGACGCGCAAGATGCGCAGTGGCAAGCAGGAAATGGACATGCAGGCCCGCTCGCGCCGATGCCTTGAGGTTCAAATCCGCAGCGCGCTCTCGCAGCCATGTCTTCCACACGGGATCGATGCCGTGATGGCGCACGTAGGGCGGGTTTCCGATGAATGCCGTCGGGCCGGGTGCAATAGGCAGGCCGAGCCGTCGGTAGTCGCCGACATGCAACTCGGCGCGCTTGTCGAAGCCCAGCACAGTCAGATTCGCCCGAGTGATTAGAGCAGGGAGCGGATCGATCTCGACCGCCACCAGGCGCGCACCGGGAATCCGCCTGCCGACGGCACAGAGGAAACGGCCAGATCCAGACCCGGGGTCAACGACTCGCGCCGCGCCCTTGTGGTTTGCCAGCCATTCCGTCATGGGCTCGACGACTCCTGCGGGCGTATAGGTCGCACCTCGCAGGCGACGCTGTGCCGCCGACCGCAGCGATGCGAACGACGCACCCAAGGGGTCGTCGCCAGCCTGGATAGCAGCCGCTAGGCCCTTCAAGGCATCTGGCTGGGGCAGTGGCGCCGTGTCCTCGATGAGGTCTCGCTCGGCGCGGCTCAGATCCGTGAGGTGGCCACCGCGAGCCAATGCCCACGCCGCAGCACACAGGACGCGCTCGTCGCCGATGTCTCCGACTCCCAGCTCGGCAGGATCGGAGGACGTTGCGGTTGTCGATGTCGCTGTCACGTGTCCAAATGTTCGCATAGGACGCCTCCGCGTCTGGTGAGCAGCCGGTCCGCTCAGTGCGCGCAGATTGCCCGGGGGGTGTGACTACGACCGTTCGCCGCGGCTCCGCGGTTGCCGATAACCGCGAGGGACGGTGCCAAGCCTGCTCGCCTTAGGAAATGAGGCCCGCTCCTAACGACGCGACCCGGGCAGCTCGCCGAAGCAGAGACGGTGCCGGGTGGCTCGCGCACGATCCTCGCGGCCAGCGGGCGGTGTTCGGCGAAATCGCTGTACGAGCTGATGGGCTCAGAGCTGGAGCGGCATGTGTCCGATGAGGCGGCGCTGGCGATGGCCGGCGGCTGCCTGGCCCCGCCGCGCAGCGCCGACCGCGGCACAGACTGCCACCCGTTGTCCGCAATTCCCTGCCTGGACGCGTTGGCCTCATGCCACACTCTTCGACGGCAACACCGGATTCGAAGCGCATTGATCGCACAGGAGCCAGACACGTGGCCGTTGACTACGACAGCGCATTCGAGTCGGTCATCCAACGGCCATGGCTAGGCCTACCTGAAGATCAACGGGATGCTGCCGCGATCCCGAAGCGCCAGGGACAGTTGTCCTCCGATACACCCGACGCATACGCATTGCATGACACCTTCCACTACCAACGTGGCCACGCCGACGTGTTTCGAGAGGCATACCAAGCGGTACCCCACGCTCGACCGAAACGCGGCCAGCGCCTGCTGGTGGTTGACATCGGGGCGGGTGCCGCCACCGTCGCTGTCGCCATCGGCGAAGCCCTCGGCCGCAAGCCGCGCCAGCGCATCGACTACTTGGCGTTCGATCCGCATCCCATGATGCGGCGCCTCGGCCAGCAGCTCCTCCGTCACCTCGACGCCGACTTCAGATCGGCCAGCTACGTGGCGTCACTCGACGCAATTGACTTCAGCGGCTGCGAGCGGGTGCTATTCACGTTCAGCTACGTGTCTCACCAGACCGGCGTCGGGCAAGAGGACATCGACCGGTGGGCATCGCTCATCCAACGAGCCGCGGGTCACGTTGACCCAGCCGTCGAGTTGATCTACACGACCGCGGCGCGCTTGACGAGCATCGAACCGAGGCTCACTGCGCTGGGACCGCAACTGGAACAGGCCGGGTTCAAGCGCAGCATCGACCCCATCAGAATTCAGGTTCCGCAGCGCTATCCGGGCGTTGCGGCCGACACAGGACGCATACGCTGGAGCGAACGGAGCGCCATGTGGCAAGTGGACGCAGAACGCTGGACCCTGAGATCGTAAGCATGCAGCTATCCCTACTCGCTGAAGAGACTTCGACAGTTCCCGCAGGACTTGAGTACCACCACGACTTCTTGGCAACGCAGGAGGAGGCCGAACTGCTCAAGCGGATCGATGGTGCCGAGTGGCTCACAGATCTCTCGAGGCGCGTACTGCACTTCGGCTACAAGTACGACTACTCGAACCGCCGACTCGACGAGACAGCAAGGATCGGGCCGCTCCCCGAATGGCTGGCGCAGTTGACCCACAGGATTCGTGAGGCCGCCTCAGACGACGCTCAGCGGCTGCTCGATCCCCAGCGGCCCTTCGAACAGGCAATCATCAACGAGTACCTGCGCGGGCAGGGAATCGCGCCCCACATCGACCGCGACTGCTTCGGCCCCGTCGTTGCAACCCTGAGCATGGGTTCGGCGGTCAACATGGACTTCGGCAGCAACGCGACGGGCGAGCGCCATGTCGTGCGATTGGAACCGCGCAGCCTCGTCATCATGCATGACGAGGCGCGCTCGGCTTGGCACCACGGCATCGCCAAGCGCAAGTCCGACGTATGGGACGGGCGGAAGATCGAACGGCGACGGCGTGTCTCGATCACGTTCCGCACTATTGCCACTCTGAGTACTGCCCCGTCCTGACGCGACCGAGCACCTCAGCATCGGGACCGGTCGCCGGCCATCCTCGTGACGCTTGTCGCCGCCGGGTTGGACGTCGGGTCACAAGTAGGGTGTGCGGCCGCAGGCGCAGCACGGGCCGCTTGCACCGCCGAGGCGATTGAGGAGCCGGGTTGCGCGTCATCATCTTCGGTGCCACCGGCAAGACCGGGCAGCACGCGACCCGTCAGGCACTCAGCGCGGGCCATGAAGCGACAGCGTTCGGACGTTCCGTGGGGAAGCTCAGCGTCGAGAGCGGTCTGACGCTGCGGCAGGGCGATGTCTTCGAAGCCGAAACGGTCAGCGATGCCGTCGCCGGCCACGACGCCGCCATTGTGTGCCTCGGAAGCGCGAACCTGAAGGACCGCTCGACGCTGACGCGAGGCACCGAGCACATCGTCCACGCCGTCGACCGTCACGGCGTCGGGCGGCTCGTGGTGGTATCTGCAGCGGGCGTCGGCGACAGCTGGTCTCAAGTTCCGTGGAGTTCGAAGCTGATGTTCAGGACCATGTTGCGGAACGTGCTCGCAGACCATCGGACGCAAGAGGACGTGGTGCGCGCCAGCACTGCTGACTGGACCATCGTCCGCGCAGCAGTCCTGTCTGACAAGTTGGACCGTCGCACCGTGAGCGCTTCCAACACGAACAAGACGGGCCGCATTCATCGCGCTGCGCTCGCCGGCTTCCTCGTCAGCCAACTCGACGACGGCAGCTACAACCGGCAGACCATCACGGTGACGTCGTAGGCACGCACCCTCGAAGGCGAGGTTCGCACATGAATGCTGACGCGCGCTTGGCGACGATCCGGGTGATCCATGACTCGCCGCTGCGCATCGTGCTGTCGGTGACAGGGGGCGGGATGCTGGCACTCAGCGATCTGCTGACGGTGCCCGGCGGCTCGCGCACGATCCTCGAGGCCGGCGTGCCGTATTCGGTGAAGTCGCTCTATGAGCTGATGGGCTCGGAGCTGGAGCCGCATGTGTCCGATGAGGCCGCTCTGGCGATGGCCGACGGCTGCCTGGCGCGGGCGCAGTACCTGGTCTCGACGCCCAAGCCGGGCACTGAGCCGTGGCCGCTGGCAGGCATCTCGTGCACGGCCGCGCTGGCAACCGATCCGCCACGGCGAGGCGAGGACCGCGCGCACATCGCCGCCGTCAGCGACTCGGGCACGCGCATCGCCCGCAAGATCACCTACGAGACCGACGACCGCATCGAACAGGACCGCGAGACCTCCGACGCGATTCTCTCGCTGATCGCGGAGATCGCCGCCCGCTGACGGTTAGCGGCCGACCACACGGTTGACACCGGCAGCTCCGGCAAGGCAGAGAGGGTCGGCGACACCGGTCGCCAACCCTGACGCTCTGCTCATCAAGCAAAGCGACTCCGCCTCTATATTTGTTATCGAGCTATTAGGAAATTTTATATATATCTTAATTGTCGAATAACGAATACGAGGACAAATTCGTGATGGCTACTTGGACACCCACTCGAGATGACTTCCGCGGGATCTACCGTGAACAGAACCCATGGCACACATCCAGAGGCCTGCCCAGCGGCCTAGCTCCCCAGACGGAGCGGACGCTGGCGACGTTGCTGTGGAGGAAGCTCATCAGCGACCGGGCACCCCGACACCAGATCGTGCTCGGGCCTCGCCGCGTCGGGAAAACCACAGTGCTGTACCAGACCGTACGGCACCTCCTCGCTAATGGCGTTCCTACAGGGAAGATCTGGTGGCTACGACTAGACCACCCGCTGCTCCTTGAGTCCAGTCTTGGCGACCTCGTTGACGCCATCGTCGAGGGGTCGCAGGCGACAGTCGAGCGTCCGCTCTACCTCATGCTCGACGAGATCGTGTACGCCGACAAGTGGGATCTGTGGCTCAAGACATTCCACGACGACCGTTGGCCAGTTCGGGTTGCCGCCACATCGAGCGGCAGCGCCGCACTGCGCAAGCAGCGACACGAGAGCGGCGTCGGTCGGTGGGACGAACATCACCTCATGCCCTGTTTGCTCGATGAATCCCACATGCTGATGTCGCACGCCGAGTCGACCAGCCCGCCACGAACACACCCAGCGGAAACACTCGCCGACACGCTCGCGGCATTGCCGACTACCCATCCAGCCGATGATCGGACGGCGAGATCGCGAGAAATACTCATGATGGTCGGCGGCTATCCGCAACTGTTGACGCACCGCGGACCCGCCAACGACGCGAAATCGGTGCCAACTCTCGAGGACTGGGTGCTCGAATCGCAGCAAGTGCTTCGCAGCGACGCTGTCGAGCGCGCTGTCTACAAGGACATACCTCAAGCAACCGGCATCGACAGCCCAGCCACTTTGGAGCGCCTGCTGTACATGCTCGCCGCGGCGGTCACCGGCATCATCTCTCCCAAGAACCTCAGTCAAGACCTTGGGATTTCACAGCCTACGTTCGACCGCTACTTGACTCATCTTGAGCAGACCTACTTGGTGTTCACGCTGACCAACTACTCGGGATCGGAGCCCGCGATCCAACGGCGCGGTCGCAAGCTGTACTTCTGGGACAGCGCAGTTCGCAACGCAGCGCTGCAACGCGGACTCGCTCCGCTCTCCGATCCGGTCGAGCAGGGCACACTGCTCGAGAACCTTGTGACCGCGACAGTCAAGTCGCTCGCAGTCCATGCCGGCATTCGCTTGCACTACTGGCGCGAGGGCAACCGTGAAGTGGACCTGATCTATGACGACCCCCGACAGCCCTTGGCATTCGAGGTCGCGTCGTCACCCAACCACCACCGCCGAGGACTCGCTGCGTTGGTAGAGCGCCATCCGCACCTTCGGGGTCACAGCTACCTCATCGCACCGCAGGCCGAAGTGATCCGTGCCGACCGGGAGAGATCTGGTATCGGCACCTTGCCGCTCGATGCGTTCCTGCTCGCCGTCGGTGCCCAAGCCCGTCACGCAATGCTCGGCCGCCTCGGCCTCCCCCAGGTGCTTCGCCAACCGGCGGCTCAGCGGAACAGGCCGTCGCCGATGCCCTCGGCGATCTCCTCTGGCGAGTAGCCAGCATCGGCCCAGACGTCGAAGTTGTGCTCGCCGAGATACGCCGGGCTGAGATGGCGGGGCGTCCAGCGCAGGCCGTTCCACAGCCCTGCGAACGCGTCGACGGTCCGCTCGCCGAAGACCGCATGGTCGACCGGCTGCCAGAAGCCGCGGTCGGCGTGCTGAGGATCGTCGGCGTACAGCTGGTGTGAGCTCTGCACCGGGCCCGCCGGCACGCCGACACCCTGCAGGGCATCGGCTGCTTCGGCTGCGGTGCGGCCGGCGGCCCACTCCCCCAGCACGGCGTCGATCATCGACCTGCGGTCCCGGCGGGCCGCTTCGGTGACCAGCGACGGGTCGTCGAGCCGGGGATCGGCGAGCAGGCCGACGAGCCCGAGCCACTGCGCCGGCTCGGTCACCGTCACGGCCACGAAGCCGTCGCCTGTCGCGTACACCTCGTTGGGCACATGGTCGGCTATGCCGTCGCGGTTGCCCTCGGGACGCGGCGGCAACACCCCGGCCGATTGGCGGATGATCGCGGCGCCGATCGCGTAGGTGCCCACTTCGAGCTGCGCCATGTCGATGCGCTGCCCCTCCCCGGTGCGCTCGCGGGCGTACAACGCGCCCACGGTCGAGACCGCCGCGGCGAAGCCGGCCAGGTGATCATTGAGCGAGAAGCCCGGGCCTACGTCACCGCGGTCGGCGAAGTTGGTCAGGTGGGTGATGCCGCACACGGCATGCACCGTCGGCGCGTAGGAGATGACATGGCGCCACGGTCCGTCGTGGCCGCAGCCCGACATCGTCACGTAGACGAGCCGCGGGTTCCACTCGTGCACGGTTTCCCAGTCGAGACCCCACGAGTCGAGCACACCGGCGCTGAAGTTCTCGATGAGCACATCGCACGTCTCGATCAGCCGCCGCGCTGCCGCCAGGGCGTCGGGATGCTTCATGTCGAGCGTGGCGCTGCGCTTGGAGCGGTTCCACACGAAGTAATAGGGGAAGTCCGGCGAGTTGACGAGGGTGGATCGCTCCTCGCTCTGGATACGGATCACGTCGGCGCCGAGGTCGCCGAGCAGCTTGGTGGCCGACGGCCCGGCCAGCACCCAGGTGAAGTCGGCCACACGTATCCCGTCCAGCGGGCGCCGGTCGCCGTCGTTCCCCGACGACGCTGCTCCGACCACGCTGCCGATGTCGCCATTGCGAGCTTCGCCCGCGGGCGCCGCCCACAACGCCAATATCTCCTCGAGCGATGTGTCCGCAGCGGCTGGGGTGCCCGGCGGCACGGATCCGGATCGACCCGTATCGCTCCATCGCACCAAGCGCGCCGGCAACGTCACCGAACCGGCGGCGCTGCCTGTGCCTGTGTCCATCGATCGGGCCGATACCAGTGAGCCGTTCGCAGCGGTCCGGCCGGGCGGCAGGATGTCGGCGAAGAACTCCCGGTGCCCGAACTGCGGGTTCGCGCAGACCTCAGCGATGTCGAGCACTCCGCCGAATGCCACGTGCCGTTCCTGCGCTTCCCACCAGACCTCGCGCGCATCCTGCGGAGCGATCCAGCGCCGGACGGCATCCATGACCTCGTCCACGCTGAGCAGCAGCTCGCCGGGGTCGATTCCGATCCACTTGTCGACTTCGTCGGATCCCGTCTCGACCATCCACTCCAGCAGCAGGTCGGGTGTCGGCGTCGGCGTGATCATGACGTAGCCGCCGTCGCAGCCCACACACTCCGCCAAGTCATATGCACGCAGCCAGTGCAGGGCGCCTTGGCGCGGGGCCACCTTGGGCAGCGGCAGCAGGTCGTCGAAGAAGTACTGCATGAACAGGTTCTCGATCGAACCGGTGACCGTCTCGTGGACGGACAGGTCGAGGTGTGCGCCCCGGCCCGTCAAGCGGGCCGACAATGCCGCCGCAACGCCCGAGGTCGCCGCCACGAAACCCGCGTAGTTGTACGCCTGGCGGCCCCACACGTTGAGCGGGCGGTCGGCGAGGCCCGTCAACGCCATCATCCCGCCCATCGCAGCGGCCACCAGGTCCGAGCCGAGCCACTGCGCCCGCGGGCCTGTGCGCCCGAACGGCGTGATCGACACCTGCACCAGCGCCGGGTTGACTGCGCTGATGTCGGGGTAGTCGATGCCCGCGTCGGCCAGCCGGCCGGGGCGCTCGGTCTCCACGACCACATCGGCCGCGAGAGCCAATCGGCGGTAGGCGTCTTGACCCTCAGCGGTGCTCAGGTCCACGCGGCAGCGGCGCTTGCCGCCGTCGTACCACCAGTCGGCGACCCCGCCGAGCGCTGCTGCAGCCGGATCTGCCAGCGGCAGGCCCGGCGGTCCGGCGCCAACCTGCACCACGTCCGCGCCCAGCTCGGTCAGCAGCTTCGTCGCGAACCGGCCAGCATCCCCGGTCAGGTCGACGACTCGCAGTCCCGACAGCGCCCCGTGGACCGTCGAGGAGTCGCGACTGCGAGGGTTGGCGGGCTGATTCATGACGGCCCGAAGCTAGCCCCGGCGCGCACATCAGCCCATGGTGAGTCGGGCCCCTGCAGGCCGCCCGCTAGTCGAACGAAGCCGCCATGAAGTTGCGGTAGAGCTGCTCGGCGTCGGCAGCGAAGCCGACCATGGCGCGGTCGGCGTCGGCAGCGAGCGCGTCCAGCGAGCCGGGGCCGAGCGTCGACTCCAGGGCGTCGCGGTAGGCGTCGATGGCTCCCCAGTTGCGCACTGTGTCGTCCTCCACCTCGACGTGGTACTGCATCGACCACGCCCGTGGGCCGACCCGCATCGCCTGCACCCGGCACTCAGGCGAGCTGGCCAGACCGACCGCATCGTCGGGCGGCTGCGCCACCTGCACTGAGTGCCACTGCAGCGCGTGCTGGCGGTCGCTCATCTGGCGGAAGATCGGGTCGCTGCGGCCCTCTGGCGTGAGATCGACGGCCAGCACGCCGATCTCGGGCGGGCGCTGGGGCCCGCAGGTTCCACCCAGCGCGTCGGCCAGCAGCTGGTGCCCCAGGCACAGCCCCAGGAACGGTCGCTGCAGCTCACGCACCCAGCGGCGAATGGCGCGCTTCTCCGGCACCAGCCACGGGCAGTCCTCCACGTCCCACACGTCCATGGGGCCGCCCATCACCCACATGGCGTCGAAGTCCTCGAGCGGCGGGATGGGCTCGCCGTCGTCGAGCTCCACCGCAGTCCACTCCACGCCGTCGGCACGCAGAAAGTCGCGCAGCCGGCCGGGATGCTCGCAGTCGATGTGCTGCAGTACGAGGAGCCGCATCGCTCCCGTTGCTACCACGTTGGCGATCGCGGTCGGTCAGGGGCGATCAGCCGGGGGTGGTGCAGAGCCCGGCGAGACTGCCGATCGCAGTGTCACGCCGAGGCTGACGAACCTCGTGCTCGTCGTAGCCGTTGGTGGTGTAGCCGAGCGACAGGCCGGTGGCCGGGTCGCCCCAGGCGAGCTGCCCGCCGGCGCCGTTGTGGCCGAACGCCATCGGCGACACGGTGCGGCCCAGCCCGCGCATGTTCGACAGCCCGTCGTCGCCCGCCAGAAACA
>JAJEIW010000015.1 GCA_022828045.1 Acidimicrobiia bacterium | reverse complement strand
GATGCTCAGCAGCCGGCTCTTGGCGACTCGCATGCCCAGGGCCCCGGCGGCGAATGCTCCGACGATGTTGAACAGGCCAACGAGCGACCAGGACATGGTGGCGACGGCGGTATCGAGGCCGGCATCGGTGAGTGTCTTGGGCAGGTGCACACCGATGAACGTGACGTGGAAGCCGCAGACGAAGAATGTGCAGTTCACCAGCAGGTAATCGCGATGGCGAGCCGCCCTCGCCAACGTCGTCAGGAGCGATTCGTCGTCGCCCGGCACCGTTTCGACGGCTTCGGCGGGCCCAGACTGAGTGCGCAACGGCCGGACGAACAGCCCGATGGACACCGTCACGACTGCCAGGACGGTCAGCGCGCTGCGCCAGCCGAATGCGCTGATGACAGCACTGGTCAGCGGTACCAGCACGAAGTGCCCGAGCGAGCCGCATGCCGTGGCCACGCCCAGTGCCATCGAGCGCCGTTGGGGGTCCACGAGCCGGCTCATCGACGACAGCACCACTGCAAACGACGCTGCAGACATGCCGAGCCCGACGATCACCCCGCCCCCGAGATGCAGCCCAGCGGGTCCGTTGGCTGCGCCCATCACCAGCAAGCCGCCCGCATAGGCGACGGCGCCCACAACCAGCGTCCGTGCCGCGCCGTACCGGTCAGCGATGGCACCCGCGAGCGGTTGTCCCAGGCCCCACACGAGGTTCTGCAGGGCAACGGTCAACCCGACCGTGCCGACGCCCACATCCAGCGCTTGGTCGATGGCGTCGGGGAACAGCCCCATCGTGGCCCGTACGCCCAACGTCACCGCAGTGATGATGCTGCCGGTGATCAGGATCGGCGCGATCGAGGTCTTGCCGGTCCTGGGGCGCACCGGATCAGGGTATGGCGGCAGTCGTGAGTGCGCTCAGCAGGCGTTGATCAACCGCAGCCCGTGCACCGCTTCCATCTCGGTGAGCTCTGCCAGCACCTTGCGAGACGGCCGCCGGGAGACCCGGATCGTGGCGACGGCAGCGTGATGCTTGGGACCTGCCACGATCTCGTTGCGCATCTGCAGCACGTTGATGCCGCTGGCCCGCAGCGCCATGAGGATGCCGGCCAGAACGCCCACTTGGTCCCGGTGACGGACCACGATGGTGCTGCGGCCCAGCGGCCGCTCGGCCCGGTTGACGCAGTTGAGGACCTCGCCGGTCGAGAACGCTTCGAGCACTTCGACGATGCCGTCGGCGATGTCCTCGGACGCCTGCACGGTGGAGGCGCCGATGTGATGCGTGCCGGTGACGCTCGGATGCGACGCCAGCGGCGAGCGCCAGTCGGGATCGGCGCCCGTCGGTTCCCCCCTGAACACGTCGAGCCCTGCGCGCATGCCCCGCTCGTCGAGCGCCCGCAGCAGCGCGTCCTCATCCACGATCTCGCCCCGTGAGGTGTTGAGCAGGATGGCGCCGTCGGGCATCTTGGCCAGGAACTCGGCATCCACGAGGCCGCAGGTCTCGGCATTGGCAGGAAGGTGCAGCGACACGATGTCGGCGCCGCTCAGCAGCGTGTCGTAATCGGGCGCGATCTCGATCTCGAGTTGCTTCATGCCCGCCAGCAGATCGCGCGAGCGGTCCGAGCGGTACAGCGCAGCTACCTCGATGCCGAATGCCGTGGCGCGGCGAGCCACCTCGATGCCGATCGCGCCCATGCCCACGATGGCCATACGGCGGCCTTTCAGGCCCGAGGCGCCCATGTAGCGGGACTTGTCCCAGCGGCCCGAGCGAAGGTCGGACGTGGCATCGGGGATCTGGCGATCGATTGCCAGCAGCAGCCCCATCGTCAGCTCGGCAACCGCCACGGCGTTGCGCCCCGGAACGTTGCACACGTAGATGCCGTACTTGCTGGCGCCGTCGCAGTCGATGGTGTCGGTGCCGGCCCCGGCGCGCAGCACCATGGCCAGCTCGTCGGCGGCCTTGAACACCTTGCGAGTCACCTCAGTGCTGCGCACCACCAGCACTTCGACCCCCGCGATGTGCTGGGGCAGATCACTCGCTTCCAATTCGGGCTTGACGACGCACTCGTGGCCCGCAGCTTCGAGCCAGCCCAAGCGGCCGGCATCGATCTTGTCGGCGAAGAGGATGCGCATCGGACTCAGTGATGCAGCCCGGTGTGGCGCCGCGCTGCTACGAGGCGAGCCGCCGGGAGAACTGTCTGCATGTTCAGCCAGTGTGCCAAATGCGCGACCCTGCGCGGTGACACGCTGAGTCTCCCGCTCTTGTTCGCTCCGCTCACGGGCCGCTTGGGCCCGGGTTTCCTGCTCTCGTGGGCTCCGCTCAGCTTGGTGCGACGTCGTCATCGAGGTAGGCGCGGATGATGGCGTCGTAGCTCTCATCGGGCGTGAAACCCAGCTCCAAAGCCCGCCGGGTGTCGAATCGCTCCGGCCATCCGGAGACGATGTGTGCAATCGTCGGGTCAGGCGATTCAACGATCAGCGACGCCGCTTCGGGACCAGCGACACGAGCGAGTGCTTCGATCTGCTCGCCGACGGTCACCGACACACCGGGCATGGTGAGGTTGCGCCGTGGCCCCAACGCTGCGCTGTCGAGTTCTGCGGCGTGGACCATGTATCCGACTGCGCTGCGGGGGCTGGCGTGGCTGTGGCGCACGTTCCTGGACACGGGCAGCACCGCCTGTGCACCGACCAGGGGCTCGCGGATGATGCCGCTGAAGAAACCGGATGCGGCGGCATTGGGCGAACCGGGGCGAACGCTGATGGTGGGCAGTCGAATGCCGACACCGTCGAAGACGCCGCGGCGGGTGTAGTCGGCCAGCAGCGCCTCGGCGACCATCTTCTCCATGCCATAGGAGGTGAGCGGCGTCAGATGGAAGTCGTCGGGGATCGGATCGGGGAACGGGGCACCGAAGACCGCAATCGACGACGTGAACACGACTCGCGGGCTGCCCTCGGCGAATCGCAGCGCATCGAACAGCGCCCGGGTGCCATCGACGTTGACCGCCATCCCCTTGTCGAAGTCGGCTTCCGCTTCACCGGAGACAACGCCGGCCAGATGGAAGATCACATCCGGTACTGGTCTCAGCAACTCAGTGGCGACGCCCGGCTCGCAGATATCGGTGACGTGCGTGAAACAGGTGCTGTTCTCGATGGGCGTCTCGACAATGTCGATGAGATCGATCCGGTCGATGGGGCTCCCTCGCAGCGTGCCGACGTCCACCAGTCGCCTAGTCAGCTTGCGGCCCAGCATCCCAGCGGCCCCGGTGATCAGCACATGCATCTGGCAAACCTCGCTTCGAGTATGTCTGCGACGCCTCCGCCGGTGGCGAACCGTCGGTTGCTACAGCAGCTGCCCGACGTCGAGCACGAGCAGGATGACCAGCAGCACGATGATCCCCGCGTTGAGCACGCTGACGGGCCACTTCCAGCGATGATCGGAGCGCCAGTGCCGCTTGATGCTGGCGACGTTCGCCCACAGCGCAATCAGCGAAATGGGTATGCCCACTGCAGGCCCGACACCCGGCGCCAGCCCGATGAACGGCGTCACGAACGGCAAGATCACATAGGCCAGCGTGCAGCGGATGGCCGAGATCAGGATGGAGAACCGCAGCGTGCGCGCAGAAGCTTCATCAAGCTCTGAGGCTGCTGCGGCGGTGTCGGTCACGGGCGCCCATTCTCGCAGCCGCAGCCTGCTTTGGTGCGCTGCGAACGGCCCGGCGGAGATGCCAGGTGGGCTGGGGTTGTGCGAGGCCGCCAATGACCGCTCAGTACCATGCTCACCAATTGTTGTGACACCACTGCGACCAAGGGGAAACCATGGCTGGCGCACTCGACGGAGTACGAGTTCTGGATCTGTCCACGTTGGTGCAGGGCCCGCAGGCAGCAGCCATGCTGCACGGTCTCGGTGCCGAAGTGATCAAGATCGAGCTGCCGCAGGTCGGAGATGTCGGTCGGCATGTGGACGTGCTCGAGGACTACGGCCACTCCTCGGTGTACATCGCATGCAATCGGGGCAAGCGCTCGGTCACGCTCGACTTGCGTGTCGACGCAGGCAAGGAGGCGTTTCTGAAACTGGTCGAAACCTCCGACGTGGTGCTGTCGAACTTCAAGCCCGGCACGCTCGACGAGTGGGGCCTGGGCTATGACGATCTGGCAGCCGTGAACCCGGGCATCATCTGGGCCGCCGGCAGCTTCTTGGGTCCCTACGGTCCCGAGGCCGACCGCGAGGGCGCCGACATCGCAGGGCAAGCCTCCGGCGGAGTCATCGCCTCGAGCGGATTTGACGGCGGGCCGCTGTCGACATATGGCGCGCTCGTGGCCGATCACTGCGGCGCGCAGAACCTGCAAACGGGGATCCTCGCGGCCTTGTACGCCCGCGAACGCACCGGCAGGGGTCAGCGCGTTGATGTGAGCCTGCTCGGCGGGCAGATCTGGCTGCAGGCATTCGAGTACACCCATCTGCTGATGACCGGTGAGGAGGCCGGACGCTCCAACGGCGGCCATCCGCTGGTGCACGCGCTGTACGGCGTGTTCCCCACGTCTGACGGTGCAATCGCCATGGCGGGATGCCCCGAGCACCTCTGGCCGGGTATGTGCCGAGCCATCGAGCGCCCCGATCTTGAGGATCATCCCGCCTGGAACGCCTACTTCGTGCCGCGCGAGGTGGCGCTTGAGATGCGCGCCTTCTTCCGGGAGGTGTTTGAAACTCGTAGCACCGAGGAGTGGTCGAAGCGGCTCGAGGCCGAGGAGCAGCGTTTCTGCCCGGTGCGTTCTCATTCGGAGGTCGTCGCCAACGACCAGCCCTACGCCAACGGCTACCTGGTGCGAGCCACCCACGAGGAATGGGGCGAGCAGACCTTCGTGGGCTGCCCGATCACCATGTCCGACACGCCGACCCGCATCGGCACGATGGTGGCCGAGCTGGGCCAGCACACCGAAGAGGTGCTGCTGGAAGCCGGCGCCGAGTGGGGACAGCTCGAAGCCTGGCGCGAGGCCGGCGCTTGGTAGCTGAACAGCTTCGGCCCTAGCGCGCGTTCCCGCTGCGGAGGCGACAGGACCTCTGCTCCAGCGATCAGCGGTTTGCTGAAACCCGCAGGTCAGCGGCACATTCGGGACTGTCCGACGCTGGGACTGTCAGTCAAAATCTGACAGTCCCACAGTCCCCGGCCAGGACCCAACAAAAACAGTCTCTATCAAACCCGGCGTGATTCAGGCACGCTGACAAGCAGTCAGGCACTCAGCCCGAAGAAACCGCGGCCTGTTCGGTATCTTGCCGCCGCCTACGTCGAGCAGCTTTAGCGGCAGCATCTATGCCAGCAGACACGACGAACCACATGAAGCACGCAATCGCAAGCCGCAGCGGTATTGAGTCGATGTAGAGCCTCGCCAACGTCCCGACGACGATGGCTACGGCCACGAAAACACCCGCTCGCAAAGCGAGCCTTTGCCATCTCGACTCAGTCGTGGCGGGTGCACTCATGGTGTCAGGGTAGCTCGAAGTGTTCATCGTCGTTTCCCGCCTCACTCGTTGCAGTAGGACGTGTAGGACGGGTCGCCGCTGCCGCACCAGTACCTTCTGAGAATCTGAATGTACTCCGCGTCGGTGATCTCGCCGGCCTGGTGTTTGATGGCTGCCTCGGTTGCTTCCTGGGCCGTGGTCGTGCCGTCGCCGTCGTAGTCGCCGTCAGGGTCGTTCGGGTCAGGCGTCGGCTCAGGGTCCGCTCCGGAGCCATCGTCCGAGCCGTCATCGTCAGAGTTGTCACCATCGGGGTCGCTGTCGTCAATTAAGGGAATCATCTCGAAACCGATATTGCACCCGAGGCCAGCGGCATGCTGCGCGATCTTGGCACCAGCCGCTGGCTTGCCCCTAAAGACTGCGGCGTACGCAGCGCCAGCCAGCACCGCGCAGCCTGCGTATGTGGCTGTCACCTCGCCCGCCACCCTGACCGGCTTGGGCAGCTCGTTCCAAGCCTTTTTGTATTCATTGAATCGCCCCGGTTTTGGTGGAGGCTCTGTTCCTTGAGAGGATGGAGCGATGCCAGGAAATGGGAGATATCCCGCCGAGCTGCGTGAGCGGGCGGTGCGGATGGTGCTGGAGAACGAGCGCCTGTATGGGTCTCAGTGGGAGGCGATCTGTTCGGTCGCCGGCAAGCTGGGCCCGACGCCGGAGACGGTGCGGCTGTGGGTGCGCCGCGCGGAGATCGACGGCGGGGTGCGGCCGGGGGTGACCACCGCCGAGCGTGCCCGGATCAAAGAGCTCGAGCGCGAGAACCGTGAGCTGCGGCGGGCGAACGAGATATTGAAGGCGGCGTCGGCTTTCTTCGGGTAAGGGGCTCGACCGCCAGTGCGGGCTGTAGTGGCGTTCGTCGGCGCCCATCGGGGCCGGTTCGGGGTCGAGCCGATCTGCGCTGTGCTCATCGGGATACCCGTCGGCCTGTTACGCAGCCAAGAAGCGTGCGCCGTCGGCGAGAGCGGTGCGCGACGGCGAGCTTCGCCCGTTGATCGCCGAGGTGCATGCGGCGAACTACGACGCCTACGGGGCGGCGAAGGCGCCGACCGCCTCAACCGCGTCAAGGGCGTGCGGGTGGCTCGCTGCACCGTGGAGCGGCTGATGGCACAGATGGGTCTTCGAGGCGTGGTGCGCGGCGCAAAGCCCCCCACGACCACCCCTGCCGACGAGGGCCTGCCCTCCGATCTGGTGAACAGGGGCTTCAGCGTCGACGCACCCGACCGGCTGTGGCTCGCGGACCTCACCTGGGTGCGCACCCGCAGCGGGTTCGTGTACATGGCGTTCGTGATCGACGCCTACTCGCGGCGCGTGCTGGGCTGGCGGGCGTCGCGCTCGTTGCGCACCGACCTCGCCCTCGACGCCCTCGACATGGCCATCGCCGCCCGCCGACGCGACGGCCGCCGCATCGAGGCAGTGACCCGCCACAGCGACCTCGGATCGCAATATCTGTCCATCCGCCACTCACAGCGGCTCGACGACAACGACATCGTCGCGTCGGTCGGCACCAAAGACGACTCGTACGACAATGTGGGCTTCCCCCGGATTCTGGGAGGGTCGGTCAGTCGGGGACTGTCGGACGCTCCCTTGTCAAGTGTGGTCGTCAGGCGGCGTGAAGTCGGGCCTGTTGTCGGTGTTTTTCGTCGCGCCACATGCGTCGGATGACGCGGTTGGCGAGGTGGCGTTTGTGAGCTCGGCGGGCTTCGCGTCGGGTTTTGCCTTCGGCAGTTTTTCGGGCGAGGCAGGGCGGCGGCGTCGGGCTGGCTGCGGGCCTGGGTGACCGACGCGATGTGCAGCACTGAGTTGATGCGCCGGTTGCCGCCGAAGTCGAGCCGGTGCTTGACGGGTTGGCTGTTGCCTTCGCCTGAGGAGAGCGCGACGGCGCCGGTGCCGCACCAGCGGGCGAACTTGGACTCGCGGTCGAACCGATATGGGTCGCCGACTTCGCACAGCAGCACGGCGGCGGAGATGGGGCCGATGCCGGGTTCGTCGCGCAGTGTGGTGCCGTGGCAGTCGAGCAGCTCGTCGATGCACCGTTCGAGGCGGCGGATCTCGCGGCGCGCTTGGCGGTCTTGTTCGATGAATGCCTGGAGCCATTCGAGCCGGTAGCTGCCGGCGGGAGTGGTGGCGCTGGCGGGGTCGATGTGTTCGAGGCGACGCAGCCGGCTCTCGATCTTGCCTTGGCTGGTGAGCTGGTCGCGGATCTCGGTGGGCAGCTTGGAGATCTGGCCTGCGGCGTAGTGCAAACCCAGTGTGCGTGCGGCTACCAGCGCCCGGCGGTGCTCGAGCACGGCCTCGATCCGCGCGACGAGCGGGTCGAAGATCTCCAGCGCCTGGACCGGCCCCAGGGTCGGCTCGGCCAGCAGCGCCCGCGCCGAGGCGACCGCGTCGACGGCGTCGGTCTTGTCGAGCCGCCGAGAACGGCGTTGCGCGGCCGAGCGCGACGGCGGCACCTCGCGGGCGTCGAAGCGCGCTGCGGCGAGCGCGATCGCGACATGGGCTCCCCATTTCGCTGATCCCTCCACGCCGACCAGCTCGACGCCAAATGAATCGAGCACGTCGATCGCGGCGGCGTAGCCGGCGGCGCTGTTGTCGAAGGTCTCGTGGGTCAGCTCGACGCCGTTGGCGTCGACGATCCCCACGGTGAAGGTGTCCTGGTGGGGGTCGATCCCCCCGACTGGCGGTGTCATGCTGTGCTCCTGCTGGAAGTGATGCTCCGGTGGGTCCGGGACGGCAGGGGCGCTTCGTCACAACCGAGTCGAGACAATCAGGCTCCCTACTGGACAGGAGCGCTCCTGCCGGCCCCACACTCGACGCGACAGGTCTG
>JAJEIW010000226.1 GCA_022828045.1 Acidimicrobiia bacterium | reverse complement strand
ACCAGGATCCCCTTGCGCGGGCTGCGGATGATCTCGTCCTGCTCGGCCTGGATCGTGGCCACCACCTGGCGCAGCTGGCCGTCGCGGCGCTGTTCGAGCGCTGCGTACAGCGCCCCGTGGGCGTTCAGCCGGGAGCGAGGGTCGTCGCCCCTCTGGCCGTCGAGCGCATCGAGGTCGAAGAACTCGTCTTCGAGGTCGGCAAGCACGCGGCCGCGGCACACGAAGTGCCGCCGTCGCAGCAGGCCGAGCGGATCGCCACCGGTGGCCCGGAAGAACGGCTCGGCGATCGGGGCCCGCCAGTCCACCACTACCGGCTCCTGGCGCTCGTCGGCCACCGCAAGCCTGCCGATGTAGAAGGTCTCGCTGGCGCCATTGCCGTCAGGACTGCCGTCGGACTTGTCAGCGTCGCCGTTCGGCAGCGCGGACCGGTCGATGCGACCGAACACCAGCGACGACGAGCCGAGCTCCAGCTGGCTCAGGCGCCCGGCCACGGCATCTTCGATGACGTCGCGTTCGAAGCGGGCCTGCCGCGTGCCGCCTCGACCCACCTCGACCATGTCGCGCAGCCGCGTCACCCGCTGCCGGGACGACTCCAGCAGCGCGTAGGCACGGTCGATATGAGCTTGTTCTGCCTGGATTTCCGGATGGCTCACGCTTGGCTCGTCACCGCTTTTGAGGCTGATCAAGGCTACTCGCGGCTCGTCACCCCGCCGCACGGCCGGACTTGAGGCGGCGCGAACAGGTGAACCTTCTCGTTGTCGTACCTGTTGTCTCCCGCTCTTGTTCGCTGCCGCTCACGGGCCGCTCGGGCCACGGCTTCGCCTGCCGGCTCAGCCTCTGCGTCGGCCGGCTGGCAAAACGCACCAGGCGAGCACCACGGCGGCTGCCACGATCAGCGGCCACGAGCCCAGCGCCAGAGCCGGGGTGCTGCCTGAGCGAAGCTCGACTTCGCCGGCCAGCACGATGGATTCGCGCAGCTCGCTGCGGTGAGTGACCTCGCCGTCGGGCGACACGACGGCGCTGTAGCCGGTGGTGGACGCCTGCAGAACCCAGCGCCCGGTTTCGACCGCCCGCAGCCGGGCACTGGCGAGCGATTGGGACGGCACCACCGACGTGCTGTAGGACGACGCCAGCGTGGGGTTCGCGACGATGCGGCCTCCCGCCCGGACCCCGTCGCGCACGAGTTCGCTGAAGTACACCTCGAACGACGTGACGACGGCGATGTCGCCCAGCGAGGTCGACAGCAAGCCGGGACCCTCGCCGGCGATGGCTTTGCGGGAGATCAGCGACAGGTCGGCGAACGGTTCCACCACGCTGCGCAGCGGCACGTATTCGCCGAAGGGCACCAGGTGCGCCTTGTCGTAGCGATCTGCCAGGCCCGTGGCGGGGTCGATGGCAACCGTGGCGTTGCGGAACCGCTCGGCGTCGACGGCGCGCTCGTAGAAGTTGGCTATGAGGACCGTGTCGCGCCAGCCGGCCAGCGCTTCCAGCTCGGCCAGGTTGTCTGAGGCCTCCAGCGGGCCGTCGGCCGACGTGCTGCTCTCGCTCCACACCATGAGGTCGGCATTGCCCTGCCAGGCGTTGGTGGTGTCGAGGTGCCGCAGCCGCACGCTGCGCTGCGGCGTGTCGACGTTGGTGCCCAGTTCGCCACCGGCCTGCACGACAGCCGCCGTGACGGTGGCGTCCACCGCGGTGGCGCGCCACGCCAGCGCCGCGATGGGCGCGGCGATGGCCGCCACCGCCGGCCAGGAGACGGCGCACCATTCGCGCGCGCAGAGGCGCTCGACGATGACGGCACCCACGCCCACGAGCGCGATCACCCCCAGCGGACCTGCAAGCACCGCGGTGCCCAGCCACGGCCCGCTGACCTGGCCCAGCGCCAGGTTCGACATGGGCACGCCGCCGAAGGGCACCTGCCAGCGCACGGCTTCACCCAGCACCAGCGCGGCGGGCACGCCTAGCGCACGCCATCGGCCGCTGGCGGGAACCAGCGACAGCGGCAGCGCCATGATGAGCGTCTCGACCGGCACTGCCGCGATCCATCCCGGCACGGTCAGCTCGGTCATCCAGAACAGCCCGAGCAGGTAGGCGCCCAGCCAGAAGGCCGCAGCGGTTTCGAGCCGGTCGCGCCAGCGCTCGGCGCCGCGGTTGCAGAAGCGCAGCCACAGGCCGAGCCCGACCGGGCCGAGCGGCCACAGCCCCCACGGCGGCAGCGACAGCATGGTAAGCGCGCCCAGCACCAGCGCAAGACCGTCGCGCAGCAGCCGGTTCACGGCACGAGGCTGAGCCGAGGGACGAGGCCGGGGCTCGAACGGCCGCCTAGCCCGCCACGGATAACCACTGGCAACTTGTGCGGGGAACTGCTGCCAGCACGATGAGAAGGGGCAGCCACTTGCGAAGTTTTTCAGGGAGCGGCCGGGCTCGAGCCGAGGTGCTGCACGACCGCTGCTGCCGCTTCGTTGCCCTGCCGGATGCATGCGGGGATGCCGAGGCCCCGGTAGGCCGCGCCGGTCACGAACACGCCGGGCATCTCGCGAGCCAGCGCCGCTTCGATCCGGTCGACGAGCTGACTGTGCCCGGGTCGGTACTGCGGCAGCGACTGCGGCCAGCGCGAAACCCGCCACTCGGCGACGGCGCCAGGGTCGCTCAGGCCCCGCAGTGGCGCAAGCTGCGACAGTTCTGCGAGCACGGTGTCGCGCAGTTCGGCATCGTCGAGGCGGGTGTGGCGGTCGTCGTCGTCCCGGCCCACCGACACCCGCAGCACGACGTTCGGCCCGCTGCTGGGGCTTGCGCCATCGCCGCCGTCAGCGGGGTGAGGAGCACCCTCGCCGACCTCGTCTCCTATGGGATGCGGATCGCCTTCGCCGGCACGGCGCCGGTCATTGTCGTGTCGACCGCCTCCGGCGGACCAGTTGGGCCACTTGGCCGAGCCGTAGCTGCAGGCCGTCGTGAGCCAGCCGACGTTGCGGGTGACCAAGAATCCGGCCTCGTGCGGTGCCTCGATGGCTTCGGCGTGCACGCTGAGCGTCACGACGGCAACCGACGCGTACCTGATGAGGCCAAGCGCCGCCGCAGCGTGAGGTGCGGCCGGCAGCATCTGCGCTGCCGCGTGAGCCGGTGCAGCGATGATGACCGCGTCTGCGTCGAGTACCTCGGTCCCTGTGTCGACGGCGAAGCGAGTGCCGGGGCGCCGGATTGCCGCCACCTGGGTGCCTAGGCGCAAGACGCATCCGTCCAGGCGTTCCATCAGCGCTTGGACCAGCCGGCCCATCCCGCCTTCGAAGCTGCCGAAGATCGGTGCCGGGCCGGAGCCGTCTGCGGCAGGCGCAGGCTGCATCCGGCGCAGTCCTCTCATGAGCGATCGGCTGCGCTCCAGCGCCTGGCCGAGGACCGGCGCCGAGATCGCGGCGTCGATCCGGTTGATGTCGCCAGCGCTGATGCTGCCGAGCAGCGGGTCGACCACCTGCGACGCCACGGCCTCACCGAGCCGGGAGCGCACGATGTCACCCACGCTGGCGACGCCGGGCCGGACACGCACAGAGCCCTCGCCGCCCGATGTCACCGCGCCACCAGCACGGGGTCGCGCGCGCACAGCGCGTCTCCGGCCCTCGATCACGATGTCGGTCCCATTGGGGCCTCGCCGGCGTTCCGTGAACCGCCGCGGCAACACGTAGTCGGCTGCAGCCCGCAGCTTTCCCGCCGGGCCGAGCAGCGGCGACCGCAACAGCGGCCCGAGGCGGGTAGGCACCCCGCCGATCAAGCCATCGGGCAGCGGTGCCAGCCGTTGGCCGCGCGAGCCAACCCGAACGACCGAGGCGCCGCCGACTGCTGGCGAGATGCGCTCGCCTGAGATCCCCAGCTCCTCGCACAGCTCGTTCGCCCAAGGCACCCGCAGCAGGAAGGCATCGGCGCCTTCGTCGACGAGCCGCCCTTCGAACGGCGTCGAGAGGATCTTGCCGCCCAGGCGCTCGGCGCTGTCGATCAGCACCACACGGGGCACTTCGGCCGCCGCGTCGGCAGGGTGCAGCAGGCGGTAGGCGGCAGTCAGCCCGGCGATGCCGCCGCCGACCACAACAACCCGCTGAGTTGTCATGCCGACAGGTCACCACGACTGCGGGATGCCACGACGCAGGCCACCGCTCGCTCAGTCGGGTGGTTTGGGCAGCGGCCGCCGGTACGCGTGCACATGGTCGGTCAGCCGTTCGAGCACGGCAGGGTCGGTCTCGGGCAGCACGCCGTGGCCCAGGTTGAAGATGTAGCCGCTCTCGGTCGTGCCGGCGGCCAGGATGCGGTCGGCGGCGGGGCGCACGGCATCCCATCCCGCCACGCACAGGGCCGGGTCGAGGTTGCCCTGCAGCGCGACGCCGGGCCCGACTCGCTCACGAGCCACCTCGAGCGGCACCCGCCAGTCCACGCCCACCACGTCGGCGCCCACCCCGGCCATCTGGTCGAGCAGCTCCCCGGTGCCCACGCCGAAGTGCGCCCGGGGCACGCCCAGGTCGGCCAGCTCGTCGAAGACCCGCTTGCTGTGAGGCGCCACGAACGCCGCATAATCGGCGGGCGACAGCGTGCCCGCCCACGAGTCGAACAGCTGCACGGCGCTGGCGCCTGCCAGCACCTGCGACCGCATCGAGGCCACAGCAATGGACGCCAGCCGCTCCATGAGGTCGTGCCACAGCGCCGTGTCGGTGTACATGAGCGACTTGGTCC
>JAJEIW010000285.1 GCA_022828045.1 Acidimicrobiia bacterium | reverse complement strand
ATCCCGATCGTGATCGGCGGGCAGGGTCGGGTGCGGACGCTGCGAACGGCGGCCAAGTACGCCGACCAGTGGGACATGACGTTCCCTCCTGATGTCGCTGCGTGGCGGGAGCTCGACGAGGTCTTGCGGGCGCACTGCGAGCGCGTCGGGCGTGACGAGGCCGAGATAGACCGGTCGATCCATCTCGGTTTCGAGGCCGGTGGCGATGTCGACAAGGCCGTTGCGGGCGCGCAGGATTTCTTCGACGCAGGGGTCGACATCGTGGTGTGGTCGTGGCGAGGCGAGCTGGATCCGGTGCGCCTCGACGCCTTGGCAACGGCGATCAGCGAGGCCTGATCTCCGCCGAATATCTGACCCTGCAGCGCTATGCTGATGCGCCCCGAAATGGCTGCCCACCGGCCGGTCTTGGGGCGTTCAGTCGGAGTGGCGGAATTGGCAGACGCGCTAGATTAAGGATCTAGTGCCCGAAAGGGTGTGGGGGTTCAAATCCCCCCTCCGACACCACGCAGAACCTTCTGGGGAACTATCGGCTTGATTCCCCACGCTCGGCTTGACCGCGCTGGCGCTCCCCACCGACATCCGCGGCGTCGGTGCTGGGCTCGCTGACCTGTGCGTGCTGGCCGAGGAGCTCGGACGGGCTGCCGCATCGACGCACCCCTTGAGGTCACCGGCACCAAGGGTCTTCGCGAATGAGGTGATCGTCGAGGTGATCGGGTGCTCACCGGAATTCGCCCTCGCCCTAGCATCAGCGGGTCCATGAGGAGGAGCATCATGACTGTGCATCTCAGACGATCCAACGCTGGCGGTGCACGGCGACCGTCGGTTCTGATGCCGCGGCCGCTGCTGGCACTGGCAGCGGCCGTCTTGTTTGCCGTCGTCGCTGCCGGCGCTTCGACCGCTGCGGCTCAGCCGGCCCCGACCGCGCAGCCCAAGCCGCAAGCGGTCTTGGGGTCGCAAGCCGGCGAAGTCGTCGTCCAGTGGGATCCCGTCGAGGATGGGAACTACTTCCGGATCGGCTGGATCTCCAAGGCCGACTATGACGCCGCTGTGGCAGCCGGCAAGGAATGGATGGCTGCGTTCACCTCGGTGAGCGTGGCCAACAGCGGCCAGGCGTCGCATGTCGTTGCGCACTTGACTCCCGGTGCGTCGTACTGGTTCATCGTCGGCACCAGCGATCATCGTTATGGCGAGCCGCAATGGTCGCCTTGGTCCGATTTGGTGCGGCTGCCCGGCGGACCGGCGGCCTGTGCCGGCGACCGTGAGGCGCTGGTAGCTCTCTACGACGCTGCCGGCGGCCCCGACTGGCGGAACAGCGTCAACTGGCTCAGCGATACCGCTCCCATCGATGAGTGGTTCGGCGTCTCCACCGACAGCGACGGCTGTGTGCTCGTCCTGTACCTCAACAGCAACGACCTGAGCGGGTCGATACCGCCGGAACTGGCCCGGCTGTCCAGGTTGCGCTCGCTGCACCTGGGGAACAACGACCTGACCGGCCCGATACCGCCAGCACTGGCTCGACTTGGCGACCTGCGGGTGCTGGCGCTGGTGAACAACGACCTCAGCGGGGAGATCCCCGGCGAGCTCGGCGGCATGGCCAGGCTCAGCGTTCTCGACCTCGACGGCAACGACCTGACCGGGCCGATACCGATCGAGTTGACCGGATCCGCTGAACTGCGTGTGGTGTCGCTGAACCGCAACATGCTGAGCGGCCCGATACACCCCGAGTTCGGCGCCATGACCAATCTCACCAATCTGGAGCTGTGGCAGAACGAGCTGACCGGAACCATCCCCGCCGAGCTCGGCAACCTCACGGGTCTGAGGTATTTGTGGCTCCGCCAGAACCAGTTCACCGGCGAGATACCGCGGGAGCTGAACAACCTGTCCAATCTGGTTGTGCTGGGGCTGGACGGCAATCGCCTCACCGGCGAGATACCCGCGGCGTTCGGCAGCTTCGCCCGGCTGGAGTCGTTGTACCTCTACGACAACGATCTCACCGGCGAGATACCGGCGGAGCTCGGCAACCTGTCCGATCTCGAACGGCTGTACCTCTATGGCAACCGGCTGACGGGAGAGATTCCCGCGGAGCTGGGCAACCTGACCAGTCTGGAGCGCCTGTATCTCGACAGGAATCGTCTGACCGGGGAGATCCCGACGAGTCTGGGCAGCCTCGCCAGCCTCGAACGGCTGATCCTCGATCAGAACATGCTGACCGGCGCCATCCCGACAGAATTCGGCAACCTGGCCGAGCTGACCTACCTGAGCGTGAATCGCAACCAGCTGAGCGGCCCGATCCCGCCCGAACTGGGCAACCTGACCAACCTTGAACAACTGCGGCTGGACAACAACCAGTTCAGCGGCTCGATCCCCACTTACCTGAACGATCTGCCCGACCTGGCAGTGCTGTACCTCTCCAGCAACCAGTTCACCGGCTGCATACCGTCAGAGTTGCTCGACGTCGCCGACAACGACCTGGACGAACTCGGCTTGCAGACGTGCCCATGAGGGACGCGAACCGGGCGAACCGGTGGCAACCGGAGACTCAACCCCGCCTCTGACCAGCGGAAAGACAGTCCTCTCCGGCACGAACCCCCGCTATAGCGTCGGGGCTCGTTCGGGCGGACGCTCGGCACCCTGGTAGAGCAGATCGCGCAGTGCCACGCCGGCTCGCTGGTGGAACTCCACGGCGACCGGATCGAAGTCTCGCTGCGGTCGCGGGGTCAGCTCGAAGTTCCCGTAGTCGTCAGTGCCGCGGACGAGGGTGGCGAAGTCCCAGTCGACGAGGCGCTGCCTGGTCCGGGTGGGCATGTACTGCAGCGACACGCCGATGCGACGGTCGTCGGTGGTGTTCGGCCCCGATCCGTGGGCGAGCCGCACGTTGTGCATGGACATCTGGCCGGGCTCGAGTGCCATCGAGGCGACCTCTCGCTCGGAGACGTCGATCTTGAGCTCCTGGCCCCGCGTCAGCATGTTGTCCGCGTGGTAGGTCTCGTCGTGGGAGAGCAGTTCTCGGTGGCTTCCGGGGAGAACCGACATCGCACCGGCCGCCTCGGAAGCGGGTGAGAGTGCGATCCACGCGCTGACGAGTTCGTCGTTGTCGAGCCCCCAGTACTCGAGGTCTTGGTGCCAACCGACGTAGCTGGGCGAGGCCGCCTCCTTGATCCAGAAGATCGAGTTCCAGCACAGGATGTCGAGGCCGATCAGATCTTCGACCGCGTCGAGCAGAGTCTCGTGGCGCATGAGTTCATCGAGCCACGTCCACAGCAGATGGCCGCCGACACGCTGAGCGCCGGCGAGCGGGCCGCCGCTGCGGGCCTCGTAGGCCTCGAGCTTCGCCCGCGCCTCATCCGCCTCGCTCGCGGTCAGGAGATCGACCGGCGAGACATAGCCCCGGTCGCGGTAGTGGTCGACTTGGGCATCGGTCAGGTGCTTCGGCATCGCGTCCCCACTTTGCCTGCCGTGGCTTGTCGGTCTGGTTCGTCGCCGAAACTACCAATCGTCGGGACGTGCACGAGGGCCACAGGCGGTAGGGCCACAGTGAGCATCGCGAGCTCGGCCGGGCGGCGTGGCCTTGGCGCAGCGGTTGGCCCATGGCATCGTTGTCTCAGATTTGACGGCTTGGGGGAGGCTCGCATGGTCAGTGCCGATGAGAACCGATGGGCTTCCCCCAAATTTGGGAGGGTCGGTCAGTCGGTGTTGGCTTGTTCGTAGTCGATGGGGCTGGTCATGGCGTCGGCCAGCGGCTTGGCATCGGGGTCGAAGTTGATGAACATGTTGCCCCGCCACGCGTCGAGCCGTAGCGGTGTCAGGGCGCAATCGGCGACGTCGAAGTCCTTCGTGTCGGCCATGTAGGCGGCGCCTTTCATCTGGCCGTCGAGACCGTAGACCCAGCCGTGGTACGGGCAGCTGAAGGCCTTGAGATTGCCCGATCCGTACGCAACCTCGACGCCCCGGTGGACGTACATGTTGTAGTTGGCGTGCAGCTCGCCATCCCGGTCGCGAGAGAGCAGCACGGGCTCGCCGACCAGGCGCAGCGCCATGAAGTCACCCGGTTCGGCCAGCTCCTCGACCCGTCCCACATACAGCCACTCGCGCTTGAAGTACTCATCCACCTCGCGGCGGAAGATCTCCGGGCTGGCATAGATCGCGCCCGGCGCATGGCTGGCCTCGTCGAGCGCCGCCCTGGTTCTCCCCGGATCAAACTCGGACGAATCCGACATCGCGTCCCCCTTTCCCCCGGTAACGCAGTGCGGGATTCACTCGGCTCTCCGGAAACTAACAGGGCACCGGCCGGAGGTCCGTCGAGATGCCGATGTGGAGGTCGGTCACGACGTGCCCGCCTGGCGCTCCTCGGCCAAGTGCTTGTAGCCCTCGATGGTGCGACGCATGTTCGCGTTGTGCTCGCCCATGCGCTTGGCGACGATGTCCTCCTCGCGGTCGGGCATGCGCTCGATGGCCGGGGTGAGGCCCGACGGGGCCGGCCCGATCTGGGCGGTGAATCTCAGCATGCTTCCCTCGCCGTCCGGTTCGAGGTCGAAGCGCCATCGAGAGGCGGGATGGTCGAGGTCACCGACAGCCCACTCGAATGCCCGTTCGTGGTCCATGGCAGTGACCTTGCAGACCGCGCTCCACTCGCCGACGACCTTGTGCTCGTTGCGGCCCCGGAACGTGGCCCCGAGCGCCGGGCCGTCGTCGAGCCAGTCGGCGCCCTGGAACTCTTGAGAGAACTCGGCGGGTGCGTTGATGTCGCAGAGCAGGGGCCACACCGCTGAGGGAGGGGCATCGATGTGGACCTCGACACTGGTCGTCGGCCCGTCTGCGTACTTCACCATTTCAACCGCCATTCGCTTGCTCGCTGGCTGACAAGTTAGACAGTGCGGCAATTCCTAGAGTGGGCCGCCGGGAGCCCATGGGCGATCTGGGGGAGTGATTCCTGATGGCGACGATCGGCGCACCGGCACCGCACGACATATTCATCGACAACCATGATCGAGCACCCCGATCAGCTCGCGAAGCTGCAATCGGCTCCAGCCGAGATGATGACCAACGCTGTCGAAGAGATGCTCCGCTGGACTGCGCCGGTCCGCCACTTCATGCGCACTGCCCAGGCCGACACTGAGATCCTCGGCCAGGAGATCACCGAAGGGGAGTGGGTGTACATGTCGTACAAGGCGGCGAACCTCGACCCGAAGATCTTCGAAGAACCGCTGCGCTTTGACATCGAGCGCACCAACGCAGACCGCCAGATCTCATTCGGTTATGGAGTCCACTTCTGCCTGGGCGCCCAGCTCGCTCGGCTCGAGTTGCGGAACCTGTTCTCCCACCTGCTGCCTCGGCTCGCTTCGGTCGAGCTGGCCGGTGATCCGGCCACCATGGAGACCAAATTCGTGGGCGGTCACAAGAGCCTGCCGATCCGCTACTCGCTGAACTGATCACGCGAGGCAGGGCTCGCGACCTCACGATCTCATCCAAGCCGACACGCAGGTCAGGGCTGAGCGGCGTCACTTGGTGGGCGAGGGGCTGTCCAGTCCAACCAGGTCGTAGCTCATGGCCACAAGCTGCCGTGCGGTGTCCATGTTCTTGGCATTCGGGTTGGGAGTCTCCATGGGCCAACCGCCGTCCTTGCACTCCTTGTCGCGGTAGAGCACGCTGCTCTGGCTGAAATAGGCGCCGCTGTGGCGGGGAGCGTCGTCGGACAGGAGGCAGTGGAGCGTGGTCTGGGCCGACTGCTCGTTGGTGTCGGACACGAACCGAGTGAGGGGTCGCATGATCGCCATCGCGATGCGCATCGGCAGGCTGCCGCCCGACCCGAAGTTCGAGCGGGCCCATCCGGGGTGGACAGAGAACGTCGAGACGCCGGTGCCCTCCAGCCGGTCGGCGAGCTCCGCGGCGTAGAGGACCGTGGCCACCTTCGCCTCGCAGTACGCACGCATGCCGCTGAAGTCGCGCCGCTCGTGGTTGAGGTCGTCGAGTGCCAGCTGCGGTCGGTTCTTGGGGCTTCCGGCGTGGACGACCGATGACACGATCGCCATGCGCGAGGGCGCGGTGGCCTTGAGCGTGTCCAGGAGCAGCTCGGTCAGCAGGAAGTGACCGAAGTAGCTCACTGCGATGGTCGACTCGAAGCCGTCTTTCGTTCGCTCGAGGTCGCCGCGCATGTTCACCATGCCTGCGTTGCACGCGAGCCCGTCGAGGCGGTCGTGTTTGGCGGTGAACGCATCTGCGAACTCACGAACCGACGCGAGGTCGGCGAGGTCGGCCCGCATCACCTCGTGGGTTCCGTCGAGGCCGACGAAGCTCCGGGCCGCCTGCTCGCCTGCCTCTGTCCGGCGGCAGGCCATCACCACATGGCCGCCTTGGCGGACGAGCTGGCGGGCGGTTTCGAGGCCCACACCGGAATTCGATCCCGTGACGATGTAGGTCGTGCCGGTGAGGTCCTTCGAACGGGTCGCCTCGTCGATTGCATGTCGCGTTCGGGCCATGCCGGCCTCCTAGCAGTCGGTTGCTCGGCGCCGGTCGCGTTCAGCCGAGCGGCGCGAAACAGTGAGCCGGCACGGTACCGGCCGCGGCCTCCGCGACTTCGCCGAGATGCCCCGGGCCTTACGCCAGGTCGAGCGGTGTCTCGCTGGTCAGCAGTTCGACCGCGCCGATGGCGGTTATGCGTTCGTCGAGGGCGAACCGGTGCGCGCCTGCATGCACGACGTAGAGGTGGTCGAGTTCGAGGTCGGCGAGCGCGCTGCGCATGGAGCGGGTCACCGACGGCCGCTCGGTTCGCTTGATCTCGAACCCCAGGGTTCGCCCGCCGGCTGCCAGTCGCAGGTCGAGCTCCGCGCCGCTGTGGGCCGACCAGAACGTCGCTGTCGCACGAGTGGGCTCATCGAGGCGGGCAAAGAGCTGTTCGACCACCAGACCTTCCCAGCTCGCGCCGAGCCGGGGGTGGCGTTCGAGTTCGACGTGGTCGGCGATCCCGAGCAGTCGGTGCAGCAAGCCGGAGTCGCGGATGTACACCCGCGGAGACTTGACCTGCCGCTTGCCGACATTGGCAAGCCAGGGCGGAAGCTGGCGCACGACGAGCGCGTCAGTGAGCGCGTCGAGGTACCGGCGCACCGTGCTGGTCGAGACGTCGGCAGACCGGGCAACGGCCGCGCCGTTCCAGGTCTGACCGTGAAAGTGAGCGACCATCGTCCAGAACCGCCGCATGGCCGCCGCAGGGATGCGCATACCGAGATTGGCGAGGTCGCGTTCGAGAAACGTGGTGATGTAGTCATCCCGCCAGCGGTTGGAAGCCGGGAGGTCCGGCGCGAGGCACGAGAGCGGCAGTCCGCCACGCAGCCAGAGGTCGTCCAGGCGGTCGTCGCCGATGTCGCCGAGGCGGAAGCCTGCAAGCTCCACGAAGCTCACCCGACCGGCGAGAGACTCGGCACTCAGCCCCGTCAGATCGGGGGAGGCACTGCCGAGTACGACGAAGCGACCCGGCCGGCGATGCTCGTCCACCAGCACCCGCAGCGACGCGAAGAGCTCGGGCATGCGCTGCGCCTCGTCGATCACGATGGTCTCGCCGCGGTCTCGCAGGGCGAGCATCGGCTCGGACAATCGGGCTCGATCGCGATAGTCCTCGAGGTCGAAGAACGCCGCAGGCGAGGGTGCGATAACGCGGCGGACCAGTGTCGACTTGCCCGCCTGGCGCGGCCCGGTCAGCAACGTCACCGGGGCGTGGGCGACGGCGGCACGCAATGCCCGTTCGTCCGCCGGGCGAGGCACGAACTCCATACGCCAAGTTTAAACTTGAAAATCAGTCATCTGGCAACATGATTTCAAGTCAAATCAGGTGCGCTGGTGGCGGTTGGGGTTTGTCACCAGAATGGACGCCGTGACTGTTGACCGGGTTGTTGTTGTCGGCGGTGGGATCGGCGGGCTGTCGCTTGCGCTGGCGTTGCAGCGCCGGGACATCGCGGTGACGGTGTATGAGCGGGCGGGCGAGCTGCGCGGGATCGGCGCAGGCATCGTCATGCAGCCCAACGGGCGCAATGGGCTCATCGACCTGGGTGTGAATGATGCGGTGGCGGCTGTGTCGAGCTGCCCGACGGCGGTGCACGCCTGCGACTACGCCACCGGCGAGGTCATCGCCGGCCTGCCCAATGCCTGGCTCGAAGAGAATTTCGGGCTGCCGTTGTTGGCCGTCCACCGAGGCGACCTGCACAGCGTGCTGCTCGCAGCAGTGCGCGACAACGACCCGGCTGCGGTGCACGCAGCGCACGAGTTCGTGGCGCTCGACCAGGATGCTGACAGCGTCACGGTTCGCTTCGCCAACGGCGCGACCGACACCGTTCCGCTCGTGGTCGGCGCCGACGGCAACGGCTCGGCGGTGCGCTCGTTCGTGTTCGGAGGGCCGCCGGCGCGATTCAACGGTCAGGTGGCATTCCGCGCGGTGCTGCCCGGTGAGGCTGCCCCGCAATCACGCGTGAGCGGGAGCTCGCCATGCACCGTGGGCCCGGCCGCTACCTGCTCTACTACTCGCTGCGGGGCGGTGAGCTGATGAACCTCATCGGCTGCGGGCACACCGACACGTGGGAGGAGGAGGGCTGGTCGATCCCGGCGACGGCCCAGCAGTTCCTCGATGCCTACGCCGACTTCGCGCCCCACCTGCTGGACCTGATCCGTGCTGTGCCCGACGATGCGCTGTTCAAGTGGGGCCTGTACGACCGCGCACCGCTCGAGGTGTGGGCGTCGGGGCGGGTCGCGATCTTGGGTGACGCTGCGCATCCCATGACACCGTTCCTCGGCCAAGGAGCGTCCATGGCCGTGGAGGACGCGGTGGTGCTGGCTCGCTCGCTGGAGGCATCGAGCACCGTCGGAGAGGCGCTGGGCATCTACGCGGGTGATGCCGGGGTAGAAGGCGTCCGGTTTGTCGTCGGCCACCTTGGCGGTTGCCATCTGATCGGCCAGCTCGGCACGGACTGCGGCCACCTGCTCTGGAGTCGCCATGTCCTCGACGACGAGGCAACCAGCGCCATCGAGCTTGGCGTACATGGCATCGGGGTCCTCGCTCGCCGAGCAGGCCGGAATAGTTGGCGACATCGAGGCGCTCCTTTGGTTCTCGGGCTGGTCCTGCATTCGTTCAGTCGAGTGGGTCAATCTTCGCTGGAGCCTCGCCTCGGTTGAGTTGCCGCCACGACTCTGCGAGTTCGGTCCGGTGGAGCTCGGCCCATTCAGCGACGAGATTGCGCGCTCGGCGTGGCAGATCCCCGCGAATCATCCGGAGCGTTGCGATTTCCACGAGAGCTGATCGGTCGGCGTAGATGGCATGAAAATGAGGCGGCGCGTGATCGTTGCCGTACATCCGGATGACGATTCCGTAGAAGCGGCTGAGTTCGGCCATGAGGGGACTGCGTTGATCTCAGCCAACCAGTTCGGGCCACGGTTTCGGGTGCAGGTCCTCGAAGCTCTTGCCAGTGAGATCCAAGTACATGGCCGTGGGATCGAGTTCGAGCGCATCGTCGTCGCCCCAGGCGATGGCGCCATATGGCCGCAGATGCGCAGTCTTGAAGAAAGCTGCGTCCGACCAGGCAGCGAAGTTCCCTCGGTTTGACCACTGGGTGAGGTCCACGATGCCGCTCACGCCATCGTCGAACCTGATCCACAGCTTGAACGGCTGCTGCGCTTCAACCTCGACAGCCTGTGGCGGCAGCGACACGTCCATGCCACGAACTCTAGGTGAGTCCACGGCATGCCGAGCTGCCTTGGCGTTGTGATCGGCCTGGCCGAATCACGCTGGACGTTGGAGGCCTCCTCGGTTTGACAGAGACTCCGCGATTATATATACGTATAATACGTACGTGCCTAACAAGACTATCAGTGTGCCTGATGACGTGGTGCCCATCATCGAGAGCCTGCACGTGCCGTTCTCGAGGTGGGTGACCGATCAGCTCCGTCGCCACGCGGCCAAGTCGACCATGTCCTTCGCCGATCAGCTCGTGGCGGATGCGGCCTTGGCCGCTCCGGAGCGATTGACGCCTGCGGACGCCTCGGCAGTTGGCGAGCGGATGGAGCGATCTGCGCCGTGGTAGTGCGCGGCGGGGTGTACTGGATGGATCTCGACAAGCGTCGGCCGTGCGTGGTCGTGTCGTCTGAGGATGCTCTGGATGTCGACGTCTGGCAAACCCATGTCGTGCCGCTGACCACGAATCTCGATCGGGCAGGTCTCGCCGGCAACGTCCTGCTCGACGCCGCGGTGACCGGTCTGCCCTCCGACTCCGTTGCAGTGCCGCTCGGACTGGAGCTGGTCGAACGCACATGGCTGGAGGAGCGTGCGGGTGTGCTGCCGCGGGCCTTCGTTGATGCCATCGACGAAGGAGTGCGAGCCGTCTTGGGTTTGTGACTATGTTCCCGCGGTCGAGGAACTTGGCCGACGCCGCCTGGTGAACGAGGGAGGAACCGCATGACGTCACCGCTGCATGATCCTGTGCTTGAGGGGCTGCTCGACCGGCTGCATGCCCAGAGCGACGAGCAAGTTGCCGAGACGTCGGCGTTCACTGCGTCCCAACGGCGTTTGAGCGGCCGGGACCGCAGCCAGCGCGGCTTCGACGACAACATGCGCCGTTTCTATAGCGACAAGCTCGTCGCGCTCGATCGTGACAAGGCGGCGTTCTGCTACCAGGTCTGCCGTGCGCTCGGCGCTCGCCGTGTTGTCGAAGCGGGCACGTCACACGGTGTGTCCACCCTGTACTTGGCTGCCGCTGTGCGCGACAACGGCCATGACGACGGCGTGGTGATCGCCACCGAGTACGAACCGGCCAAGGCTGCCATTGCCCGGGCTAACTTCGATGAGGCGGGTCTCGCGCCGTGGATCGAGCTTCGCGAGGGCGATCTGCGTGAGACGCTGGTCGACTGCGGGGGATCGGTCGACTTCCTGCTCGTCGACATCTGGCACGTCGCGCTCGACGCGCTGGAGCTGGTCGCCCCAGCTCTGCGTCCCGGTGCCGTTGTCGTCACCGACAACACCATCGCGTCCGCTCAGGGCTACGAGCCCTACTTCGAGTTTCTCAACGACCCCGCCAACAAGCTCCGCACGATGACCCTCCCCTTCACCGGAGGCCTCGAATTCACCATCCGCCTCGACGACTAGCCCCGACCGCGGGAGACGACCGGCCGCGGTCAGCGTGGTAGTCGATTCAGCCTGTTCCGCTCCTGAACCGCATCTGGCACTCAGCCGACGAGGGCTTGGAGGTCCGGGCGTTCTGTGTCACCGAGGTGGGCTCGGTGATGGCGGAGTTCGAGACCGGCGTTGATGGCCGCTCGTACGTGGTCATCGGCAGCGTCGCTGAGCAGAGCGTTGAGGTTCTCTCGGAGCCAGGTTGCGACTTCGTCACTGCGCCAGAGCCGGTAGCGGCTGCGGGGATCGGTGACGGCCGGTGGAAATCCACCGGGTCCGCGCTCGCCGGAGATGAGGAGTCGCACGCTCTCGCGGGTTCTGTTGGTGCGGGCTGCGATGTCGGCCATCGACACCAGCCCGGCATCTGCGACACGAACCACGGAAACGCCCTCGATGGACTCGAGCTGGGCGACGGCGGACAGCATGGCGTCCTGGAGAGTGTCGGCCTCGCGGTCAAAGTCGGCGAACTGGATGCCGTCGGATCGGCCGATCAGGGCGTCATCGCAACCGGCCTCGAACACCTCATCGATGATCTCGTCATCTTGGAGGTCAGGACCGTCGATAATCAGGGTGAAGGTGTGTGTGGCCATGGTCACGTGTCGCTGTCTCGCTCGGGGTTGTGGTTGCATCGATCAAGCTCTCGTCTGAGCTGGCGGGCGTGGCTGCCGGGACTGCGCGGCGTCGACCAGATGGAGACTTGGCAGCCTGATCGGCTGGATTCGGTGCATCGGGCAACGCCCCAACGGTGGCCCGATGCCGTTGGGGTGACGGTCCAGCCTGCGTCTTCGAATTCGGCCAATGCGGCTTCGATCTCCTTCTTCGGATGCCGCGCTCTCGGCATGTTGACACGATACAACTCATGTTGGTTCGCGTCAACGACGCAGTCGTCTGTTGAATGAACGCTCCAGGCGACAAGGCATGGTGCTGGAAGGCTTGAGCGTTTCGCCAACCTATACATTTTCTTTCGAGATTAAGGTAACTGTCGATAATCTTACCTAAACAGGCCGGTGTCAAGGCGTGGAGGCGGCGAGTGTCCCGATGGCCCGCAGCGGAATTGCAGACCGTGACCGTCGTGAACGAGTTGTGGCGGTCATGGGACGACGAGAGCCCGCGCACGATCACGGTTGCCCAGACTGTGCCCCCGTACGTCGGGGTTCTTGCCATCCCAGCGCTTGCGCCGACGACTGGCGCGGCATTGGCCGAGGCGACGCGGGCGGTGAGCGATCTTCGCGATCACGCCGCGAAGACGACCGGTGTGCTCGGGCATCTCAGCGCCGTGCTCATCCGGGCCGACGCAGTCGCATCGTCACAAATCGAGCACATCACCACCTCCAGCGAAGCATTGGCGATTGCGCTTGCCGATCTTGGCGACGACGACCCCGACCGCAGCCCGTACCCGGTCGCGACCGAGCTGGTCGCTGCGAACGTCACCGTTGCGCTGAGCGCTCAACGTGGCGGCGAGGATCTGGCCGAGGATTGGTTCCATCGTCGGCACCGCAGCTTGCTCTCGGCGGATCCGGACATCGAGCGGCGATACCTCGGCGCGTGGCGGGACTGTGCTGTGTGGATCGGTCAGACCCGCCAGAGCGCCGAATTCGAAGGCCCGCCGTGGGAGCAAGTTCCCGCGTTGATGGCCGACCTTGTGCGCTTCGCCGCCCGCAGCGACGTGCATCCCGTAGTGCACGCTGCCATCGCGCACGCTCAGTTTGAAACGATCCACCCGTACGTCGACGGCAACGGCCGCGTCGGTCGGCTGCTGATCCACCGGTTGCTCGAAGCCAGGCCCGCAGCGGCAACGGCACCGGTACCGGTCGCGCATGGCCTGCTGCACAATCCAGATGGCTACGTCAGCGGCCTGACCGCGTACCGCCGGGGCGATCTTGACGACTGGATCAGCGTGTTTGCGACAGCGGTGATCGACGGGGCACACGCTGCTGTCCGTCTCGTCGACCGAATCTCCGGCATCGCGCGCGACTACCGCCAGCGGGTTCGTACCCGCCGGGGGTCCGCGGTTTCGCAGATCCTTGACGGGCTGCTGCACACCCCCGCGATCACGGCAGGCGAGATCCAATTCAGCTACAAGCTGACACCGGCCCGCGCCTCACAGATCCTGCACCAGCTTGCTGATGCCGGGATCGTGCGGCGTAGCGAGCACCGCGTCGGTCGATCCCGCGTGTGGGTGGCCCACGACGTCATCGACGCGATCGACACCATCAACGCCACCATTCCCCGGCGCCTCATCGACGCCTCCGACACCGGCAATTCTGGAGCCGTTTGACCCAGCACCCGCTGGCATCGCGGTGTACAGGGGAATGGGAATCATTACCATCTAACTCATGGTTGATGATCGAGTTCCTGTAACGGTGCTGACGGGCTTTCTCGGTGCGGGCAAGACAACGCTGTTGAATCACATCCTCACCGAGCAGCACGGCAAGCGGATTGCGGTGATTGAGAACGAGTTCGGCGAGGTTGGCATCGACGATGCCATCGTCCTCGATGCCGAAGAAGAGATCTTCGAGATGAACAACGGTTGCATCTGCTGCACCGTTCGAGGCGATCTGATCCGCATTCTCGGCAATCTGATGCGGCGCAAGGACCGCTTCGACCAGATCCTCATCGAGACGACGGGGCTGGCCGACCCGGCACCGGTGGCTCAGACGTTCTTCGTCGACGACGAGATGTCAGCCCAGTTGCGGCTCGATGCCATCGTCACGGTGGTCGACGCCAAGCACCGGGTTCCGCACTTGGACGAAGAGAAGCCCGAAGGGGTCGAGAACGAAGCCGTCGAGCAGCTGGCGTTCGCCGATCGGGTCGTGCTCAACAAGATCGATCTTGCCGACGACGACGAACTGGGCGATGTGGAGACCCGCATCCGGCAGATCAACCCACTGCCACCGATCATCCGGACCCAGTACGGAAAGGTCGACCTCGATGCCATCCTCGAGGTCGGCGCGTTCTCGCTCGATCGTGTGCTGGCCGATGATCCCGAGTTTCTCGACCCCGATGCCGAGCATCAGCACGACCTCAGCGTGACATCGGTGGGGATCGAGGCCGATGGCGACCTCGATATCGACCGGCTGAACGAATGGCTGGGCGAACTCCTGCGGACAAAGGGATCTGACATCTTCCGCTCGAAGGGCATCCTGTCGATCGTCGGCTGGGATCAGCGCTACGTGTTCCAGGGCGTCCACATGCTGCTTGACGGCGAGCGCCAAGGTGCGTGGCGAGACGGCGAGGAGCGACGCAACCGTCTCGTGTTCATCGGGCGCAACCTCGACCGGGAGTCACTGGAGGCCGGCTTCAGGTCCTGCTTGGTATGACCGACGCTGGCACAACACCCATCGCACAATGGCGGGTGGACGTCGACGACTACGTGCAGGTGCTCGAGGTCTGCCGGGACCGCGGCCAGGCGGTGGTCGGGTCCTTGGGCGGCGACGCTTCCCTCATCGACGTCGATGACGGCTCGGCAACCGCGCTGGAACGGCACGAGATGGGAGTGCTGAGCGCTGCCTGGTCATCCGATGGCAGCAGCGTCGCGGTCGGGGGCCAGGACGGATGCGTGCGCATCTACGACCACACCGGAACTGCTCAGGGCGTCATCGACGCGTCGGCCTGGGTGACGGCGCTGGCCTGGTCACCGAACGCACCCATGCTCGCGGTCGGCGCCGGCCGGCACCTGCTCATCACCGACCAAGACGGCTCGCTCCTTCACGATTTCGACGACCAACCCTCGACGGTGACGGCGGTCGCCTGGTCAGCCGACGGCAGCCGCGTCGGCGCAACCGCATATGGCGGCATCGGCTGGCACGACGTCGTCGGGCCACGGACCGGCCGTCGACGTCGCTTCGACTGGAAGGGGTCGCTGCTGTCGCTGGCGATGTCTCCCGACGGAGCATGGGCCTGCGCCGGCGCCCAAGACGCCACCGTGCACCTGTGGCGGCTCTGGAGCGGCAAGGACCTCTCGATGTCCGGCTATCCCTCCAAGATCGAGCGACTCAGGTTCCGCCACGACAGCCGATGGCTCGCGGTTGCGTGCCTCGGCGAGATCACCGTCTGGGACTTCGGCGGCAAAGGACCCGCCGGTACCGCGCCGGCCGCGGCCTCCGGTCACGACAAGCACATTGAGGACCTGGATTGGGATCCGTCCGGCAGCACCGTCGCCACGGGGGGAGGAGAGGGCCGCACCATCGTGTGGGCTGCCCCGACCCGTGCTGGCCAGGACCTGTCACCGGTGACCGCACTCGAGTCCGATGCGGCGACCAGTCGACTCCGGTGGGTCAGCGAGGACAGCCTGCTGGTCGGCCGGGCCGACGGAGGCCTGGTCAAGCTGGCTGTCGAGAGGCTGAGCCGCTAGGCGAAGCCGTGGCCCGAGCGGCCCGTGAGCGCAGCGAACAAGAGCGGGAAGCAATGGCGGTGCGCCACTGCGCGCGCGCTTGGAAGAACAGCTCAGAGGACGCCGGCGAGCCACTCGCGGGCGTCGATCATCATTTCGATGGTCTGGCTGTGAGCCATGTCGTAGGCGTGGTGTCGCAGGTTCCATCCGCCATCGCCGAGAGCTGCGATCACCTCTTTGGGCTGTTCCTGGCCGATGAGGAGGTCGCGGGTTCCCCACTGGAAGAGCGCCGGTCGGCCGTCGCCGTTGGACAGGTCGAGGCTGAGCCCGGGCGCGCTCGGAAGACCGCAGCAGATGGCCCACACGCCGGCGTAGCGGGGCGCACCAGCCCTGCCGGCGAGCGCCAGCGACAGGTAGCCGCCCTGGCTGAACCCGCCCACAATGCACCGCTCGAGCGGCACGCCAGCCTTGCCGGCCTCGTCTGCGATGAAGGATTCGAGCCTCTCGAGCGAGGGCCCGAACTGCGAGATGTCTTGTTCGAACGTCTCGAGGTCGATCGACCACCAGCCCGCGCCGTCGCCGTCGGGCATGTCGATCGGTCCCCGCGGTGCGATCGCGGTGCAGCGCTCGTCTGGGTCGACGAGCGGCACATACGACGCGAGGTGGTGCTGCTCGGCGGTGTAGCCGTGCATGAGAAAGAGCAGACGGTCTGCGCCGTCGCGGTCAATCCGGTACTGGGTCAATGACATGGAACGCAACGCTCCTGTGCTGTTCGTTCGGTGAAGCTATGCGCTCGGGGAAAATGCCGCACGGATCTCTTCGCGAGTGTCCGCGCTGCCGAGGCAGTCGACCATGGTGAGCGCCAGGGTGAGCGCACCGTCGATGACCGCCCGGTCGCCTTCCTCGCGACCCGTGTACACCTCGAATTCCGGTGTGTGAATCGGGGTGCCCTCGGGGGCGACCTTGATCATCGGGTGGATGGACGGGACGGCGTAGCTGACGTTGCCCATGTCGGTCGATCCGACCACCATCGACCCTTCCTCCGAGGGCAACGGATGACGCCCGACGTCCATGGCGTTGCGCACGTACACGTCGAGCAGCGGGTGGTTGTCGATCATGTCGTAGAACGGCGGATCGATCCATTCGGCCTGCATCTCGCACCCAGAGGCGTCTGCGCCTCCCTGCAGGCATCGCTGCACTCGCTCCTTGAGCGTTTCGAGGCTCGCCATCTTGTGGCTGCGCACGTACCACTCCGCTGCAGCGCGCGACGGCACGATGTTGGGCTTGTCGCCCGCGTCGGTGAAGATGCCGTGGATCCGCTCGTCGGGCCGGATGTGCTGGCGAAGCGCAGCAACCGCGTTGTAGCCGAGCACGGCTGCATCGAGAGCGTTGCGGCCCCGGTGCGGTGAGGCAGCCGCGTGGGCCGCCTGGCCGTCGTAGGTCACGTGCAGCTGCTGGATGGCGATCGCGTGAAATGTGCGGAGGTCGCGATCGGCGGGATGCACCATCATCGCCAGATCGACATCGTCGAAGGCGCCGCGGCGGACCATGAACTCCTTGCCGCCGCCGCCCTCTTCGGCGGGCGTCCCGAGAATGGCGACCCGCCCGCCGAGAGCCTCGGCGACCTTCGCCACTGCGATGCCTGCGCCGAGCCCCGCCGAGCCGATGATGTTGTGACCGCACGCATGGCCGATCCCAGGGAGTGCGTCGTACTCGCACAGCACCGCGACCGTGGGCCCGTCGGCAGCGCCGACGCGGGCGTCGAACGCAGTCGGCATGTCGTAGGCGCCCCGCGTCACGTCGATCCCGTTGTCTTCCAACACGCCGGTCAGGGCTTCGTGGGCGTGGTGCTCTTCGAAGTTGAGTTCGGGGTTGGCGTGGATCGAGTGCGAGAGATCCAGCAGCGCCGGCGTCAGGCGATCGATCTCAGCACGAACGATGTTCTTGGCATCGGCAGCGTCCATGCCGGCGAGATTACTGAGGTCCCCAGAAGCAGGACGGTCGTGCTGGCTCACTTACATCGCCTGTTCGTACAGCGCATGGACTTCTTCCCGGCTCGGGTAGCGCGGCGTATTCAGAATGATGAGGTCGCGTAACGCGTCGGTGGTGAGCCCGTCGATGTCCTGCGCCGTGGCGCCGAGGTCGCTGAGGCTGCGGTCGGTACCTACGGTTGCCGACAGCGTCTCGACTGCCTCGATGGCCGCCAGCGGGTCGCGGGCGACGCCGAGCGCTTGGCCCACGTCGGCGTAGCGGTCGGAGACCGACTCGAGGTTGAAGCGCATGATGTGGGGGAGCATGGTGGCGAGCGTCTGTCCGTGGGCCGCGCCGAAGGTGCCCGAGACGGGATGACCGGTGGCATGGACGAGTCCCAGCAGCGGGCCCGACGAGAACGCACGGCCGGCCAAGTGGGACGCGATCTGCATCGACGCCCGGGCTTGCACGTCGCTGCCGACGGCGACGGCCTGGGGGAGCCACTGCCCGGTGAGCCGGATGGCCTGCAGCGCGAGGCCGTCGGCGTAGGGGTTCGATGCGGTGGACGTGTAGGCCTCGATGGCGTGCGTCAGCACATCCATGCCGCACACCGCAGTGGCACCCGACGGAAGCCCGACGGTCAGGAGCGGATCCAGCACGACAGCGCGCGGCCGAACGTCGGGGTGGCTGAACGTCAGCTTGCGATGGTCCTCTGTTCGGGTGATCAGGCCGCCGCCGTTGGTCTCCGATGCCGTGCCAGAGGTGGTGGGCACGGCAACCGTGGGCACGCACGGCGCACTGGCCCGAGCCGGGGGCGCCAGGGTTGCGAAGTCGATCCGGTCGGCGTCGTCGAGCTCGGGGGAGAAAGCAAGCGACGAGTCCTCAATGCCTGACGGTGCTGCCATGGCGATGTACTTGCCGCAGTCCATGACCGACCCGCCGCCGACGAGCACCATCACGGCGTCTTCGGTGCCGAATCCTCGCAGCGACTCCACCCCAGCGGCCACGTTGGCATCGGTCGGATTGGGGTCGACGTCGTCGAAGACCGTCCATTCGAGGCCATCGGATGTGAGCGCGTCGATGACCGTGTTGACGATGCCCGCAGCGCGCACGCCCGGGTCGCTCACCACGAAGGCGCGGCTGCCGTTGGCCCGTACGTGCCCGGCGAGATCGGCGACGCTGCCCTCTCCCACGAGGGTGGTCGGCATGGGTTCAAGCGTGTAAGAGGATGCGCCAATAGGTGGGGTCATTGGGGTTGCCAGCGGTCTCGGTGGTCGATGAGTTTGATGGTGATGATCAAGGCGACGGCGAGGGCGATCTGCGCGAGGCGGTGCTGGGGTTTGCGGTCGGTGTTGCGGCGT
>JAJEIW010000217.1 GCA_022828045.1 Acidimicrobiia bacterium | reverse complement strand
CCATCTCCATCATCGTCTTGCGCGCTTCGAGCTCGTCGGGTGCCATGTCCTCGAGCCGGATGCCCTGCGCGGAGGTGAAGGTCTGGGTGTCACGGCTGATGCGGAACGCATCGTCGTACCTGGTGACGGCCCAGTAGCCGCGCCCGTCCACCTCGTCGACCCAGGCCACGGGGTCTTCGCGGCGCATCCGGGCGAACGTGGCGTGGGGCACGCCGTGCGTCCACACGTCGTGGTCAGAGATGTTGGCGTCGTCGGGCCCGAGGTCGTCGAGGTAGGGCTCGGCCCAGGTACTCACGGTCTCAGGCTCGCACAGCGGTCGGCGGCTCGGCGACTGCAGCATCCACTGCAATATCCACGGCCACCTCCACCGAGGCGACGCCGTGAACGAAGTTCGACGGGATGCGCACGAGGTCGGCGACGCTCGCCGGTCGGATGCCGCGGTCCAGCATGGCTTCGAGCAGCACGGTCAGTTCCATGCGGGCCAGGTAGGCGCCCAGGCAGAAGTGCGGCCCGCCGCCGCCGAATGCGATCTGGGCGTTGTCGGCCCGGCCGATGTCGAATTCGTCGGGCCGCTCGAACACCGCCTCGTCCCGGTTGGCCGACGGGTACCACATCACCACTTTGTCGCCCGCCGAGATCTGGGTGCCTGCCAGCTCGGTGTCCTCCGCTGCGGTACGGCGCATGTGCAGGATCGGCGAGGCCCAGCGGATGACCTCCTCGACGGCGCTCGGCAGCAGTTCTCGGTCTGCCGCCAGCCGCTCCCACTGCTCGGGGTGCTCGGCGAATGCCATCGTCCCGTGGGTGATCGCGGTGCGCGTCGTCTCGTTGCCGCCGAACACCAGCACCTGGAAGAAGTTCCGGAACTCGGTGGCCGTCAAGCGGTCGCCGCCGACCTCGGCGTGCACCAGGTGGCTCACGACGTCGTCGGTGGGATGGGCCAGCCGCTCGTCGCCGAGCTTGGCCCCGTACTCGTACAGCCCCCAAGCTGCCGGGCTGCCGAAGGGGAGCAGGCGCAATGGTGTCGTGTTGCCGTAGGCGTCGGGCGGAAGCGACTGCGTCTCGGTGGTGCCTTCGACCAGGTGATTCGACAGCTCCACCATGTAATCGGCATCTTCGGGAGGCACGCCCAGGATCGCGATGATCACCCGGATCGGCAGCGGCGCTGCCACCAACTCCACCCAGTCGCCGCCGCCCCGCTCGACCACCACGTCGAGCAACTCGTCGGCGATGGCACGGGTGCGCTCGGTGTACCGGCGCATCTGGCGGGGCGTGAACGCTTTGCTGACCACTCGTCGCAGCCGGGTGTGCGCCGGCGGGTCGTGTTCGAGGATCGAACGGCGGGCTTCCAGCGCATCGGCTTCGAGGTCCCACAGGTTGACGTGCCCGATGGCCGACGAGAAGCGCTCGGGATGGCGCGACACCTCGCACACGTCGGCGTGTCGCGTCACGGCCCAGAAGCCGTGGTCCTCGTAGCGGTTCCAGTGCAGCCCCGGCCGTGCGCGAAGCGTGCGGAAGTCGTCCCAGGGAATGCCGTTCCCGTAGCGGCCGGCGTCAACGATGTCGATGTCAGAGGACCGCTCGCTTGGCGTCGATGCACCGGTCACGATGTCGGCTCCATGTCCGATGCGGCCAATGAGGTTTCGGGAGGCACAGCCGAATGGTAAGTCTGTGCCCGCCCGCGAGCCGACCAGACACGTCCATCGCGTGCGAACACGACAGAGGATCGAACTCATGACCGAACTTGCCGACATCCAGAGCACTCTGCGAATGGCCGATGTGCACACCGTCGAGGTGGCCATCGTCGACACCTACGGGCACCTGCGCGGCAAGCGCTTTCCCGTCGACCACTTCCTGCGCTCGGTCGCTGAGGGCGGCTGTCACCTGGCCGACGCCATCTACATCTTCGACCTGCACAACGACCTGGTCGACAGCCCCTACATCAACATGGGCAAGGGCTTTCTCGACACGCATCTGGTCCCGGATCTGGGCACGCTGCGAATCTTCGGCCACCGTCCCGGCTATGCACTGGTGTTCGCCGACAGTCTCGAGCCGCCGCACCGCCTTCACCCCATCGCACCCCGCACGGTGCTGGCCCGCCAGATCGCGCGCTGCCGGGCGCTCGGCTACAGCCCGCTCGTGGCCACCGAGATGGAGTTCTACCTGTGCGAGGCCGACTGGTCGCACACCCAGAGCCACATCCAGTACTCGTCGCTCACCGACCGGTCAGACCTCGAATCGGTGCTGTTGGCCATGCGTCTGGCGATGATCGATGCCGGCATCCCGGTCGAATCGTCGAACCCCGAGTACGGGCCCGGCCAGATCGAGATCAACGTGCAGTACTCCGATGCCATGACCACGGCCGACAACACGGCGCTCTACAAGAGCATCGTGAAGGAGATCGCCGAGGAGACCGGGCTCAAGGCCACGTTCATGCCCAAGCCATGGACCGAGCCGTCGGGCAGCGGCATGCATGTGCACACGAGCCTCGTGTCGGTCGGCGACCGCGCTCCCGCCGGCGGCGAACAGCCGCAGGAGGCCGCCGGCCACAACGCATTCGCCACCTCCGAGGACGCACCCAACGAGGTGATGTCGCACTGGCTCGGCGGCCAGCTCGACAACGCCGGGGCGCTGTCGCTGCTGGGCAGCGCCGTGCCCAACGGCTACAAGCGGGTGCGCCCCTACACGTTCGCCCCCACCCATGTGCATTGGGGGCTCGACAACCGGTCGGTGATGTGCCGCTGCACGGTGGGTGCGGGCAATGCGAACCGGGTGGAGTACCGGGCGCCGGGCGCCGATGCCAACCCGTACCTGATGATCGCCGGTCTGCTGGCGGCGGGGGCCGACGGGCTCGAGCGCGGTGCCGACCCGGGCCCGATGAGCGTGGGCGATCAGTACGAAGATCCGGGCGATGCCACGCCGCTGCCCGCCAACGCCGCAGACGGCATCGAGGCCTTCGAGGGCAGTGCGCTGGCCGCAGCGTTGGGGGAGGAGTTCTCGACCAACTTCGTGCTGATGGCCAAGGCCGAGCTCGACAAGTTCGCCGAGGCCGGCTGCGACCCCGTCGGCGACGAGGTAACCGACTGGGAGCGAGACCGCTACATCGAGTTCACCTGAGCTCGCCCGATTCGGGGTTCCTCGGGGCCGGCTCGCGTGCTGGCATCAAGCTCGGCGACGTGCCGGCGAGTGCTCAGTGGTACGGCAGGTACTCGCTGATCTCCCATTCGCTGATGTCGTCGGATGGCTCACCCACCGCCGCCACGTAGCGCTCCCACTCGGCGTCCTTGATTGCCAGGAAGTTGTCGACGAGGTCGCTGCTGACCGCCTCGGCCAGCGCTGGATCGGCCCGCAGGTGACCCAACGCGTCCGCCAGGTTCAGCGCCGACGTGACCTCGGTGTTCCACGCCTCCATGCCGTCGTTGGTCTCGGGCTCGGGACAGGGCAGGTCGTCGACTACGCCCAGGCGTGCCGCCTGCAGCACTGCGGCGATGGCCGTGTGGACGTTGCATGTGCCGTCGGCCAGGCGTGACTCGATGCGTGTGCGCGAACCACGTTCGGGCGGCACACGTGTACCGACCACACGGTGGTCGTAGCCCCAGTTCGCTCGCCGTCCGCTGAAGGTGAACGGCCGTAAGCGCCGGTACGCGTTCACCGTGGGGGCGCACAACGGCGTGAGTCCCTGGTGATGGGCGCACAGCCCCGCCAAACAGCTCTTCGCCAGCTCCGACAGGCCGTCGTCGGCGCTGGTGTCGGCGAGCGCGTTGTTGCCGTCGGCATCGAGCAGCGAGAAGTTCACGTGGACCCCATTGCCCTCGAACTGCTCATAGGGCTTGCCCAAGAACGTCAACCGCCGGCCGTGGTCCATGGTCAGCTCACGAGCCAGCACCTTGAACAGGAAGGCATCGTCCGCGGCCCGCAGCGCCTCGGCGTAGCGAAGCGTGAGCTCGAACTGGCCCGAGTCGAACTCGGCGTTCACCGACTCGAGCACGATCTCGCTGGCGGCCGCGACGTCGGTGATCTCGTCCATCAAGCCGATGGGGTCCACGAAACGCCCCGTGCCGTACACGTACGACTCGGGCGTGTCCCACCGCTGCCAGCCGTGCTCTTCGGTGAGCTCGAGCACGTAGGCCTCGAACTCGATGCCCACCATCGGGCGATAGCCCAACGCCTCCCAGTCGGCGATGGCCTTGCGCAGCGCGTACCTGGCCGAGAAGCGGAACGGCTCGCCTCGCTGGGACAGGTCGCAGACAGCCACCTGGGTCCGGTCGTCATCCCAGCCGGGCCGCAGGTCGGCCTCGTCGAATGTGGCGTGCATATCCGGAAAGCCGTCGAGCACACCCGAGCCGGGCGCGGCGATGAACGAGCGGTCGTAGGCAAGGCTGAACACGGCCGCCGCATGGCCGGTGCCATCGTGGGCGAAAGCGGCCGGCACGTACTTGCCTCTTGCGAGGCCGAGATGGTCGGGCCACAGCATGCGGACACGTTCATTGGCCATGGCTGTTCCTTCTCGCTGTATGGGATCGCTGTATGGGCCTGGGCGACCAGCAGAAGCTATACGAGCCTGTTTCAGCGGAGGGCTAGCATCGGCTCGATCCACGGGAGGGGCTCATCATGAAACGACGCATCTTGGCTCTGCTGGCCGTAGTTGCGCTGCTCGGTGCCGCATGCGGCAGCGACGACGACACCACGGAGAGCGAGCCGGCCGCCACCGAGGCGCCTGCCGCAACCGAAGCGCCGGCCACAACCGAATCCATGGCGGAGATGGCGACACACGTCGACATCGACGCGGCGTTGGCAGCCGATCTCGACAACTGCGTCGATGCACCTTCTGGCGATCCGATCCGTGTCGGCATGGCCATGGACTTCGGCGAGGTATCGGGTTTCGCCGATATTCCCGGCAGCCAGGCAGTCACCCACCTCGCGGATTTGATCAACTGCATCGGCGGCGTTGGTGGACGACCGGTCGAAGTCTCGGTGCAGGACATCCAGGGGGATCCTGAGGTGACTGCCCGGGCCACTCAAGACCTGCTCGAATTCGGGGCCCACTTCCTGATCGGCCCGCCATTCGCCGACTTCGGCCAGCCGGTGCTGCAGGTCACCGAGGGCAATATCCCCGTGTTCTTCGCAGCGTCGACCGAGCCGAGCCTTCCCGATGTCGGTGCCAACTCATTCCTGGTGACCTTCGACGACACTCGGCAGGCTTCGGCGGCGGCAGAGTGGGCGCTCGAGCAAGGCCATACCAGGGCGATCACCTTCAGCTCGCCCGGCCCATACTTCGGTTACAACCCGGAGATCTTCACTGAGGTGTTCGAGGCCGGCGGCGGCGAAGTCATCTCCGACCAGAACTACGTGCCGATCGAAGACGTCGACTTCTCGGCGCAGGTGAACGAGCTCGCGGGCATTGCGCAGGGCGACGAGGTCCTGTACTCGGCGATGCTCGCATTCCAAGTCACTGCGCTGCGCAGCCAGCTCGAGGCGCAGGGCCTTGCCGAGATCACCTACCTCGGCACAGATGCGTTCGAGGCCACAGGCCTGCTGTTTGCTGCACCCGAAGAGTCGGAGGGCATGGTGCATACAACCCACGCCTTCGCCGAGCCAGGTGGCCGCATCGACCTGTTGCTGCAGAGCTATGCGGGCCGTCATGGCGAACAGCTCGAATCGGGCACGTTCGCCGGCCTCTATGCCGACTCGATGCTCTTGGGCATCCAAGGCATGCTCGATTCCGGATCCGACGACCCCGCCGAAATCGGAGCGGCCGTTGCGGCAATCGAAGGCTTTGCAGGGTTCACCGGAGAGATGGGCTATGCCGGAACGAACGGCATTCCCGACAAGCCCGTGTCCATCCACAGGGTGGTCGGCGGAGTCGACACGCTCGTCGCGAACTGGGAGTAGCCAACGGGCAGCGGATCGCCGTGCCCGGCTTCCGTCACAGGGACTTCGTGCCTGCTGACTCCGCCCGCGTGCTGTGCTCTGCTTGCTCGGCATAGGCGATGCTTGACATCGATGGGCTGACAGTCCGCTACGGCTCGATTTCGGCCGTGCGCGACGTCAGCCTCTCGGTGTCGGGAGGCGAGGTCGTCGGGTTGATTGGCCCGAATGGTGCCGGCAAGACGACACTGCTGAATACCGTCGCCGGTTTGCTCCACCCAGCGTCGGGGCACGTGCGGCTCGACGGCACCGACATCACGGGGTTTGCGCCGGATCGGCTTCTGCGACTCGGCGTAGCGCTCGTGCCCGAGCACCGCCGTCTCTTCACAGATCTGACGGTCGTGGAGAACCTGCGGGTGGGCGCCGCCACGCTGCCGGGGCGGGAACGGTCCGTCATGCTCGACGAGATAGCGGACCTGTTCGATGTGCTGCGCCAGAAGTGGACGACGCCAGCGGGTTACCTGTCCGGCGGCGAAGCACAGCAGCTTGCGATCGCACGCGCACTGATGTCGCGTCCGCGCTTGCTGATGATGGACGAACCATCGCTGGGACTCGCGCCCGTGCTGGTGGATGTCGTGTTCGAGCTGATCGACCAGCTGCGAGCTCAGGGCAGGACACTGCTGGTTGTCGAGCAGAATGCCGCCCGCATGCTTGAGGTCTCCGACCGTGCGTACGTGCTGCGCAGCGGTGAAATGGTGGCGTCGGGGAGCGGGGCTGAATTGGCGCGCCGATCCGATCTGTTCGAGACGTTCGTGGGCAGTGTCGTCGGCGACACCGAGGACGCCGGTCCATGACCGAGCTGGCACAGAATGTGATCGACGGGCTGGGTCGGGGGAGCATTTACGCGCTGCTGGCGCTCGGCATCGCGGTGATCTTCGGGGTGATGCACCTGCTCAATTTCGCTCACGGGGAGCTGATTACCGTGAGCGGCTATGTCGCCTATTGGGTCTTCTCCGCAGGGCTGAGTTGGTACTGGATAGCGCCCCTCGTCGTTCTCGTGAGCGTCGGCACCGCACTGGCAATCGAGCAAGTCGCCTTTCGGTGGGTGCGCGGCGCAGCGGATTTCACGATGCTGCTCACGTCGTTCGGCGTTCATTTCGTGGTGCAAGCCGTGTTCTTCATGTACGTGTCGGCCTCGGTACGGAACTTCGATCGGCCGCGCTGGATCACCAACACGTTCGATGTCGGTCCCGTCACGATCGAGGTGTTCGACGTGGTCGTGATTGCCGTCACGGCGTTGACGTTGGCGGCCACCGCGGCAGTGCTGCAGCGCACGATGTTCGGGCTGTCGCTGCGCGCCGCTGCCGAGGACTTCGACGCAGCGCGCCTGATGGGAGTGAAGTCGGATCGCGTGATCCGCGGAGCATTTGCCTTGTCGGGGGTTCTCGCGGGCATCGCAGCCATTTTCTGGCTGATGCGGGCTGGTCAGACGACTCCGTCGGCAGGGATCACACCCATGCTCAAAGGCGTGCTGGCCGCGCTCATCGGCGGGCTCGGCAGCCTGCGCGGCGCTGTGCTGGGCGGCCTGTTGCTGGGCCTCGCCGAGGTCCTGTTGCGATCACGGCTGCCCGACGGCATTGCTGGCCTCACCGACGGTGTCGTATTCGTGCTCATTGCGCTGCTGTTCATCTTCCGGCCGGGCGGACTCATCACGGTGAGCCGGGCCGAACGGGTGTAGGGCGTGCCGTGAAGCCCCCCGGATCGTTCGCAGGCGTGCGCCGAGATGTCGCGTTCCCGATGACCGGGGCGGCGTTGCTGGCAGCAGTGCTCATCGTCGGCGGGGCCGTGTACAGCGCGGCGGGAGGAGCGACGGCGGACAAGCTGGTCACCGCCATGTTGATCGACGCCATCATGGTCGTGGGCCTGCAGATCTACATCGGCAACACGGGCGTCTTCTCGTTCGGCCATATCGGCTTCGCCGCTGTTGCGGGCTACACATTCGCCGTATTGGCGATTGAGCCGGCTCGCAAGAGCACCGTCATCCGCAATGCCCCATGGGGCCTGAATGAGGTGCACCTATCACCGGTTCAAGCCACCGCAGTGGCTGCGCTGGTGACGCTGGTCGCGGCGGTTGTGGTCGGCTTGGGCCTTGCGAGGTCGGGAGCCAAGTCGGGCTCGGTGTCCGCGGCCGTCATCACGCTGGCGCTGCTGTTTGTCACGCACGAGCTCGCACTGAACTGGACCGATCTGACCGGCGGCGACCGGGCAGGGCTCTCGTTCCGCATCGGCAACACATTGGAAGGGCGCACCGTCATCTATGTCGTGCTGGTGGCCGTGATCGTGATGGCGCGATTGTTCGCTCAAAGCCGGATCGGCCGTCTCGCCCAAGCGGCCCGAGAGGACAACTTGGCCGCGAGGGCAATGGGCGTGAACCCGGTTGCCGGCCAGATGGCCGCCTTGCTGCTGTCGGTGCTGGTCGTTGCGGTTGCGGCGTCGCTGCGCGTGTACGACATCGGGAACATCACACCCAAGTTCTTCTTCTTCGATTACACGCTGCTGACTCTGGTCATGCTGATCGTGGGCGGCCGGAACAGCGTCACCGGCGCGCTCAGCGGCGTCGTGATCATCACGGCAGGCCGAGAGTTGACTCGACGGTTTGCAAGCGACGGCTTCGAGTTCTTCGGCGTAAGCCTCGATGCTCCGGTAGTCGACTGGCTGCTGCGTGAGGGGTTGACCCAGATCTTCTTGGGCGCAGCGATGCTGGGGTTCATGATTCTCCGGGCGAACGGACTGCTGGGGGATTGGGAGCTGGACGCATGGCTCTGGCGCCGGTGGCGGCGCCGCAAACCCGAAGAGCGGCCTGAGCCTCTTGCCGAAATCGCGCCGGTGGGCTTGCACGCCGAGGTCGACCACGAGGGCGCGGCCCTGGAGGTGCACGATCTCGATGTTGACTTCGGCGGTTTCCGTGCGCTGGATGGTGCAGGGCTCACCGTTGCGCCCGACGAGGTCGTGGGCTTGATCGGCCCCAATGGCGCCGGCAAGACGACGCTGATCAATGTGATCACCGGCGTCGTCGCGCCGTCAGCAGGCTGGTTCAAGGTGGGTGAGCGAGAGCTGACCGTTGCGCCCAGCCACGACATCGCGCGTGCCGGTCTGGTGCGCACATTCCAGAACCTGCGGCTGTTCGGCGCGTTGACCGTGCGCCAGAACGTGGAGCTTGCTGCTCGAGTCGCCGCCCAGCACCGTCCGGGGAGCCACCCCCCGGTCGATGCGCTGATTGCCGAAGCCGGACTCTGGGATGTGCGCGACCGCCGCGCCCGCGAGCTCGACTACGGCAGTGCGCGACGGCTGGAACTGGCCCGGGCGGCGGCCATGGCGCCGGCCTACCTGCTGCTGGACGAACCCACCAGCGGCATGAGCGACGCCGAGTCGGCGGAGATGATCGGGCGTATCCGGCACATGGCTGCCGCGGTCGATGCGGGCGTGCTGGTGATCGACCACGATCTCAACTTCATCACCGGCATCAGCGATCGCATCTATGTGCTCGATCAGGGCCAGGTGATCAGCGCCGGCACGCCCGACGAGGTGCAGGCCGACCCGGCCGTGCGATCCGCGTACCTCGGCGCCGAGATCGACGCACAGAGGCGAGGCTGAGTACCCTCAGGCGCTTTCAGCGAACGGCTCGTGCGGATACTGAGCTACTGCACGCACTGTGTTTGGTGACGAACGTTCCCCATGACAGCTTCCTGAGCTGGGGGTTTGGGTTCTTGCCTGCTCGCTGTTCCCCAGCTTGGGCAACTTTGTGGGGAACGCGGGGGAACGCTGCGGCGCCTGAGAGGGGAACAGCAATGGGCAAGCTCACAGCGAAGCAGGTCGAGCACGCCAAGCCGGGCAAGCACGGCGACGGCGACGGGCTGTCGCTCGTGGTGAAGGCCAGCGGGCGGCGCTCGTTCGTGCTGCGGTACCGGGACGAGACCGGCAAGCGTCGAGACACGGGGCTCGGCGCATGGCCCGAAGTGTCGCTTGCCCAAGCACGCCGCCAGGCCGCCGTCTTCCGGGCCGAAGACGCACCTGCCGGGCCTGGGCTTGCCGGGCGAACGCTGACGGTGCGGCAGGCAGCCAAGGCCGTTCACGACCAGCTCGCTTCGACATGGCGCAGCGGCGCAGCAGGCAAGGCCAGCCGCGACTACTGGGCGCGGCTCGACCGGTTCGCCCGGCCGCTGCTCGACATGCCGTGCCGCCGAGTCACCCGTGCCGACGTGCTCGGCTGCCTGCTGCCGATCTGGGCGACCAAGACGGCGACCGCCCGCAAGCTGCGCTGCGACCTGCGCCGGGTGCTCGGCTACGCAATGGCGCTCGATGAAGGCATTGCCAGCAATGCTGCCGGGGAAGGCATCGAAGCGGCATTGACGCGTCAGCCGGCCGTACGCAGCCACCATCGGGCGATCTGCCACGGCGAGGTAGCCGAGGCGCTCGACATCCTCGACCGCGACAGCGGAACCGCTCCCGCCCGGTTGTGCCTGCGATTCGTGGTGCTCACCGGCGCTCGCTCGGGCGAGGCACGCGGTGCGACATGGGCCGAGATCGACAGCGACATGTGGACTGTGCCCGCCGCTCGCATGAAGGCAGGCAAGCCGCACCGGGTGCCGCTCAGCCGCCAAGCGCTCGACGTGCTCGACGACGCCCGGCTGCTCGACGACGGCAGCGGCCTCGTGTTCCCCGCTCCGCAGCGGCAGCGCAACCGGGTGCTGAGCGGCGAAGCGCTGCATGCGCCGCTGCGCCGCAACATGATCGACACTACGCCGCACGGGTTCCGCACGGCGCTGAGGCAATGGCTCGCTGAGCAGCCGGGTGCCAGCTGGGCAGCCGCCGAGCACTGCCTCGCTCACACGCCTGGCAATGCCATCGCCATGGCGTACTTGCGAGACGCCGACCTGCTCGCCGAACGCCGCCCGCTCATGCAGGCGTGGGCCGACTACGTGGCGCCCGCCGGCTAGCCCGCCTTGGCCGCAAGGCAGGCCGAGCCCGCCAGCGCCGCCCCAGTCGCAGCCGCAGCTGCTCCCCATCCTCCGGCCGTGATGCCGACGGCCAAGCCGAGCCCAGCAGCCCGATCCCAAAAAACCGCGAAGGCTAGATTTGATGCGGCCGCGGAGTGAGCTTTCGCTTGTGTCGCACAAACGCATATATCTGGTATATTCGCTTGTGTGACATCCGCAGTGTTGCTGATCCGCACCCCCATGCAAGCCGGGCGCATCGTCCAGCGGCTCCGCCGCCAACAGCACCGCACACAAGCGCAGCTCGCGGATGACATCGGCCGCTCTCAGGCGACTATCTCGCGCCTCGAAACCGGTCTCCACCAGACCACGCTCGGTGATCTCCTCCGTGCACTTCACGCGCTCGACGTCGAAGTGTCACTGAACGAGGACGACAGCCAACCGGTGTCCGCATCAGACGACATCTGAACTTGCCGTGCCTGCTTCTGCGTCACACCTGCATGTGTTTCTCCACGGCACACCGGTCGGCGTAGCCGTGCGGCTGCGGCGCGGCGCTGTGCATCTCGCATGGGACGACAGCAGCGGATTTGCCCCAGAGGACTTGTCACAGTCGTTCCATGGCAACGCACGAGGGAACCTGGACATCACAGACTGGATAGATGGGCTGCTGCCAGACAACCCGCGCACCAGATCTCGGTGGGCGCAAGACCTCCAAGCAGCATCAGCGGCACCGTTTGACCTGCTGTGCACGCGGGCAGGCTTGGAATGCGCCGGAGCGGTCCAGTTCCACCCGCAGCCGGCTTTGCCAGACGCTCAGCAAGGCACACTGGTCCATCTGACCGAGGACGAGGTCGCCCACTTGCTGCGAACCGTCATCCCGGATGCCAGCGATGACGCAGACCCGCCCGGCGCCCTTGGGTTCGCGGAACTCAGGCTGTCGCTCGGCGGGGCGCAAGCCAAAATGGCGCTCCGCCGAGACGGTGCAGGCTGGCATCGGCCGACAGGGGCGCTTGCCACGACGCACATTCTGAAACCGCAGCGCGGGCATCGCAACACGGGCTGTCGCGATTCCATTGCCGTGAACGAGCATGTGTGCCAGACCGCTGTGCGCGCGGTCGGTGTCGCCACGGCGTCTACCACGCTGGAAATGTTCGACGGAGAGCCGTGCATCGTGGTCGAGCGTTACGACCGCAGCCCCGACGGCACTGGCGGTGACGGGGTGGGCAGGCTCCACAGCGAAGATCTGTGCCAAGCTCTCGGCTTCGCCTCCGAGTTCAAATACCAGCGAGACGGTGGACCGACGCCTGAGGCGATACTCCGGTTCCTCCGTCAGGCAAGCGACGAGGACGACGCACACGAGTTCTTTCTCGGCATGTACGCGAACTGGCTTATCGGCAACACCGACGGGCACTCCAAGAACTACAGCGTGCTGCTAGGCGAAGGCGTAGCGCGCCCCGCTCCGCTGTATGACATGAGCAGTGCTGTGCCGTATCTCGCGCACGGCACGTCACCGCGTCCGGCTATGCGGTTCGCTGACGGCTCTCCCGACAGCCTCGCCGAATGGTCCGTCGTGGCGGAACGCCTACGGACTGGGGTCGTCTATGACGAACTTGAGTCCATAGCGAAACGGCTCCCCGATGCTCTCGAAGCCGCTGCGGATGCCTGCCCGCCTTGGGCGCAACCCGCCGCGCGAGACATCAGCGAACAAGCCGCAGCACGAGCACGCCGCGTGTGCAGCGAAAGCCGACGCGCTGACCCGGCCGTTGCCCCTGCCGCCAAGCGCGAGACACGATCTTCGTCTACCGATGGAAGAGACACATGCGGCGTCATCGTCGGCAGCACCGGCGATCCGTGCCTGCTGTATCGCGGGCATCACGGACGGCACCGCTCGAGGCTCCCAGGGCAGGAGTCATGACGACAGGCAAGCGTCCACTCACTGCCGCCGATGTCGGAGCGGCCGTGCGCTCTGCGCGACAGCGTGCGTTGATGACGCAGCAACGTCTCGCCGACGTGTCACAAGTGTCCCGTCAACTCGTGAACCGGCTCGAGCAAGGCGACTCGTCGGTCACAGTGCGTCCCGCGCTCAGCGTGCTCAAAGCGCTCGATCTGCGGATAGCCGTTAGTGGACCAGTTGATTTGCCTGACGCTCGGCTATGAGCACCCCTCGCAACAGCCGCTCCCGATGCTCACCGGTCATGGTGCGGGCCGAGGCGGCGCAGGCGCATGCTCGGCGGCCGCGCACGCAGACACAGCAGCCGTCCACACTCAACTCACTCGCGACCACCAATAGAGTTTGCCGTGCTACTGTCGCGTGGCAAGCCGTCCGCCGGGCGGGGAAGGAATGCTCGACATGAGAACCAAGCTTGCAACAGCAGCACGATGGGCAAGACAACGGCCCCGCACCAACCAGCAAGGCATCGCCCTCCAGACCGTCATCGTCATCGTCGTCATGCTCGTCATCGCCGGCGCAGTCTCCGGAGTGCTGCTCTCACGCGGCAGCGACGTCATCAGCGACCTCGAAGGCGCAGACATCAACGCCACCGAGATCGACACAGAGGACAAGTGCAGGAGAGCAGGCGAGGCGCTCACCGGTGGCGCAGCAACGAAGGTAACGGCCGCGCCGTCAGCCACCGACGACGACGAATGGCATTGGAGCGCCCCCAAGTGCAGCATTGCAGGCGTCGTCGGCGTGCCGGGCACTGCGAACGCATTCGGCAGGTTCGCTTGCGAGCAGTACAGCGCCGCCGACGGCAGCCGCGGTGCCTACACAGAAGGCACCGCGGCGAACTCCGTGAAGTGCATCATTGGCTGACAGCCGCTCTGAGTCGTGGGCGCTCCCTGCGTACGCTGACGTTTCCTTGTCCGCGGGGAGCGCCCTCCTTTCGCCAGCCCATTGAGCCGATTGCTCCGCTGCCTCCGGGCGGCGGGGCTTTCTGGCTCCGGGG
>JAJEIW010000244.1 GCA_022828045.1 Acidimicrobiia bacterium | reverse complement strand
CCCTCCCCCGCCCCCCCGCCCCCCCCCCCCGGAATCGCGGCTCATGTGGATCGACCCTTCCTTTGACTGGGTGCTGGCCTTCCCTCGGCGGACAACACCGGGGCGTACGCAATGCAGCCAGCACAGTACATCCCTGCACGGCGACTCCACAACCACCCCAACGCGTCAATCCCGCGGCCGACAGCCGCCCGGCGCTGTGAATCTTCGGAGCCTGTCTGAGCACGCACTTCCAGAGCGTCGTCAGCAGCCGTGGTAGAGGCGTTCGAGATCGATGAGCTCTACGTCGTTGCGCGACTCTGCTGCGGAATGGAGGGTTGAGTCGAAGCCTGTTGCCGAGAAAAGCAGGCGTTTGGTGTGCACGGCCGTGCGAGCGCGCCCGTTGGATTCGACGAGCGCGGCGAGGCGGTCGAGACGGTCGAGGTCGCCGAGAGCGAGGCGGGACAGCTTGGCCTCCCCGATGGCATGCACAGTTCGGCGCGCACGCGGGCCGGACATCTCTGCCTGGCCGGGCGCGCAGACCACCACATCGAGTTCGAAGGATTCCCGACGGCGGGCGTCGTTGGCCGAGTGCCTCCCCACATGCCCGAGCTCGACACCGGCAGTGCTGGCATCGGCATAGCGGCGCGTCCAAGTGCGGCACAGTTCCTCGAAGTGCGGACCGACCACACGGGATCGAAACACGTCCTGGCACGCAGCCCACACGTGCGCAGCCCGCCGTTCCTCCAGCTGAGCGCGGTAGTGGCGGCTGACGGCCAGATGGAATCGCACGATGGGGTCCGCGATCCGGTACACCGTCCGGCGGCCGCCCAGCACATCGGCATCCCGCTCCACGAAGCCGGCCGTGGTCATCACGCCCAAGTGGTAGGTGATGTCGCCCGCTGGCCGCCCGACCGCCTCAGCGATCCGGCCGACAGTGCGACGGCCTGCGGCGATGGCCTGCAACAGCGAGTAGTACACCGACGTGTCGGTGACGCGGGGGTCCTCGCGCAGGACTGCCTCCGCCTCCGAATACAGCGCATGAGACGGATTGAGCACCGACGCAGCCATCCAATTGCCGAAGCCGTCGGTGTCCGCGGGGGCCCCGACGGTCTCCAAGAGGTCGCGGTGGCCGGGCACCCCCCCCACCACGGCATCGAGCATCAGGGCGGTCGACTCGTCGCTGACGCTCCAGAAACGGCGTGCCAGCCGGTAGTCGAACGGCTTCAGCGCCATGTTCAAGCGGGCACGGCCACGCAGCGGCGCGGCGCCGCTCAACAGCTCGGTCATGACCGACAGTGCCGAGCCGCACAGGACAAGCGACACCGGCCATTCCCAGTCGGAACCAAGTCCTTCCAGTGCTGCGGCGTCGGCCAGGGACTGAACGGCGGAGTCCAATTCGGGGCTGCCTTGACGCAGGAACGGGTACTCATCGAGCACCAGCACGCTCGGGCCGTGCGCCTGCCGCGCGACCCCGTGCAGCGCATCCTCGAGCGCTGCCCGCCAGTCATCGTGACGCACCGGCGACGGTCGTACAGGGTCGGCCAGGGCTCCGATGGCGTCGCCGAACCGTGCCAGCGCCATCTGGCGGCCTTCGCGCAGCGACAGGTGGTACAGGCCGCCGAACTGCTCCACCACACGGCGCAGCAGATAGCTCTTGCCTGTGCGTCGTCGCCCGTACACGATGCCCAGCCGCAAAGGGCGGCCCGCCGCCGTGACGAACTCAGCGATGTCGGACCACTCACGGTCCCGGTCGAACAGCGCCTCCGGCTTCGGCGCCGAGAGACCGCTCACGAACCCGTACCCCGACGAACCCGGTACTGGTCAACCCGCACACATCGCCGAAAGACCAAATTGCAGAAATCAAATTCGAAGAAATACATTTCTGCAAAACTATCACACCAAGGCATGCAGGCTGCGTCCGGGCGGGCGCGGCTGACGTCGACGCTGCGCAGCACACCGACACCCGCCTGGCCGCCGCATGCGCACCGTGCGCTGACACGCGGGCATTCCTCGGGGCTCAACCCTCGCTGCCGCCTCAGTGCGCTACACGGCAGCCACTACCCGGAAGGCTTCGGCGAGACGGCCGTCGGCCAGCCCGCCTGTGCGGGCTGTCTCGGCAGACCACTCGCGCAGGCGATCTTCCAGATCTTCCATGTGGGCGGTCTGGCTGCGATGCTCACGCAGCGCCGCCACCTTGCAGTCGAACGTGTCGGTGATGTCGACCCAGCGATTCGGCTCGGTGCCGATCAGCCACAGCTCCGACACCGTGTGCGGCTCGTGGCCTTCGTCGAGCAACTCGGGAAACGCCCGCGGGTTCCGCGAATCGGGGTACACCGCCGCCAGCGCCGCCGTGGCAGTAGCCAGATGATCGGGATGAGAGATGTAGATGCGGTCCCAATCAGGCACGGTCGTCTGACACAGCACCACATCGGGGCGCGAGATGCGAATCACCCTTGCGATGTCGCGCCGCAGTGCCAAGTCGGCCACCACCATGCCGTCGGGGTGACCGAGCCAGTGCAACTCGCTCACACCCACCCTGGCTGCTGCCGCGGTCTGCTCGGCCTGCCGCATCGCCGCCAGCTCCTCGGGCGTGTGGGACATGTCGTCGTCGCCCGCTTCCCCGCTCGTTGCCAGGCAGTACGCCACGTGGCATCCGGCTGACGTCAGCGCAGCGACGGTTCCCGCCATGCCGAAGTCGATGTCGTCGGGATGAGCCACGATGATCAGCGCCCGTGCTGGCGCTTCGATCTCGCCCCCATCTGTCAGGATCACGCCCACTGCTACTCGCCCCGCCGCCACTGGTCGAGGCCGCGCAGCAGCGATTCTTCGAGCCAACCGTCGAAACGGCGCTCCACCGACGCTGCGGCCTCCCTGTAGTTGAACTGGAACAGCTCGGCACACACCGGCTCGAGCTCGATGATCTGATGCTCCAAGTCGTCAACGTTCTGCCTGCGGTACAGGCACATCGAGGCACCCACCAGCCCGCGGAACTCACGATTGAGGGCGTGCAGCGAGAGCAAGATCTCAGACCGCCCGCTCTCGGTCACCAGCCCGAGCCGCACCCACGAATGCAGCTCGCGCGGGTTCGCCCAGTAGTCAAGGTTGGCTCGCCGGGCGGTCTCCACCACTTGGTAGCGGTGCCATAAGCGACGATCACGGTCGTCGTCGAGGCCATAGTCGACGAACACGCGCCGGGCTTCATCGTCGGCGCCGATTGCGGCGGAGATGTCATTGCGGAGCGCACGGAACTTCGACAGAGCCGACCGGCTCAACATGGTCGATGTCTCCTTGGCCCGGTCCATGTCGGCACGCGTCTGCACCCGTCGCTCGCGGAACTGCTCGCCGATGGCCGTGATGATCTGATCTGTCCGCTCTGCCGCCTGCCGCACCTGTTCCCCGATGCCGATCGCCTTGCGGAACCACGTGCGCTGCACGGCGGCGAACTGCGCCGCAAGCGGCCGGAGGTCGCCAGCATCTGCAGCCTTGAGGCTGTCGAGATATCTCACCCGATCCGAGCTGGCGATGACCAGAGGGAACCAGCCCTCACGGATCAGAACCAGCGAAGCGAGCGCGCGCGCGACGCGTCCATTGCCATCTTGAAACGGGTGAATCTGAGTGAACCGGTGATGCAGCCACGCTGCTTCGAGCTCGGCAGCGACGCCGTCTGCGGCGTGTGCGAGATGCATGTCGACCAGTCGGTCCATCTCGGCAGACACCTGCTCGGGCGGGCAGTACTCGAAGACCCGACCGTCGGGCTGCGTGGGGTTGTTGGGGTGCAGCTTGTACTCGCCGTAGGCGAGAGGCACTTCGACGGGCCTGCCGAACTGGTCGATGCCGGACGCAGTGGGCTGCTTGCGCGTCATCAAGGCGTGCAGTTCCTTGATGTACGACGACGACAGGCGCCGTTGCTGGGCGACGAAGTCGAACAAGAAGTCCACCGCCTGCGCCTGATCGGCGATGATCCCCGCCACAACCTGCGGTGCCTTGTCGGTGGCGTCGTGGGGTATGAGCGAGGCGTCGATGCCCTGCTCGATCAGCAGTTGCGTGATGCCCGCGTCGAAGGTGTACACGCGCTCGATCAGCCCCGTCTCGATGGCCCACTCGCGCTTGAGTCGCTCGTTGAAGGCGTCGACTTGATCGACGGGCAATTCGCTCCTGACGTCGTCCCAAACGCCCGAGAGCGACAGCAGCTCGGCCCGGTCGAGATCGAAATCTGACACTGCCAAGTCTGTGATCGGCGACCAGCGATGCGCTCTCTCGGCTTCTGCCATCGCAGCAGGACGACCGTGGGCTAGGCGAAGTAGGGGTTCTCGCCCGAGGCGTGGTCGGTGAGGTCGACGACCCGCTCGACTTCAGGGATCAGCTCGCGCAGTGTGCGCTCGATGCCGGCGGTGACCGTGGCATTCGCCATACCGCAGCCTTGGCAGCCGCCGCCCAGCTGGACGATCACAGTGTCGCCTTCGACGGCGACCAGTTCGGCGAAGCCGCCGTGCGCGGCAATCGAGGGGTTGATCCGCTTGGTAAGCACCTCGCGGACGTTGTCCTCCACTGTCCCGTCGAGGTCGAGCTGGGCGTTGGGGCCGAGGTCGGGGCGGTTCGGGTTGCGCAGCACGAGGCCCGGCTGGTTCGGGTTGGACGGCAGGTCCAACGAGGCGCCGTCGAGCTTGGGCACGTCGCGATCGGGAATCAGCACCGTCAGGCCGCCCCCGACTGCGAACGGCACATCG
>JAJEIW010000247.1 GCA_022828045.1 Acidimicrobiia bacterium | reverse complement strand
GCCGTAGGGAGCACCGGGCTGCGGCGACTCCACCAGGATCACATCGACGTCGGGCATGTCCTTGGGCCGGATGATCGCGAGGCTGCGCAGCGTGGAATTGAGCGGCCGCCCGTCGGCGTCGGCAGGAAAGCCCTCGCTGAGTGCGTAGCCGAGGCCCATGTGCACACTGCCCTCAATCTGGCCCTCGCAGAGCACCGGGTTCACAGCTCGGCCGACGTCGTGAGCAGCGATGACTCGCTCCACGTCGCCGGAATCGGGGTCGAGAATGACGACCTGCGCGGCGTAGCCGAACGTCGAATGGATGACCGGGTGCTCCAACCCCTCCGACAGCGAGTTCGTCCAGTCCACCCGGTACTCACCCTCGTAGTCCGTCTCGGGCCGGCAACCGTCGGCGAGTGCAGCACGGCACGCGTCGGCCACTGCGCCTGCGCCCATGAGCGTGCCTCGGCTGCCAGTGGTCTGGCCGGCGCCGAGTTCGCGTGTGGAATCCACGATCACTCGCACCGCTTCGGGGTCGACACCGAGTTCCTCCACGGCGACCTGCAGCGCGACCGTGTGCACGCCCTGGCCCATCTCGGTCCAGCAGTGACGCACCTCGACGGTGCCGTCGTCACAGAAGCGCACGATGGCCTTGGCGATCTCCTTGAAACCGTTCCCGAGGCCGGAGTTCTTCAGCCCCAGCCCGATCCCGACCGGCTTGCCGGCGGCGCGGGCCGCCTCGTAGGGCTCGCGCACAGCGTCGAGGCACGCCTGGGCACCCAGGCAGCCGTCGTCCATGATCTGGCCGGGTCCCCACACTCCGCCGGGCACCACCACGTTGCGCTCACGCATCTCGAACCCGCTGATGCCCACCGTTTCGGCCAGCCGGTCCATCACGCCTTCCATGGCGAACTGTGCCTGATTGGCACCGAACCCCCGGAACGCGCCGCACACCGGGTTGTTGGTGCGCACCGCGACCGACTCGACATCCACCGCCGGCACCAGGTACGGCCCGGTGGCATGCCCGGCCGATCGCTCCAGCACCTTCATTCCCACCGAGGCGTAGGGACCCGAGTCGCCGAACATGCGCGCCCGTACCGCAGTGAGCTTGCCGTCGGCGTCGCAGCCGACCTCATACGTCATGCGGATGGGGTGCCGCTTGGGGTGCATGAGGAGCGACTCCTCACGCGACAGGGTGATCCGCACCGGACGACCCGTCAGCCATGCCGCCAACGCCGTATGGGCCTGGTTCGACATGTCCTCTTTGCCGCCGAACGCTCCACCGTTCGAGACCAGCTCAGTCGTCACCACCGACGGGTCCAGCGCGAGCACCGCTGCGATGTCGTTGCGGTCGTCCCAGATTCCCTGGCCGCCGGTGTACACGTGCAGCCCGGCGGCGACCCCGTTGGCCGGCGTGGGCACGGCAAGCGTCGATTCGGGCTCGAGATAGGCGTGCTCGATGCGCTGGGTTTGGAATGTCTCAGTCACGACATGCGCGGAGGCGGCCAGCGCAGCGTCGACGTCGCCACGGGAGTAGGTGGAGCGAGACAGGATGTTGCCGTCGAGCTCCCAGACGGCGTCGATGTCGCTGTCCTTCACGCGCACCGGGTCGGTCATGGGTTCGAGGACGTCGTAGGACACCTCGATCAGCTCTGCTGCACGTCGCGCCGCAGGCCGGTTGTCGGCCACCACGATGGCGAGCACGTCGCCCAGGTAGGACGTGCGTCCGCCGAGCGGGATCATCACCGGCCAGTCCTTGTGGATGAGGCCCACTCGCAGCACGCCGGGGATGTCGGCCGCAGTGAACACCGCATGCACACCGGGCACGGCCTCGGCTGCGCCGGTGTCGATGGCCAGCACGTCAGCCCGGGCATGGTCGGCGAAGCGCAGCGCGCCATGCAGCATGCCGTCTGGATACATGTCGTCGATGTAGGGGCGGCTGCCGAGCGTCAGCTCGCGGGCCTCGTAGCGGACGCCCGAGCTGCCGACGCCTTTGGGCGGGAGCGCCACCGGCACCTCTCCCGCCGCCAGCGATTCCACCGCGTCGAGGATCTTGGTGTAGCCGGTGCAGCGGCATAGGTGCCCGCCCAGGTGACGGCTGGCTTCCTCACGTGTCAGCGCCGAGCCCTTGCGGTCGAGCAGGGCCTTGAGCCGCACCACGATGCCCGGCGTGCAGAAACCGCACTGCAGGGCGCCGTGCGCCGCGAACGTGTTCGCCATCGCATCCAGCTCGGCTTCGTCGAAGCCCTCGACCGTGGTGATCTCGGTGCCGGCTGAGCGTTCGAGGCTGGTCTGGCAGGCCACCCGGGCCTTGCCGTCCACCAGCACCGTGCAGCAGCCGCACTGACCCGACGGAGCGCAACCGTCCTTGGGCGAGATGATCCCCAGCTCATCTCGCAATGCCGCCAGCAGGTGCTCGTGATCGCTCGCGACGGTGACCGGCGTGCCGTTCAGCACGAACTCGGTGGTCATTGGAATCCTCGTCTCCGGGACCTCGTTGTCCCCTCCCCGCAGGCCATTGTCGCACCACCGCGGGGCAACTCACACCACCGGCCCTAGGAAGCAGCGCGAATAGCTGAGCCTTCTCGTTGTCGCACCTGTTGTT
>JAJEIW010000079.1 GCA_022828045.1 Acidimicrobiia bacterium | reverse complement strand
AGTTCCACTCGTACAGCGCTTTGGCCTCGTCGAGCCCCTCGTAGCACTGCAGGCGAATGAGACGCGCACCGCTCATCGCCGCCACCGACTTGGCCAGCTCGGTCTTGCCGGTGCCGGCCGGTCCTTCGATGAGGACCGGCTTGCCGAGGCGTTCAGCCAGGTAGACGACGCTGGCGATGCCGTCGTCGGCGAGGTATTCGACCTTCGCCAAGCCTTCGCGGACACCCGAGAGGTCTCCGAACATTGTCTCGCTCATAGTGGGGGTCTCCGGGGGCATCTTGGGAAATGAAGCGGTCTGACAGTGTGGCAGCCGCGGCGGGTAGTCGGCACGGTCACCCGCGCGTGTGACCTTGACCTGTCACCACGAACTTCGTCGTCGTGAGCTGGGTGAGGCCCATCGGGCCACGGGCGTGAAGTTTCTGGGTGCTGATGCCGATCTCCGCGCCGAAGCCGAACTCCTCGCCGTCGACGAATCGGGTCGAGGCGTTCACCAGCACCGCAGCCGCGTCGACACGGCGGGTGAACTCCTGTGCGGCGGCCAGGTCACCGGTCACGATGGCTTCGCTGTGGCCGGTTCCGTGCCGGCTGATGTGAGTGATCGCCGCGTCGAGGTCGTCCACGACGGCGACGCTCATCTTCAACGCGAGGAACTCCGTCGAGAAGTCGTCGGAGCTCGCATTGCCGATGCGCGGCGAGATGGCCTGCGATGCCGTGTCGCCGACGAGTTCCACGTCGCACAGATCGCCGACGATGCGCGGCAGGAAGGTCTCGGCCACGGAGCGGTGAACCAGCAAGGATTCTGCGGCATTGCACACCGAGGGCCGGCTGAGCTTGGCGTTGGCGACGATGTCGGCTGCCATGTCGAGGTCAGCTGCGGCGTCGACGTATACGTGGCAGTTGCCGTCGCCGTCGATGACGTAGGGCACCGTGGCATTCGCGAGCACCGAGGAGATCAGCGCAGGCCCGCCTCGCGGGATCAGGCAATCGATGCAGGAACGCAGGCGCATGAACTCCGTGGCGGCGCTGTGACGGGTGTCGGTGACCTGCAGCAGCGCATCTGCGGGAAGTCCCGCCTTGACCACGCCCTCGCGCAGCGCTTCGGCGATCGCGATATTGGACTGGAGTGCCGCCGATGAACCCCGCAGAAATGCCGCGTTGGCCGACTTCAGGCACAACCCGAATGCGTCCGAGGTGACGTTGGGCCGGCTCTCGTAAATGATCGCAACGACGCCGAGCGGCACCCTGACGCGCTCGACGACGAGCCCGTTAGGCCTTACCCAGCCGTCGACCCGCTCCCCTACCGGATCGGCAAGGGCCGCGACGTTGCGCAGCCCGGCGGCCATGGCACCGATGCGACCGTGATCGAGCCGCAGCCTGTCGACGAGCGCGTCCGAGGTGCCTGCTGATTGGGCGTTGGCGACGTCGTCCCGATTGGCAGCGAGAACGCGGTCGGTCGCTTCTTCGAGCAGATCTGCGGCCGACAGCAACGCCTCATCCCGCACGGCGCCGGGTGCCTGCCCCAGGATCGTCGCAGCCGCCTTGGCACGCTCGCCGAGCGCGAGCATCTCCGCGGAGACAGGACTGCCGATCCCGGGCGGCGCGGACTCGGAGGCCACGTCAGGCACCCGAGCAGACTAGTGGCATCGCCCCGAATCACCCCAGAGGCGAAGCCGTGGCCCGAGCGGCCCGTGAGCCCGTATCGAATCGATATGGGGAACAAGAGCGGGAAACGACACAGGTCCCAGCAAGAGGCGACTCATCTATCCACCCTTACCCCAGAACGATGAGGTCGTCGCGGTGCACGACGAGGGGATGCAAGCCCTCGGGCAGCTGATCGCTGCGCAAGCCGGCAGTGACGCTCAGTCCCTCAGAATCAATGGCCGCGAGCCCCTTGGCGAAGATCTCGTTGTTCCCATCGACGATGTCCACTGCCTCGCCGGCGGTGAACGATCCCTCAGAGCCGACGATGCCGGCCGCGAGCAGGGACTTCCCGCCTTGGGACAGGGCGCGCCGAGCGCCGTCGTCAACGGTCACCGTCCCTCGGGCAGCCACGGCGAAACCGATCCAGAGCTTGCGGGCGGAGACTCGGGCGTCCCGTGCAGGCACCGTGGTGCCGACGCCTGGTCGGCCCGCGGCTGCATCAGCGACGACATCGGGCCGACGGGCCGCAGCGATCACCGTGCGCACCCCGCTCCACGAGGCCATCCGAGCCGCTGCGAGCTTCGAGGCCATGCCACCGCTGCCGACCGCGCTCGCCGAACCCGCAGCAGCCTCCAGCGATGGGCTCACCTCCTGGATCTCGGAGATGAGCGAGGCTTCGGGATCGATGTTGGGGTCCGCGGTGAGCACGCCGGGCATGTCGGTCAGCAGGATCAGCGCATCGGCACGCACCAGGTTCGCGACGAGCGCTGCGATCCGGTCGTTGTCGCCGTAACGAATGGCGTCGTCGGCGATCGCGTCGTTCTCGTTGACAACGGGCACGACGCCGAGGTCGAGCAGATGATGGAACGTCGCCCGGGCGTGCAGGTACTGGTCGCGGTCGCGGAAGTCGTGCGGGGCGATCAGGACTTGGCCCACGACCATGCCGTGCTCGGCGAACAGCTCCCGGTAAGACGCCATGAGGTCGATCTGCCCCACTGCGGACAGTGCCTGAAGCCGCTCAGGCTCAGAGGGCCGCTCGACGTCGAGCCGTTGCACGCCTGCGGTGATCGCGCCGGAGGTGACCACGATCACTTCGTGCCCCGCGGCGCGTACACCGGCGACTTCCGACGCCAGCTTCGCTACGGCTTCAAGATCGACGCGCCCGTCCGACGTGGTGATGGACGACGTCCCGATCTTCGCAATCAGCCGTTGTGAGGCAGGCATCGGCGTCAATCCTGCCGTGTTGCCGTCGCGATGACAGCGACCGGGTGTGCGTGCTGAGGACTCATGTGTCGGGCTCGTAGGTGAATTCGAAGTCGCCGATGCGGACAAGATCGCCCGACCGGGCGCCGTTGCGGGCCAGGGCTCGCGACACGCCGAGCTTCTCCAGCCGCCGTTGCGCCCATGCCAGCGCGGCGGGATCGGTCAAGTCCGACAGCGCCACTGCCCGGCGTGCCTGGCGTCCCTCGATCCCGAAGATCCCGTCTGCGAGGCGCAGCACGGCAACGCCTCCCGGTGACGGGCGGTGCACGACGTACTGGGTGGGGGCGTCATCGGACTCGCGTGCCTCGGCAACCAGGTCCCGCAGGCTTCCGAGCACCGAGTTCACGCCCTCACCTGTCACCGCGCTGACGCGCTGCCCGTCCCAGTCGAGGTGCGCCACATCGGTCTTGGTGCCCACGATCAGCTTGCGCCGGGTCGCGAGCACGGGGTTGTAGCGCTCGAGCTCGCCGAGCAGCACGTCGACCTGCTCATGCGGGTCGCGACCTGAGACCTCGGCGAGATCCGCCATGATCAGCAGCACACGGGCACGCTCGACGTGCCGCAGGAACTGGTGCCCGAGTCCCTTGCCCTCGGCGGCCCCCTCGATCAGCCCCGGCACATCAGCGATGACCATCTCGAAACTGCCTTCGTGGCTACGCCAATCGCGAACAGCGCCGTCATCGAGCCGGACAACGCCCAGAGAGGGCGTGAGCGTCGTGAACGGGTACGAGGCAACCTTCGGCTTCGCTGCGGACACCGTGCTGATGAAGGTGCTCTTGCCGGCGTTCGGGAATCCGACCAGTGCGACATCGGCCATCAGCTTCAGCTCCAAGCCGAACCAGTGCTCCTCGCCGGGCTCTGCCTGTTCGGCGAACTGGGGTGCTCGCAGCCGGTTGGAAGCAAAGCGCACATTGCCACGTCCGCCTCGGCCGCCGTGCGCGGCCAGCCACCGATCGCCTTCGCTCACCAGATCGGCAATCGCCGTGCCGTCCCGATCGCGCACAACGGTGCCCTCTGGCACGCTGACGAACTCGTCGTCGCCGTTGCGGCCGTGTCGCTTGCGGCCCTGGCCGTGCGTTCCGTTGGCGGCGCGTCGGAACGGGAAGTCCCGGAATGCCAGCAGCGAGGCCACGTTGCGGTCGGCCACCAGCCACACGTCGCCGCCATGACCGCCGTCGCCCCCGTCGGGGCCGCCGCGGGGCACATGCGCCTCACGGCGGAAAGACACGCAGCCGGCGCCGCCGTCGCCTCCCTTGGCGTGCAGCTGGCATTCATCGACAAAATCGCTCATCGGCTGTCGAGGGTCCAAGCTGTCTCGGCTGTGCCCGTCGACGCCCGCCCGGACGTCGCGGCATCCCGGACTAGGAGATGACGACGTCGACCAGCCGGCGTCCGCGGCGATAGCCGAAACGCACGACCCCCGGTGCCGTGGCGTACAGGGTGTCGTCCTTGCCACGACCCACGTTGCGGCCCGGATGGAACTTGGTGCCCCGCTGGCGCACGATGATGCCCCCGGCATCGATCGTCTGGCCTGAGTACACCTTCACGCCGAGGCGCTTGGCGATTGAATCGCGCCCGTTGCGGGTGGAGCCTCCGCCCTTGGTCTTCGACATCCTGCTGTCCTTTGGTGTCCGATGGGGCGCGCTCGGCGCGATGCCCTAGGCGGTGGCGATTGCGGTGATCTCGACCGTGCTGTAGCGCTGCCGGTGGCCCCACCTGCGCCGGTTGGTGGTGGCGTTCTTGTAGGTGAACCCGTCGATCCTGGGCCCCTTGGTCTCGCCGACGACCCGTCCTCGCACCAAGGCGCCGTCGAGTTCGTCGGGTGTCGCCAGCACCGCGTCGTCGTCGACGACGAGGACCGGCGTGAAGGTGACCTCCTCGCCGGTCTGCACCGGGAGCAGCTCAACGTCGAGCCGTTGGCCGGCCTCGACGCGGCGCTGCTTGCCGCCGGTGGCGATGACTGCGTACATCACCCCGTAAGGATACCGACGACCCCCCAGTTCGGCGCAACCGATTTTCTGCATCAGCCGCTAGGCAAAGAGCGACTCGCGCAGCACGATGCCCCGGCCGTCGCAGGTTTCGCAGGGATCGGACATCGACTCCAGCAGACCCTCCCCGGTACGCATGCGGGTCATCTGGACGATGCCCATGTCCGAGATCGGCTCGGTCGCGGTTCGCGTCTTGTCGCGTGCCAATGCCTCGTTCAGCGTCGACATGAGCTTCTCGCGCTGTCGCTTGTCGTCCATGTCGACGAAGTCCACGACGATGATGCCGCCGATGTCGCGCAGACGAAGCTGCTTCGCAATCTCGGTAGCTGCCTCGAGATTGTTCTGAAAGAGGGTCTCGTTGAGGCTGGAACTGCCGACGTTGCGCCCCGTGTTGACGTCGATCACGGTGAGTGCCTCGGTGTGCTCGATGATGAGCGAGCCGCCTGAGGGGAGCCAGACCTTTCGATCGGTGGCCTTTCGTACCTGCTCGGCGACGTGGACGCGCTCGAAGAGCGCGAGACGCTCGGCCATCGGGTCGTAGTAGCGGATCCGATCCACCAGCGGTGCGGCAACAGCCTCCATGTACCCCTTGACCTGTTCGAACAGCGACGGGTCGTCGATCACGACCTCGCGGAAGTCCGCCGTGAACTGCTCCCGGATGATGCGGACGGCGAGCTCCGGTTCGCGGAACAGCAGCGCCGGAGCTTCAGATCGCTCGGCAAGCTGGGAGATCTGCGTCCATTGGCGGGTCAGCCGTTCGATGTCGCGGCGGATTTCCGCGGGGGTGACGTTCTCGGCCGCCGTCCGCAGGATCACACCGAAACCCTCGGGAGTCTCCTTGGCCAGCAAGCTGCGCAGCCTGCGTCGCTCGCGGCTCGGCAGGCGGCGGGAAATACCCGTGACGCTGCTGTTGGGAATGAGCACCACGAATCGACCCGGGAGCGACACCTCAGTCGTCAGGCGGGCACCCTTGTGGCCGATCGGGTTCTTGATGACTTGGCACATGATCTTCTGGCCATTGCGGATCAGCTCCCCGATAGCGGGTCCCTCCACAGAGCGGCCCCGGCGCCCTCCGGCTCGCTTGCGCTCGGGAGCGGCGTCGTCGTCGCTGTCGTCGGTGTTGACCGTCAGATCGCCTCGGTAGAGCACTGCCTGCTTGGGCGTGCCGATGTCGACGAATGCTGCCTCCATGCCCGGAAGCACCCGCCGCACCCGGCCCATGTAGAGGTTGCCGTAGATCTCGGAGATGTCGTCCGATGGACGGCTGACGTAGTACTCGATGAGCGACCGGCCTTCGAGCACGGCGATGTGGGTGGCGCCTTCCGCGACGTGGACGCACATGCGGTAGCGGCCGATCGGCTTGCCGTTTCGGTACTTCCCGCGGCGCTCGGAGAGTTGCGCGTCGTCGAGCTCGACTGGCTGCTGGTCGGCCAGGATCGCCTCGACCGGCGCGTGGGATCCGTTGCGCACCTCGCTCGCCGTCGTCGCAGGGGCCTCGCTGGATCGACTACGTCCGCCGCGTCCCCGGCCTCCTCGGCGGCGACGGCGACGACCAGTGGCACCGTCGCCCTCGGACGGCTGGGAGGTCGGTGCCGGACGGCTGTCCCCTATCTGCGGCTTGCGCGTCGGCGGAGGTACCGGGGGCGGCAGTGGCTTGGCCGACTCAGCGGGGGCTCCGGCCGCATCGGTCTTCGAATTGGTCTTGGACCCGGCCTTGTCGCTCGGTCGGGCCCTTGACTTTGTCCTGGACCCAGACGTGGCCTTGGGCTCTGCCTTGGCCTCGGGCCCTGATTTTTCCTTGGGCACCGGAGCTTGCTTGGGCTCCGAGGAGGCCCCCTCCGATGATGTGGCCGCTCGCCTGCGCCGCGTCTGCTGCGGTGAGGACTCTGCGGGCTCTGTGGCTCCCAAACCCGGTTCGGGCTTGTCGGGCTTGTCACCGCTCGTAGGCGCCACCAATCGGCGCTTGCGAACGGCGGGCGGGGAATCCGCCGTGCTGGTCTCGGTCGAATTGCTGTCTTTGGAGTCGTTCCTGCTCTCGTTTGCTGTGTCGTTCAGTGTCGATTCATCCACTGAGAGTTTCCTTCTGTCTCTGGGCGCATCGGGAAGGCACGGCCGGTTCGGCTCGTCCTGCGGCGCCACACGTCCATTGATGTGTTCTTCGGGCTTTGCCCATGTCATGTGTCGGCGCGAGCGCCGACACCAGTTCGCTGGGGCGCACCACCCGGGGCGTGGCTGACAGCTCGGCGCTCAGCACCGCCCCCAGATCCGAACGTCCGACCACCTGCAGCACCTCAACGCTGGGTCGAATATCCGAACGCACGGTCTCGCCTTTGTGCACCCGTTCGGTCACGACGGTACCGGCGGCAAGCAGTGCCGCAACCGCTTTCGCCGCTGCGGCCTCATCCAGCCCCACGATCTCGAACCGCCAGCCGCACATGCGGACGGCGGCCTGCAGCGACGGCCCGCGGCCGTCGGTCAGCACAGCGGCAGACACTTCCATGCCCACCGGCAGCGCCTCGCTGAGCGCTTCGGCAATGGTGCAGTAGCTCGGGGCGTCGAGCTCTGGCTCGTGTTCGCAGGGTGCGTGAGCACCGCCCCGGCAGACGATCGCTGGGCCCCGAGCCGCGCTGGGAGCGTCGACGCCGTCAAGGGCGTCGGTGTCGCCTGCCACACCATCAACCACCGCACTATCGACCAGTGGCAGCTCCACGAATTCGCCGTCCGATTCGTACCCGGTCGGCAGTGCCAGGCCGAAGCTCATCCGCATGCGAGGCGAGAAGCCTTCGCTGTAGGCCACGGGCAGCCCCACCTTGCGCACGGCACGCTCGGTCACACGGGCCACATCCCGGTGGCCGATGAACCGGATCTTGCCGGTCTTGGAAAAGCGGACGCGCAGCCTCAATGCGGTCTCCCACCCACGAGGGTGGGAGCGGCACTGCGGCTCAGCACCGGCGCGTCGGGGCCGCGCATCATGCGCCACCTCCTGCCGGTGCTCCTGCGCCCGCCAGCTGGCGAGGTCGCAGCTCGACCGGCACCACATGGCCGGTCGCGAGATCCTGTCCCGTTCCCTGGCTGCCGCCATTGGGGGCGACAGGGGACGCAACGATGTGCTCGATCCCATATTCAGTACAGGCCCCGCAGTCGTAGCACGGGGTCCATCGGCAGTCAGGCAGACCATGCCCAGCGAGGGCGTCCTGCCAGTCCTGCCAGAGAAAGTCGCGATGCAGCCCGGCACCGATGTGGTCCCAGGGCAGCATCTCGTGTTCGCCTCTGTGGCGGTGCACGTACCAGTCCAGATCAAGGCCGCACGCCGACATCGCTTCTTGCCACAGGGCGAGGTCGAAGCGCTCGCTCCACTCCTGGAACGTGCCGCCCTTGCGCCAGACATACTCGATGGCCACGCCGACCCGCCGGTCTCCGCGACTGGCGATGCCCTCGGCAGTTGACGCTGCAGGGTCGTGCCACTTGAGCTGGACGCGCCGGTTCCGGCCCAGCGCAGAGCGAACCAGCCGCACCTTGCGGGACAGCTCGTCGGGCGGGTTCTGCCCGAACCACTGGAACGGCGTGTGCGGCTTGGGCACGAAGCCCCCCAGCGACACCGTCACCGACGCCCGCTTGGTGTACTCCTGCCCGATGCGAGCGCAGTTCGCAGCCAAATGCGCAATGGCCTCGGTGTCAGGGTCCATCTCCGACGGCAAACCCGTCAGGAAGTACAGCTTCATGCGGTGCCAGCCCTGGCTGTAGGCCGAGCGCACTGCGCTGTAGAGATCCTCTTCGGTGATGAGCTTGTTGATGATCTGGCGCAGCCGCCACGATCCCGCCTCGGGGGCAAAGGTCAGCCCCGTACGGCGCGCCCGTGACACCTGCGCCGCAACGTCCACGGTGAACGCATCGACGCGCAGGCTCGGCAACGAGACGCTGATGCGGCTGGGGTCTGCGCCGGCTCCGCCACCTGCGCCAACGGTGACCGTGTCGCGGACCAGCTCGGCGATGCCGCTGTAGTCCGCCGTGGACAGCGACATCAGGCTGACCTCGTCGTACCCGCTGCGCTCGAGGCCGGCCGACACCATCTCGCGCACCTGTGCGGCAGGCCGCTCCCGCACCGGGCGGGTGATCATGCCCGCCTGGCAGAAACGGCACCCGCGGGTGCAACCCCTGAACACCTCGACGGACAGACGATCGTGCACCACCTCGGTGACGGGCACGAGTTGGCGGCGCGGGTAGGGCCAGTCGGCAAGGTCGGCGACCGTCCGCTTGGCAACCAGCGGCGGCACGTCGGGATACCTCGGAGTGACCTCGACGAGCGCGGCCCCGTCGTAGGAGACCGCATACATCGACGGCACGTAGGTGCCCTCGATGCCGGCAAGGTCCCGCAGCAACCCCTCGCGGGTACCGCTTCGCTTGCCGGAGTGCTTCCAAGCGCCGACGACGTCGGTGATCTCGCCGACGACCTCCTCGCCGTCGCCGATCACGAAGAAATCCACGAAATCGGCCAGCGGCTCGGGGTTGAATGCGCAATGACCGCCGGCACCGATCAGCGGGTCGGCATCGCTGCGCTGCGCCGACCTCACCGCCACACCGGCCAAGTCGATGCAGTTGAGCACGTTGGTGTAGACGAGCTCCGCAGAGAGATTGAAGGCGATGATGTCAAACTCGCCCGCAGCCCGGTGGGTGTCCACCGAAAACAGCGGCAGCCCATGGGTGCGCATCTCGGCTTCGAGGTCGATCCAAGGCGCGTACGCCCGCTCGGCGCTCGCATCGGGCCGCTCGTTCACCAGCTCGTAGAGAATCTGCAGCCCCTGATTGGGCAGGCCGATCTCGTACGTGTCGGGATAGGCAAATAGCCACGACGTGAGGTCGGAGCCAACACGTGGTTGCTGCATCCCGTCCTCGCAGCCGATGTATCGAGCCGGCTTGGAGACACGTGGCAGCAAGGGCTCGAGCCGTGGCCACAGCGTTGTCATTGCACGCCCAACGCTACCGGCACCTACCGATAAAGAGGGCTGAGGCCGTATCTCAGAGGGAATACCGACGGGCGCCGACGCTGATGACGATGCCTACGGCAGCGAAGGCAGTCACCGTCCCCGAACCGCCGTGGCTCATGAGCGGCAGCGGGATGCCGGTGATCGGCATGATGCCGATCGTCATCCCGACGTTCTGGAACACCTGGAAGAGCAGCATCGAGAGAACGCCGACGGCCGTTAGTCGCCCGAAGGGGTCGCTCGCATTGCGGGCGATCTGCCAGATGCGCACCAACATGTACGCGTAGAGGGCCAGCAGGACTGAGCCTCCGATCAGGCCGAACTCCTCCCCCAGAGCGGTGAAGATGAAGTCGTTGTGCTGCTCGGGCACCAAGTCCAGATTCGTCTGGGTGCCCTGCTTCCAGCCTTGGCCCCAGATGCCGCCCGCGCCGATCGCGATCTGGCTCTGGCGCAGGTTGTAGGAAGCCTCCAGCGGCTCGAAATCCTGGTCCAAGAAGGCCGTCAAGCGGTTCCGCTGCGTCTCACTCAGCAACCGCGGCCCCTGCAGGGCGTCGACGCTGAAGATCAGGACCAGCGCCAGGATGCCGACCAGGGTGATGACGACAATGTGCCGGAGTTGCGCGCCGGCCACCAGGAGCATACCCATCGCCACAGCAACGAAGACCAGCATCGTGCCGAGGTCTGGCTGCAGGTAGATCAGGCTCATCGGCACGATCAGCAGCAATCCCGCGTTGAATAGCGTGTCGAAGCGCAGGTAGCCCTCGTGGTTGGCGACGAATGCGGCCAACGACACGATCACGATGAGCTTGGCGAACTCCGAGGGCTGCACCTGAAAGCCGAAGAACGGCAGCTCGAACCACGAGCGGGCGTTGCGGATCTCGGGACCCCAACGCAGCAGCGCCAAGAGGGCGACGAGCACCGCCAGGTATGCGGGCGTGGCATAGAAGCGAAGCACCCGGTAGTCGATGACCGCCGCGACCACCATGACCACGATGCCGACACCGACGAAGATGGCCTGGCGCCGAGCGACGGTCCAGGGATCCTCGCCGTCGAAGGTGAGGCTGCGCCACGTCGCGGCGTAGTTCATGGCGATGCCCACGCAAGCGACGGCAATGGCTGCCAACCCGAGCGAGTAATCGGCAAACCACGCGGGAGATCGCAATTCGCGCCGGGTGTGCGTGCGATTCAGCAGCCGGGCGATCATGACACTGCCACCCTGCGCTGCATCTCATGGCACCGCAGTGCCACCCTGCGACGCATCTCATGGCGCCGCAGTGCCACCCTGCGACGCGGCATATCGCTCTGGGGTGCGCCGGTGATCTCGTCCACATCGGGGATGCCGTCGCCGTCTGCGTCAGCGGACGTGTTGGCCCGGGGCAACTGGATTCCCCACGGGCAGCCCTCGGGTACGTATCCGAGGAAGGCTGGGTCGCCTCGCAGCGCCTCGGGCACCTCGGGGCATTCAGGCTGCGGCGGCACGAACGCGATCTGCGGTTCCGGCCAACGCTGCTCGTAGGCACGCACCGCCTCCATGATGCGTCGCGCCACCGGCGCCGCCGCCTCGCCGCCGTACCCCGCCTCTTCCATAACGACGGCCACGACGTAGCGCGGGTCGTGGGTCGGCGCCCACGCCACGAACACTGCCGTGTCCTCCTTCTTGCGCCGCAGCACCGCGTTGAGGCCCTGCGCCTGAGCCGTGCCGGTCTTGCCGGACACCCGGTAGCCCTCGTGGTCGTATCCCTCGAACGCCTTCGCCGCGGTGCCGCGCAGCCGGAAGTTGGTGACGTTGCTCAGCCCCTCCCGCACCACTGCGCTCCCGTCGGGGAACTCCACGACATCGAGCACTCTCGGCTCGAATTCGAGCACGGCCTCGCCGAACGACTCAGATTTGCGCGAGACCACGCTCTCGACGATGTTGGGTGAGAACAAGGTGCCGCCGTTGGCGATCGTGGCGTAGGCGTTTGCCAACTGGACGGGCGTCACCGCGACGAGACCCTGGCCGATGCCGGTGTTGATGTTGTCACCCGGGAACCAGCGAGGCGGCTCGTTGTAGGGGTTGTACGCCTCGGGGCTGATCTCGAACAGCGTCTTCTTCACTTCGCCGTCGGGGATCCGGCCAGATTTCTCGAACGGAAGCTGCACGCCGGTCGGCGAGCCGAACCCGAGCGAGCGGGCCATGTCCTGGATCGCCCACTGCTCAGGACCGTCGACCCAGTAAAGATCGTCGGCTACCTTGTAGAAGTAGGCATCGCTCGAACGGGTCAGCGCGCCCGAGAGATCCAGCGTTCCGAGCGCAGCGCGATCAGCATTGAAGAACGTGCACCGGCCAGTGCAGCCCCGCGCCTCGGGAATGCTGTAGTACCCGACATCGTGGAACGCTGCCCTGGGCGAGATCAGTCCGGCTTCGAGCCCCGCCAGCGCCGTCACGGGCTTGAACACCGATCCCGGCGAGTAGAGGCCCTGCACCGCCAGGTTGTTGAGTGCACCGGGCGCATACGGATTCTCGAACACCGATTGGTATTCGGCCAGGCTCAGTCCCTCCACCATCCAGTTCGGGTCGTAGGTCGGATGTGACGCCATCGCCAGCACGTCGCCGTTGCGGGCGTCGAGGACGACGGCGGCGCCGGTGAGCGCCGGGTAGAAGAAGCCCGAGTCCTCGCTGACGTTCTTGCGTGCAGCGATCAGGCCCTGCCGCAGGTACGACTCTGCCGCAGCCTGCAACTCGACATCGATCGAGAGCACGACGTCATGGCCGGGCTGCGGCGGTACATCGGCCAAGATGCGCTGCACGCGGTCGAGCCGGTCGACTTCGAGCTTGGTGCGGCCGGGCTCGCCGTGCAGCTCTGCTTCGAACAGACCCTCGATGCCTGCCCGACCGACGCGCTCGTAGGGCAGGTAGCCGTCATCGATCAGCTCGCGGTGCTGACGCTCCGACATCGCCCCCACATACCCGACGATGTGCGCGGCAACCTCATCCTGGGGGTAGGTCCGCACCCAGTCCCACTTGGCCTCGACGCCGGGAATCGACCGTTCTGCCACACGCAGCAAGCCGTCCTCGTCCAGGCCGGTCGCGACGACTTTCGGGGCGAGCGGGTGGGTCTGCTGATCGGCGAGGCCCCTGACGAGTTGAGATTCCGGCACATCGAGCAGATCGGAGAGTTGAGCGATGACCGACGCAGCCTGATCTTCGGTGTAGCTGGACTGGCCGATCGTCACGACGCCGGTGCGGACATTGTCTGCAAGCACAACGCCGTGGCGGTCGAGGATCCGTCCTCGGGTCGGCGGTGTGATGACGATGCGCACCTGGTTGGACTCCGCAGCCACGGAGAACTGCTCGGTCTCGAGCACCTGCAGGTACCACAGGCGAGTGAACAGCGCCCCGAACAGGCCCACGATCACGATGCCCAAGAAGGCCATCCGGCGGCGGACCGTCTCATCCACCGCGCGACCTCCCTTCGCGACCGGTGACAATCCGCGGGCGGATCACGAGTGCCCACCGCACGGCGCGCTCGACCAGCGGATGCGCCACGAAGGCGGCGAGCGCCGTGACGATCGCTATGCGCACGATCGGCGCTTCGGTCACGTGCGCGAGATCCAACAGCCAGCCTGCACATGCAAACAGACCGATGCCGCCGGCCGTCAGCGCCGCCGCGGCAGCTGCGCGGGCAATCCTGGCTGCCGAACCAATCTGCTCGGCGATGATGCCCGACAGGCAGCCGACGAGCGTCAGCACCAGCAGGGACATGCCGAAGGGCGTGTACACGATCAGATCGGTCGCCAACCCGCAGCCGGCGCCGAAAGAGGCACCTGTGCCCCTGCCGCCCACCATCCCCCCGACCACCGCCAGCACCACCAGTGGGTCGATGACCACCCCCGCAGGGGTCATGTGGCTCAACAGGCCGACGTGAATCACGACGGCACCCACCAGCAACAGCGCCGACCGGGCCAGCGGGCCCGAACTCGCCATCACCGCAGATCTCCCATCACGACGCACCGCCCCCCGCGTCCGGGCCCGGCTCACGGTCGACGATCACCGGCTCGGGCACGTCCGGTTCATAGAGCAGCACTTGCACCCAGCGCAGGCGCGTCAGGTCTGCAGCGGGGTGCACAGTAACCCGCTGCGCACCCCGTACCGCATCGGGCACGACATCGGTGACCGTTCCCAGGAGCAGGCCGGCGGGAAACGTGCTGCCCGCGAACCCGCTGGTCACCACGGTCTCTCCGGGAATGACCACGGTCTCGAGTTCGATGTAGCTGACCTCGAGGTCGCGGTCAGGCCCGCCTCCCGACACGAGGCCGTCGTCGCCGGAGCGCACGATGCGAACACCAGCATCGAAGTTGGGATCAGTCAGCAGTTCCACCCGCGACCTGTTCGCGCTGACTTCTTCCACCCGGCCGACTAAGCCGTGGCCGCTCTCGACGGGCATCCCATTCCTGACGCCGTCGCGGTGGCCCTTGTCCAACTCGATCGTGCGTTCGAAGTTGGACAACGGTGCATCGATGACCCGCGCGGTGATGCGGGGAATGGCCTGCACCGTGTCGCGTGCCCCAAGCAGCGCGAGCAGCTCCTGGCGGTCCCGTTCCAATTCTCCGACCCGCAGAATGGATGCCTCCGCTTCGGCCAACTCGCCGCGCAGCTGCGCGTTGTCGGCTTCGAGGTCGTCGTAGCTGACCACGCCGCGCCAGGCGTCCCGGATGGGCCCAGTCACCCAGTCGCCGAAGGTCCGCACCGGTCCGAGGACGTCCAGCACCGCTCCGCGCGCGGTGTCGAGAACGCCTCCTGACCCGCGGGCGTCAAGCGTCAGCAGCGCAATGGCCGTTACAACGAGCAGGCCCAGACGGAGCCACAGACGTCTCCGATTGCCGGCGCGGCGGGCCACAGCCGGGGGCGTCAGCGCCCCTCAGTGGACGAGTACAGCACCCCGTGCAGGACGTCGAATTCCTCGAGCGTCTGGCCGGAGCCACGCACCACGGCAAACAGCGGATCTTCCGCGATGTGGACTGCGACACCGGTCTCAGAACGCAACCGCTCGGTCATTCCTCGCAGCATGGCACCGCCTCCGGCGAGGGTGATGCCGTAGTCCATGACATCAGCGGCGAGTTCTGGCGCGGTGTCGTCCAGCGTTGCCTTCACCGAGTCGACGATGGCGCTGACCGGCGATGCGATCGCTTCGCGGATCTCCAAGCTGTCGACGCTCACCGACTCGGGCAGCCCGCTCACCATGTCGCGACCGCGGACCTCGGCGTAGATCTCCTCCTGCAGCGGCCACGCCGATCCGAGCGCCAGCTTGATCTCCTCCGCGGTGCGCTCGCCCACGATGAGGCCGTGCTCCTTCTTGACGTGAGCGACGATCGACGCGTCGATCATGTTGCCGCCGACGCGGGCCGAGCGCGCCGTGACGATCCCGCCGAGCGAGATCACCGCCACCTCGGTCGTACCGCCCCCGATGTCGACAATCATGCTTCCCTGGGCCGACTGCACCGGCAAGCCCGAGCCGATCGCTGCCGCCATCGGCTCTTCGATGATGTAGGCCCGGCGGGCACCCGCGTACTCGGCGGCTTCCTGCACGGCACGCTGCTCGACACCGGTGATGCCCGAAGGCACACAGATGACCATGCGCGGCTTGGGCCAGCGCGTCTGGGTGACTTGGTTGATGAAGTGCCGGAGCATCTTCTCGCAGATGTCGAAGTCTGCGATCACCCCGTCCTTGAGCGGGCTGATCGCGGTGATGTTGCCCGGCGTGCGACCGATCATCCGCTTGGCCTCTTGGCCGACAGCGAGCGAGTTTCCGGTCATCGAGTCGACGGCGACGACGGAGGGCTCGTTGAGCACGATGCCCCGGCCACGGACGAAAACGATCGTGTTGGCGGTGCCCAAGTCCACTGCGATGTCCCGGCCGCCGAGGACGCTGCCACGCCTGCGAGGCCGGGGTGGCGCGTTCAGAGCCATCAGCGGTCAGCCTTGCTGTTCGAAGCGGCAACGGCGCCGAAGAACAGGGCGATCTCCCGCTCGGCAGAGGATTCGCTGTCTGAGCCGTGCACCAGGTTCTCCGTAGGGGAAATCCCGTAGTCGCCCCTGATGGTGCCGGGCGCCGCAGTGGCTGGGTTGGTGGCCCCCATCAGCGTGCGCACGACGGCGAAGACGTCATCACCGGCATCAGCAGGTCCGTCCAGCACCATCACGACCGACGGCGATCGGGTGATGAACTCCAGCAGCGGCTCGTAGAACGGTTTGCCCGCGTGCTCGGCGTAGTGCCGCTCGGCGGTCTCACGATCGATGCGGCGGTGTCCCAAGGCAGCGATTGTGAGACCCTTGCGCTCGAACCTGCCCATGATCTCCCCGACGAGGCCCCGTTCGACCGCGTCGGGCTTGCAGATCACCAGCGTTTGGGACATCGCGGTCTCCCTCGGCCTGCCGCCGCGCAATCGCGCGTGACGCCATCGGCTGCGCGTCCGAGGCTAATGCGGGCGCGCCCCCAGAAGTCGCCGGGCCTCAGCAGCGACATACAGCGAACCGCTCACCACGACAGTCCCGTCTGCGCCGGCCCGATCCATCGCCCAACGCGCCGCATCGTCGACTCCGTCAATGGGGATGATCTCAGGACTGTGGTCAGCTCCGGCGGCGACGCGCTCGACTGCATCGGCGACATCGTCGGGCGCGATCGCACGCGGCCACGCCGCAGCCGTTGCGACCACGGCATCGAAGACCCCAAGATCGAGTGCTTCGCAGAACGCACCAGGATCGTGCGGCTTGTTGGCTCCGATGACCAGCACGCCCTTCGATTCGCGACGTGTCGCAGCCGCATCGCTGGATCCGACCGTCGCTTCGGGGCCGATCGACAGCGTCTCGGCGAGCGTGTCGCGCAGCGAGGCTGCCCCGGCGGGGTTGTGCGCCCCGTCGATGACCACCGTCGGCTGGCGCCCGACGATCTCGAAGCGAGCGGGCAACTTGACATCAGCCAATGCAGCCTCGACGACATCGTGATCGAGGCTCCGGCCGAAGAACGCTTCGACCGAGCAGATGGCGCACGCGGCGTTGACCGCCTGATGGGCGCCGTGCAACGGCACAAAGTGGTCGCTCTGTTCCCCGAACGGCGTGACCACCGTGACGAGCTGCCCACCGATCGCCGGGTGGCGGGCCGCGACTTCCCAGTCGACGCCGCGGCGCCACAGTTCTGCATCGTTGTCAGAGGCAACGCCGGCCACGATGCCGACGAGCTCGGGAGCGGTTTCGCCGCACACGACGATTGAGTTGGGCGCGATGATGCCCGCCTTCTCCGCGGCCACGTCTGCCAGCGTCGGCCCGATGATCTCGAGGTGGTCGGCGCCGATATTGGTGATCACCGCTACGGCTGCGTCGACGACGTTCGTCGCGTCCCAGCGGCCGCCCATGCCGACTTCGATCACGTTCACATGCGCCGTCGAGGCGAACCAGCTGTATGCCGCGGCGGCCATCACCTCGAAGTAGTTCGGCCGTTCCCCGCAGCGGTCGATCACCATCGACTCAAAGACCGCTATCTCGCTGATGGCCAGCGCGAAAGACTCGTCGTCGAGCGGCTCGTTGGCCACGGTTATCCGGTCGTTGACACGTTCGATGTGCGGGGACGTGTAGCTGCCCGCTGCCAGACCGCAGGCACCGAGCAGCGCCACCGAAAGTCGGGCAGTGCTGCCCTTGCCGTTCGTGCCGGTGATGTGGATGGCCGGGACGCTGTCCTGGGGGTCGCCCAAGATTCCCATGAGCGTCCACATGCGGTCGAGCGTGGGCGCGGTCGCCTCGGGACCGCCGAGCAGACGCTCGAGATCGAAGTGGGAGTCGAGCCAGTCGAGCGCAGCCTCGTAGTCGCGCAGCGGCCCTGCGCCCGCGCCGTGTGGCCCTGCGGTCGGCGGTCCGTCCTCTGACTGCCCTGGGTTCAAGATGCGCGGCTTACGAGGCCCGGCGCGTCACGGTCGAGCGGGGAACCAGCGTGGGATTCACCTGTTCCAGCACGACGCTGCGGTCCACGATGCAGCGGGCCACGTCGTCACGGCTCGGCAGGTCGTACATCAGCCCCAGCAAGACCTCTTCGAGGATGGCCCGCAGCCCCCGAGCGCCCGTGTTGCGGAGCATGGCCTGATCCACGATTGCTTCCAGTGCGTCCTCGGTGAATTCGAGCTCGACATCGTCGAGTTCGAACATCCGGCGGTACTGGCGCACAAGGGCGTTCTTCGGCTCGGTGAGAATCCGTCGCAGCGCGTCCGGACCCAGCGGGTCGACGACACCGACCACCGGCAGCCGGCCGATGAACTCCGGAATCAGGCCGAAATGGCGCAGGTCTTCGGGCAGCACGTCCGGCAGGATGTCGAGCGCCGAGGCATCGGCGGCATTGCGAAGCCTCGCGCCGAATCCGACCCCTCGCTCCCCCACGCGGTCAGCGATGAGGCGCTCAAGACCGTCGAACGCGCCTCCGCAGATGAACAGCACGTTGCTGGTGTCGATCTGCAGGAACTCCTGGTGCGGGTGCTTGCGACCGCCTTGGGGCGGCACCGATGCAACCGTGCCTTCGAGGATCTTCAGCAGCGCCTGCTGGACGCCTTCTCCGGACACATCGCGGGTGATCGAGGCGTTTTCGGCCTTGCGGGCGATCTTGTCGATCTCGTCGATGTAGACGATGCCGGTCTCGGCCCGCTTCACGTCGAAATCCGCCGCCTGCAGCAGCTTGAGCAGGATGTTCTCGACGTCCTCGCCGACGTACCCCGCTTCAGTCAGCGCTGTGGCGTCGGCGATGGCGAACGGCACGTTGAGCATGCGAGCGAGGGTCTGCGCCATCATCGTCTTGCCGCAGCCCGTCGGGCCGATCAGCAGGATGTTGGACTTTGCGATCTCGACATCCTCGGCGACGCCGGGACCCGCAGGTTCGAGGCGCATCCGCTTGTAGTGGTTGTACACGGCCACCGACAGGATCGTCTTGGTGCGGTCCTGGTCGATGATGTAGTCGTCGAGAAAGGCGTAGATCTCGCGTGGCTTGGGCACCGACTCGAACGGCGTCTGCGGCTGCTCCTCGACCTCGTCGTCGATGATCTCGTTGCACAGGTCGATGCACTCGTCGCAGATGTAGACGCCCGGGCCCGCGATGAGCTTTCGCACTTGCTTTTGGGACTTGCCGCAGAACGAGCACTTCAGCAGCTCGCCCCCCTCGCCGAACTTCGCCACGCTGCACCTCCCTCCTGCTGAGCATCCATCGTCGCATCTGTCGTCGATGGCCGTACAAGGGTCGCACACGGCAGGTACGGGCGCGACACCCCTTCGGTCGATTCGGATTGACCGCCAAGGATGGCACAGCGGGCGCTGCGCGGCGCGATCCGTTTCTGCGGGGGCGTCTGTGCCGCCGCGCCCCGCACGGGGAGCGGTCGGGGCGCGCCGGTAGGCTCCGCGCTTCGTGAAGACGACGCTGACGCCGCTGGATCCAGCGGATTTCATCAGGCCCGCGCCGGTTTCCGAACCCGACCCCTCGCTTGAGGACGAGGCGCCGGTTGCGGCAATCATCGATGAAGCAGGCGACGATGACGTGGGCGCCGACGAAGTGGGCACCGATGAGGGAGACAGCGACGAGTCCCCCCCGGAGCGTTTCGTCGGCCCGCGCGTCAAGCTGACCGTCGAGGTCGACGCGGAGACCTTCGACGCGGATGTCGACGCTGCGTTCCGCAAGCTCGCTCGTGAAGTGCGCATCCCGGGATTCCGTCCGGGGCGGGCGCCGCGCCGGGTGCTGGAATCTCACTTCGGTGTCGACATCGGGCGCGCCCAGGCGCTCGAAGAGGCCCTGCCCCGCTACTACGCCGAAGCAGTGCGTGACAACCAAGTCGACGTGGTCAACCAGCCCGAGCTGCAATTGACCCTCGACGGGAGCGACGGGCCGGTGGCGTTCGAGGCCACCGTCGAGATCCGGCCGGTGGTGGCGATCTCGGGCTACCACGACATGAGGGTGGAGATCCCGAGCCTCGAGCCGTCCGATGAGCAGGTCGACGCGCGCATTGACGAGACGAGACGCCAATTCGCCGACATCGCGGAGGTGGACCGGCCCGCCGCCGAGGGCGACCGCGTCACGATCGACATCGAGGGCTCCGTCGAGGGCGGACCGCTTCCCGGACTCTCGGCGCAGGACTACCTCTACGAGGTGGGCAGCGGCGGCATCGTTCCCGAGGTGGACGAACAGCTCCTCGGCTGCGAGGCAGGCACCGAGTTGTCGTTCAGCGCACCCCATCCCGCGCAGACCGACGTGGAGATCGACTTCGAGATCACCGTCAACGCCGTGTCCGAGCTGGTGCTGCCCGAGCTCACCGACGACTGGGTGGACGAGAACACCGAGCATGACGACGTTGCGGCATTGCGCGAGGCAACAGCCCGGCAACTGGGCTTCGGGCTCGTTATGCAGGCCAACATGGCGCTGCGCGAGGAAGTGCAGAGCCAGCTCGCAGGCCTCGTGGACGGACCGGTTCCCGACGCCATGGTGAGCGGGGCGATCGCCGATCGCATGAACGAGCTGGGCAGCGGCCTCCAACAGCGGAACATGACCATCGAGAGCTGGCTGGAGGCGACCGGTCAAGAGCCGGTGTCGTTCATCGGCGAACTGCGTGACGACGCGGAGCGAGGGGTGCGCTTGGACCTCGCGTTGCGTGCCTTGGCCGCCGCCGAGGAGCTGCAGGCCGAAGACTCCGACATCGACGACGAGCTCGAGCGGCTGGCATCCACCGACGGCCGCAGCGCCGAGCAACTGCGCGAGGTCATGTCGGACAACGACGGGCTGGCATACCTCACAGCAGCGATCTGCAAGGGCAAGGCGCTGCAATGGGCCGTCGATGCCGCCACACTCATTGGACCGGACGGCGACGAGATCGATCGCGCGGCGCTCGAACTCCCCTCGCCCGACGGCGACGGCAGCGACGACGACACCGATTCTGACGAAACTGGGGAAGCAACGTGACGACCGAGTTCTCCGCAATGGCGGATCCATCTGGCCCAAGCGCAGGACTGCACGGCGCTCGCAACTACCTCGTGCCCACGGTCGTGGAGCAGACCAACCGGGGCGAGCGTGCTTACGACCTGTACTCCCGGCTGCTGAAGGAGAACATCATCTTCTTGGGCACGCCGATCGACGACGTCGTCGCGAACCTGGTGTGCGCGCAGATGATCCACCTGGAGTCGGAAAACCCCGACAAGGACATCAACATCTACATCAACTCCCCGGGCGGGGACATCAGTTCGCTGTTCGCCATCTACGACACGAGCCAGTACATCCGCAACGACATCACCACCATCTGTCTGGGCCAAGCAGCGTCTGCTGCGGCGGTGCTGCTGGCGGCCGGCACGCCGGGCAAGCGCATGGCGCTGCCCAATGCGCGGGTGCTGCTGCACCAGCCCTACGGCCAAGCGATGGGCCAAGCCACCGACATCGAACTGGCGGCGCGGGAGATCGACCGGATGCGCGAACGGCTGGAGCGGATCATCGCCCACCACACCGGCCAGGACCTCGAGCGAATCCATACCGACACCGACCGTGACTTCATCATGGACGCCGAGGCGGCCAAGGAGTACGGAATCATCGACGAGGTGATCGCAAACCGCCAAGTGCTCGAGGACGGCCCGATCCGCGCCGCCTAGTCGGAGCGGACGACGGGAATCGAACCCGCATCATCAGCTTGGAAGGCTGAGGTTCTGGCCATTGAACTACGTCCGCGGCAACCGACGAGGGTAGCGGCGCGCTTGGTGGGGGGCGGCTAGCGGCCGAGTACCTGCAGGTGCCCTTGGTCGCGGATCCGCTCGATGAACGCTTCGGTGTACGCCTCTTCGGGGTCGGCCCGCACCGCTCGGTCGATGGCGTAGGCGTCGTCTCCGACCAGGATGCGCCACCGGCCGGCCAGCACGTCGGTCAGGATGATCTCGGCCGCTTGGGAGGCGTTGGTCGGAGCATCGTCACGGAATCGGGTGTTGCGGTCGGTGATCATCGCTTCGACCTGCTCATCGCTGAAAGCATCGAGGTCGACACCCCGCGCTGCCATGTTCTTGCGGATGAGCGGGATGTCGACGCCGTGGGCGGTGAAACTGTTCAGCGCGATCGAGGTGCCGATGTGCCCCGGCATCACCACGTGGGCGCTGACGTGCGGCGCGTGCAGGGCAAGGTCGACCTGCAGCGCCTCGGTGAAGCCCTTCACGGCGAACTTGGCGGCGCAGTAGGACGTGTGCGGCAAGCCCGGGCCGACCGTCGCCCAGAAGCCGTTGATGCTGCTGGTGTTGACCATCGCTCCCGCATCGGAGCGCACCAGCATGTCCATGAATGCCCGTGCGCAATTGAGCACGCCGTTCCAGCACACCTCGAAGGTCTTGCCCCAGGCTGCTCGCTGATCGTCGATGACGAAGCTGCCGCCGCCGCCGATGCCGGCATTGTTGAACAGCAGGTTGATGTGGTCGGTGTCGTGCTGAGCGGCGACTTCGGCCGCGAACGCCGCCACGGCATCCGCGTCGGTCACGTCGCAATCGTGGCAGGTGATGCGCACGCCGCTGGCGCCGTCGGCGGCCAGCTCCGCGGTGCGTGCCAGCTCGTCCGCGTTCAGGTCGCACGCAGCGACATGCGCTCCGGCTGCCGCGAGCCGGCATACCAGCTCACGGCCCATGCCCGTGCCGCCGCCGGTGACGACTGCGATGCATCCCGCAAAATCAGTTACTGCCATTGCTCAACCCTCCTGAGGCCCATCAGCGAACATCGCCGCAGCCGCAGCTTCCATCTCTTCGGGAGTGACGTCGCGCACATGGGTCGCGATCGACCACTTGTGCCCGAACGGATCACGGACGCTGCCGAAGCGGTCGCCCCAGAACATGTCCTCGGGTGGCATAAGCACTTCCGCGCCCATCGCGACCGCTTTTTCGATGGTGGCGTCGCAGTCGGCGACATAGCGGTGCAGTGTGACTGTCGAGCCGGCCAGCGCCGCGGGCGCGGACGCTTCGCCTCCCCATTCAGGAAAGTCGTCAGCGAGGAAGAGCAGCCCGTCGCCGAGCACCAGTTCGGCGTGCATCAGCTTGTCGGTCCCCGGCGCCATCTGGCGATTGGTCTCGGTGGCGCCGAAGGCCTCCGTGTACCACGCGATGGCGTCAGCGGCACCGCCTGGCGATCCGTCGGTGCGCGCCCCGATGGTCAGGTACGGCACGACGAATGGCCGGTCTGGGGGAATTGGATTGACGTCACCCATGGGCGCGGACTCTAGCCACGGCCTGCTGGTGGCGATGCCGCCGCTGGGGGCCTGTGCGGATTGCGGAACTTCCCCTCGCGTCACCTGTTGTTTCCCGCTCTTGTTCGCTGCGCTCACGGGCCGCTCGGGCCACGGCTTCGCCATTCGGCTCAGCCTCCGAGCGCTCCCATCCGCCCTGCAAGGCTGCGAAAATGCGATGGTCTGGCGCGCCCGCCCTGCAATGAGCGCTGCCGGCGAGGAGGACTCTCATGAGGCAAGTCGACCACTGGATCGGCGGTCAGCGAACCGCAGGCTCGCCCAAGACGATGTTCGAGGTGACCGACCCGGTCACCTCCAATGTGATCGCCACCGTGCCCATGGCTTCGGGCAGCGATGTGGACGCGGCCGTCGGTGCGGCACGCACTGCGTGGGAGAGCTGGCGTGACGCGTCGATCGCGTCGCGTGCCGCGATCATGTTCAACTTCCGGGAGTTGCTCACCGAGCACTGCCTGGAGCTTGCCGAGATGGTCTCGGCCGAGCACGGCAAGGTCCGCGCCGACGCCATGGGTGAGATGAGGCGAGGCATCGAGGTGGTGGAGTTCGCCTGCGGCGTCGGCCAGTTGCTCAAAGGCGAGCGCACCGACGACATCAGCACCGAGCACGACGCCTACACAGTGCGCCAGCCAGTCGGCGTGGTGGCAGGCATCACGCCGTTCAACTTCCCGGCGATGGTGCCGATGTGGATGTACCCGGTGGCCATCGCCTGCGGCAATTGCTTCGTGCTCAAGCCGTCGGAGAAGGATCCGTCGGTGACGGTGCGGATCGGCGAGCTGTTCGCCGAAGCCGGGCTGCCCGATGGTGTGTTCAACGTGCTGCACGGCGACGCCGACGCGGTGAATGCGCTGTGCGAGCACCCAAGGATTGACGCGGTGAGCTTCGTGGGCTCGACCCCCATCGCCCGCCACGTGCACCGCACGGCGTCGATGGCGGGCAAGCGGGTGCAGGCACTCGGCGGCGCCAAGAACCACATGATCGTGCTGCCCGATGCCGACATCGGCCAGGCGGCCGACGCTGCGGTGTCGGCTGGCTACGGCTCGGCCGGCGAGCGCTGCATGGCCATCTCGGTCGTCGTGGCGGTGGGCGCGATTGCCGACAGGCTGTCGGACGCGATCTGCGAGCGGATCGACGGCCTGCGCATCGGCAACGGGCTCGGCGCCGAGGCGGTCGACATGGGGCCGCTCGTGACCGCCGAGCACCGTGACCGGGTGCTCAGCTACATCGACCTGGGCGAGTCCGAGGGCGCGGTGGTGCAGCGGGACGGTCGCGACCTGGAGGTGGACGGACATCCCGATGGCTACTGGGTAGGCCCCACGCTGCTCGACGAGGTCACCACAGAGATGAAGGTCTACGAGGACGAGATCTTCGGCCCCGTGCTGTGCCTGGTGCGGGTGGACTCGTTCGAAGAGGCGATGGAGCTCATCGAGAACAACCAGTTCGGCAACGGCGTGGCGCTGTTCACCCGCGACGGCGGTGCGGCGCGGCGGTTCCGGCGGGAGGCGCCCATCGGGATGGTCGGCGTGAACGTGGCCATCCCTGTGCCGATGGCGTACCACTCCTTCGGCGGCTGGAAGGACTCGCTGTTCGGCGATCACCACATGCACGGCCCCGAGGGCATCCGCTTCTACACGAGGCTCAAGGCCGTCACCGAGCACTGGCCCGACCCCGCAGACCGCGGCGTCGACCTGGGATTCCCCACCGCCCGCTGAGCGGCCGTCGGCGCAGCCTTCGCACGGCACGAATTCTCCGGCGTCGCACTCAGCAGCTGTGTGTACGTTGGGCGTATGCCACGGATGCAGGTGTACCTGCCCGACGATCTCTACAACGTCGTCAAGTCACAAGGCCTCTCGGCATCGCGCTTGCTCCAAGATGAATCACGCCGGGTTTGGTAGAGACTGTTTTTGTTGGGTCCCGGCCGTGTTGGCTGTGACGTGTTGACGGTAGTAGTCGGTTTCGTGGTCTGCGGGGGTGGTGTAGGCGTAGCGGCCTTCGAGCAGCTGGCTGTGGCTGC
>JAJEIW010000040.1 GCA_022828045.1 Acidimicrobiia bacterium | reverse complement strand
GCCCAGATGACATCCACCACAGCCTTGGTCAGAGCGCGCATGATGAAACCGGCCTCCACGGTCGTCAGGTCAAGGACGACCCCACCAATACACCGGGGAACCAGACGACCCGTGGACGGCCACCTATTGACGCGGCCTCTTACAGCGTTACTTGGCTGGCCCTGACCTGATCAACTGCGCTGCAGGTAGTCGGGGTCGCGGCGGCCGGCGAACCAGTCGACCTCGTCTGCCAGCGCCGGATGCGCATCGAGGTCGCCGTCGGCTGCGATGAGATCGGCGGCGGCATCGCGGGCAGCCTGCACCCAGTGCAGGTCGCGGACCAGCGACGCCAGCTTCAGATCGCTGCGCCCTGACTGTCGCTCATCGAACAGCGTGCCCTCGCCGCGGAGCTCGAGGTCGCGCTCGGCCAGCTCGAACCCGTCGTTCGTCGCGGCCAGCGCGCTCAGCCGCTCGACAGCAATCGCTGTCGGATCCTCGTCGCTGACGAGATAGCACGACGATGCATGGCTGCCTCGGCCCACCCGGCCTCGCAGCTGGTGCAGCTGCGCGATGCCGAATCGGTCTGCCGACAGCACCACCATGACCGTGGCATTCGGGACGTCGATTCCGACCTCGATGACGGTCGTCGCGACCAGCACGTCGAGATCGCCCTCCCGGAATCGGGCCATCGTTGCTTCCTTCTCGGCCATCGGCAGGCGCCCGTGGAGCAGACCGACCCGCAGGCCCGCCAAGGCGCCCGCCGACAGCTCTGCGTGCGTCTGCTCCGCCGAGCGTGCGTCGAGACTCTCGCTCTCGGCGACCAGCGGGCACACCACATAAGCCTGACGCCCGGCTTCGATCTCGCGGCGCACCTCGATCCACATCGATTCGGCCGCCAGAGGACCCTGCACCCACTGCGTTGCGATGGGCGTGCGGCCCGGCGGGAGCTCGTCGAGCACCGAGACGTCGAGATCGCCGTACACCGTCATGGCCGCCGTGCGGGGAATGGGTGTGGCGGTCATCACCAGCAGGTGGGGAATGCGGCGATCGTCACGGCCGCTCTCGCGCAGCCGCGCGCGCTGAGACACGCCGAAACGGTGCTGCTCGTCGACCACCACAACGCTGAGCGACGCGAACTTCACCGACTCCTCCAGAAGCGCGTGCGTGCCGACGACGATGTCCGCGGAACCGGTCGCAACCTGCACCAGCACCTCACGACGCTGCGTCGCCGAGCTCGAACCGCTGAGCAGGCACAGGCGCAGCGGCCGACGGCCGCCGAGTCGCCCTTCGTCTGGCACCTCGAACCCGTCGAGCAAGGCGCGCAGGGCGAAATAGTGCTGTTCGGCCAGCACCTCCGTTGGCGCCATGAGCGCGCCCTGGTGGCCGTTCTGCACAGCAATGAGCAATGCGTGCAACGCAACCAGCGTCTTGCCCGAGCCGACATCGCCCTGCAGCAGGCGATGCATCGGGCGCATCATGCTCACGTCGGCGTCGATCTGCGCCATCGCACGCTGCTGCGCCCCTGTCAGGGTGTACGGGAGTCGCCGGTGAAATGCCTCGATGAGCGTGCCGGTCGGCTCGTGTGCGATGCCGAGTTCATGGGCCTCGCGCGCCAGGCGCTGGCTGCGCAGCATCAGCTGCACCCGCATCAGCTCGTCGAACACCAGCCGATCCCGAGCTGCCCATCGCTCGGCCATCGACGGCGGTTCGTGGATGTCGGCCAGCGCCCGCGACCGGCTCGTGAGCCCGAGTCGCTTGCGCAATCGACCCGGCAACGGATCGGCAATGCCGCGGACTGAACAGCGCCGCTGCGCCTCGGCGACCCAGTTCGCGACATCCCATGTGACGATGCCGGCGGTCTCCGACTGCGGGTAAATCGCCACGATCTTGCCCGTGCGGTCTGCCTGTCCCGTACTGTCCGTGGCGGAACCGCCGCCCAGCACATCGACCACAGGGTTCGTCATCTGCTTGCGACCCCGGTAGTCCTCCACCTTGCCGAACAGCGCCACGCTGCGACCTTCGGTGAGCTGACGCTCACGCCATGCCTGATTGAAGAACACGGCGCTCAGCACGCCGCTGGCATCGGTGACATCGACGCTCACCAGTCGCCGGCCCCCGCGTAAGCGGCGGCTCGATACCGACAGCACGTCGGCTACCACGGTGATCTCCGACCCGATCGCGGCCTCGCTGATCGGCGCCTGGGCTGTGCGGTCGACGTAGCGCCGGGGGTAGTAGGTGAGCAGATCGAACACGGACTCGACGCCGACGTCGGCCAGGGCCTTGCGGCGCTGACGGCCGACGCCATTGAGCCGGTCAACGCCGATCGCGTCGAGCTCCCGCAGCGTCAGCGGGCCCTTCGCCGCTGTACCCGGGGCATCGGGCCCGACAGCGGCATCGGAGACCTGCGCCGCTGACGGTTCCGATGCAGCGGTGCCCGGGCGCCGGCCCTGAGCAGGCTGGCTGCGACGGGGTGCGTTCATTCGAGACCGAACAGGTACGGGTAGTGGTCCTGGCCACCGACGTGCCGCTCAACCTCGACGTCGGGCCAGTGCTCGGCGAGCCACGCCATCACTTCGGCGGTCTCGGCGGCCTGAGCGGTCGCTCCCTCGATCAGCGTGAGGATCTCGTGGGCTGAAGTGAGCATGTTCTGGAGCAGCCCGATCGCCGCCGCTGCGGCGGTGTCGCCGGCAGCCGAGATGCCCCCGCCGTCGAGACCGATCCATTGCCCGGCGGCGACAGGACCAGCCGGTGCGGTCGTGTCGCGCACGGCCTGGGTCACTTCGCCCGCCGATACAGCATCGGCGGCGTCGCCCATGGATTCGGCGTTGGCGTCGGCGCTCGCGCCTGGGTCGTACCCGATGAGGGCAGCGAGGCCCGCGGGCACCGAGGTCGTGGCCACCACCGTGACGGTCTTGCCGGCGTGCTCGCCCGCCTGGCGCGCCACCGGGACAATGTTGGAGTTGTTGGGTAGCACCACGACCTGCTCGGAAGGCGCAGCCTCGATGGCTGCGAGCAGCTCGGCCGTCGAGGGATTCATCGTCTGTCCGCCGGTGACGAGTTCGTGGCAGCCCAGCGAGGCGAACAGCTCGTCGAGCCCCGTCGCAGGCGAGACCGCGACCACCGCGCATTCGACCTGCGGCCGATCCGCGGTCGCCGTGCCGGCACCCGCATGCGCACCGTGCTGGCCTGCGTGCGTACCGAGGCCAGCGACTTGCTCGTGGAGATCGGTGATCTGGATGCGATGCGGCCGGCCGACGTCGATGCCCGCCTCGATGACGGGGCCGATGTCGTCAGTGTGAATGTGGCAGTTCCACAATCCGTCCCCGCCCACCATCACGATCGAGTCGCCCAGCGAGTCCCACGCCACCTTGAAGTCGTCGATGTTCTCGTCGGGCGCCGAGAGCAGGAACATCACCTCGTAGCGAGTTCCGGAGGGATCGTGCACATCGTGGCCGCCGTCGCCGTCGAGGTGGCTGTGCAACTCGGCGCGCTGCTCCGCGACCGGGTCCACGGCGACGCCCTGCAGGTTCGCGCCCGCGTTCCCGTGCGCGATCACCGCCGCCACCTCGGCAGGCAGGTCTACGGCATCGGGCAGCGGGCGCCCATCCACGACACTCAACAGGGCGTCGAGCAGCAGCAGGTACCCCGCTGCGCCCGCGTCCACCACGCCGGCGTCGGCCAGCACGGGAAGCTGCTGCGGCGTCGCCTCCAACGCCGTCTGCCCCGCTTGCTTGGCGCTCTCGAGCACGGCGGCCAGCGCCCCGCCGTCGTCCTCCGCCAGCGTGCTCAGCGCGCGCTCGGCCGCTTGAGCCGAAGCGCGCGCAACGCTCAGGATCGTGCCCTCCACCGGCCGCATGACTGCGCCGTCCGCCGCCGTGCTCGCGGCCATCAACCCTCGGGCAAGCAATTCGGCGTCGATCGGCGGCTCCGCCTCGGGCTGTTCGTCATTCGGGGCCAGCGTGGCTGCCATCCCACGCAGGAGCTGGCTGACGATAACCCCGCTGTTGCCCCGGGCGCCCATGAGCGCGCCGTGGGAGATGGCCCGGCAGATGTCAGCCCGCCCAGCTCCGGCGCGCAGGAGTTCCTCGCTGACCGCAGCGAGCGTCAAGGCCATGTTGGTGCCGGTGTCGCCATCGGGCACCGGGTACACGTTCAGCCGATCGATCGTGACGCGGTGCTGATCCAGCGCGGTTCGGTAGGTGCGAATGGCCTCGGCCAGCGCATCCGAATCGAGAGTGGTCAGCGGACCGGCTGCGGTGCGTGGGTCGCCGTCGCCCATAGCTGCCGAAGCTACAACGCGCGCCGCCGTCGGTTGCTAGCTTTCGGTAGGTCGCGCAGCCCGCCTCGGCAGGCTCGCGATTTCCCAGCCACGGGAGGCGCACATGCAAGGCGTCATCAAGTCCTATGACCCTGCATCGAGAGTCGGTGTCGTCACCGACGACGTAACGCGCGCCGAGCACGAGTTGGCACCGGATGCCTTGGAAGGCTCCATCTTCCGGATGGTGAGGCAGGGCCAGCGAGTGATCTTCGACCTTGACGAGCGGGGGCTCGCCACGCGGCTCCGTCTGGGGTCAGAGGTGGACCTGGGAACACCCGACTGGATCACCGCCGGGGGGGAGACAGCGTGATCTGAGGCCGGTGCGGCCGCACCGGTCGAAGAGCGAGTTCTACGACTCGATGCACGAGCGAGTACGAGACTCGGACCCGGAGGACAACTTGCCTGCGACTGACAACCGCCAATTGATCGATTGGGTCGATCATTGGGCCGGCGTACTGCGACCCGACGCCGTCCACTGGTGCGACGGCTCGGAAGCCGAGTACGACCAGTTCTGCCGCCAGATGGTCGAGTCGGGGACGCTCATCGAGCTCGACTCCCGCACTCGCCCCAACAGCTTCCTCGCTCGCTCGGACCCTGCCGATGTCGCACGGGTCGAGGACCGCACCTTCATCTGCAGCGAGAACGAGATCGATGCCGGCCCCAACAACAACTGGCGCCATCCAGACGAGATGCGCCCCGAGCTGCTGAAGCTCTTCGAGGGCTCGATGCGCGGCCGCACGATGTACGTCGTGCCCTTCTCGATGGGGCCGCTGGGCAGCCACATCGCCCACATCGGGGTGCAGCTCACCGACTCGCCCTACGTTGCCGCCTCCATGCGGATCATGACTCGCATGGGCCAGCCGGCGCTCGATGTACTCGGCGACGGCGACTTCGTGCCGTGCATCCACTCGCTCGGCGCGCCATTGGACCCGGGACAGGCAGACGTGCCGTGGCCCTGCGACGCCGACCGCAAGTACATCGTGCACTTCCCCGAGACGCGCGAGATCTGGTCGTACGGCTCCGGCTACGGCGGCAATGCCCTGCTGGGCAAGAAGTGCTTCGCTCTGCGGATCGCCTCCACGATGGCCCGCGACGAGGGCTGGCTGGCCGAGCACATGCTGATCGTGGGCGTGACGCCTCCCGACGGCGAGACGATCTACGTGGCGGCGGCGTTCCCCTCTGCCTGCGGCAAGACGAACATGGCGATGATGATCCCGACGCTGCCCGGCTGGAAGGTGCGCACCATCGGCGACGACATCGCCTGGATGAAGTTCGGAGACGACGGCCGCCTGCACGCCATCAATCCCGAGGCCGGCATTTTCGGTGTCGCGCCGGGCACGGGCGACGACACCAATCCGAACGCGCTCGGCACGATGTGGGGCAACTGCATGTTCACCAACGTGGCGCAGACGCCCGACGGCGACGTCTGGTGGGAAGGTCTCACGCCGGAGCCGCCCGACGGCATCATCGACTGGCGCGGCAACGAATGGTCGGCCTCCGACGGCACGCCCGCTGCGCATCCCAACGCCCGCTTCACGGCACCCGCCGGACAATGCCCCTCGATTGCGCCCGAATGGGAGGACCCCGCCGGTGTTCCGATCTCCGCAATCCTGTTCGGCGGACGGCGCGCCACCACCGTGCCCTTGGTGGTCGAGGCTTTCGACTGGGAGCACGGCGTGTTCCTGGGCTCGCAGATGTCATCGGAGAAGACTGCTGCCGCGGCAGGGGCGGTGGGCGAAGTGCGGCGCGACCCCTTCGCGATGCTGCCGTTCTGCGGGTACAACTTCGGCGACTATTTCCAGCACTGGCTCGACATCGGCACGAAGCCGGGCACCCAGCTGCCCAAGCTCTACTACGTCAATTGGTTCCGCAAGGACGACGACGGCAGGTTCATCTGGCCGGGCTTCGGCGACAACGCCCGGGTGCTCAAGTGGGTGCTCGAGCGGATCGCTGGCCACGGCGAAGCGGTGCCGACGGCGATCGGCCTGGTGCCGCCGCCCGAGGCGCTCGACACCAGCGGGCTCGATCTCACCGACGCCGAGATCGAGACGCTGCTCGGGGTCAACGAGGACGACTGGCGGGCCGAGATCGACATGATCGAGGAGCACTACCGCAAGCTGGGCGAGCGCCTGCCGCCAGAGATGCGCAAGGAGCTCGACCGGCTCGAGCAGCGGCTGGGGTTCTGACCCGCCTGTCCGACTCGGCCGCGGTTCCGGCCTCGGGACTCCGGACCGTCAGCTCCCCAGGAACATGGCCCGGATGGCGAGGCCCATGATGAACAGCGCCCCGAGGCCGAACAGCTCGTAGCGGCGGTGCTCGAGCTGCTGGCGGTACCCGATCACGAAGGCGACCGCCACGGCGCAGCAGACGCCATAGAACACGTGGAACGCCGGGGCATCGACCGCGGCGACTCGCATCAGGACGACCCCGGCGGTGAGCTGGATGAACACCAGCACCCATGCGCCGCCCAGCAGCCACCACAGGCTGCGGTGCCGCAGCGCGTGCCAGCGGATCGCGCCGAGCGCCCAGAGTCCCGCCGCCCCATTCGACAGCACCATCGCCCAGCCGAGCGCCGTGTGGACCGTCGCCCAGACCTCAGCGCTCATGTCGGTGGCACATCGACGGTGCCCGGCGGTCTCACCGCTGACGCGGCGACAGTGTCTGAGGGTCTCACCGCTGACGCGGCGAGACGTGTTCAGTGAACAGGTGGATGAACATCATGAGGTTCTGCGCGTCGCCGTGGCCGTTTGCGAGGTTGATCTCGCCCGGTCGGCGCGCCTCGGTCTCGCTCAGCTTCATCACGTCGAGGGCTCGCAGCAGCCCGACAGGGGCCCCCGCAGAGACCAGCTCGCTGATGTCGCGCACGAGGTGACGGCCGCGCAGTCCTTGGGACTGGATGAGGCTGCGCAGCAGCAGCCGTGCAAGCGCGCAGGCACTCGCCGGCGACACGTCGGCTACTGCGGCAGCCTCGTCGTACAGCGGGACGAGCTTGCGGTCGAGTCCCGGCGGGGCGCTGTGCTGCTCGGCGGGCCTCGAAGGCTCGCCAGACTGATCGGCCCGCCCTGGGCGGGCGCGCTCCGATCCCGGCGCCGGGGCGGCTCTCGAATCTGGCTCAGGCGACGGCACCGGTATCGCGGAGCTTCTCGATGTCGTCAGGGTCGTAGCCGGCGATGGCCAGCACATCATCGGTGTGCTGGCCCGGATGCGCCGGCGGTCCCTGCACGGCCTGGACAGTGCGGCTGAAGCGCGGCGACGGGCTCGGCTGGACCACGCCGGCCACCTCGCAGAACACGTCGCGATGGACGTTGTGCGGGTGCTGGGGAGCCTCTTCCAGTGTCAGCACCGGGGCAAAGCACACGTCGGTGGCGTCCATGATCTCGCACCATTCGTCACGGGTCTTCGACCTGAAGACGTCTGCGATCCGTTCCTTCTGGTGCGGCCAGCGGCTGCGCGAGTGCTGCTTGGCGAACTCAGGATCCTCGTCGAGGCCGGTCAGGCGCAGCAGCTCGGCGTAGAACTGCGGCTCGATCGATCCGACCGAGATGTAGTTGCCATCGGCGCACTCGTACACGTCGTAGAAGTGGCTGCCGGTGTCGAGCAGGTTGGTGCCCCGCTCGTCGTTCCACACCCCGAGCGCACGCATCGAGTGGAACATGGCCATGAGCGTTGCTGCGCCGTCGACCATCGCGGCGTCCACCACCTGGCCCTGGCCGGAGCGCTGGGACTCAAACAGTGCACAGGCCACGCCAAACGCCAGCAGCATGCCCCC
>JAJEIW010000297.1 GCA_022828045.1 Acidimicrobiia bacterium | reverse complement strand
TCGTGGGGGACCTCACGTTCCAGATCGAGGCGCAGCCGCACCGAGCGGGTGGTCGACAGCACGCCGTCGACCGACGCGAGGTCGACAGCGGCCGTGTCGTAGCGGGCGGGCACGTGGGGGTTCAGCTCTGGTATCGGCATGCCGCCAGTATTGCCGTCTCACTCAATAGTTTCTCCGGCGTGATGAACCCCTCGCCGGCCAGTCGGCATGACGCTCGGCCGATCAGGTCCGGCGCGGTGCTGGCGTGCGCCGCCCTCGCGCTGCTGTGCAGTGCGTGCTCGCTGCGCCTGCTGGAGCGGACGGAAACCCAAGAGCCCTCCGCGACTGCGGAGGCAGGCGATCCCGCTGCCGCCGGGACGACGGCCGGTGCGGCAGGCACCGCTGAGGCGGCCAGTACGACTGCAGCCTCCGGCGCGACCGGCACCACCGCTGCCTCCGCGACGACCGAGGCGCCCGCCCCTCCCACGACGGTCCGTGACTGTTCGCCCCGGGCGAGCGCCGGCGAGATTTCTCTCGACACTGCCGACGCGGTGACGCTCAGCTTCGACATCTCGCGCACGCTCTACGGGTGCGCCGAGGAGGTCGGGCTGGCGCTCGCGTGGAGCCCCGACGCGATCGCCTCGCTTGCGGCTCAGGAGCTTCGGGGGCCGCTGCTGCTCATCGAGTCGTGGTCCTCGGCTGACCTCGCCGGCGAGATCCGACGCTTGGCTCCGGAGCGGATCGTGACAGCGGGCTTCAGCGAGCAGATCCTCGAACGGCGGCTCACCGGTTTCGCCATCGAGCGGGTACGGGTCGATCCGCCGGCGACGCTGCCGCCCGGCGATGTGCCGTACCAGCGAGTGTGGGTTGTCGGTGACGCCGAGCACGCCGCTGTGCTGGGGGCGCTCGTGCGGCCCCTCGGCGGGGCGGCGGTGGCGGTGACGGGGGACGTGTGGGCCCTGACCCCCGCCGAACTCGACGTGCTGCGTGGCGCGGCGAGCGTCGAGGTGCACACCGATCTCGGATCCGATGCAGCGTGGCAGCTTGAGGTCGTCCGCAGCGGCGCCGAACTGCCTGGCGGCGGCGTGCTCATATTCGACCGTGACCGCACTCGCCGGATGGTGGCCATGTACGGCCACCCGACGACGTCCCAACTCGGGGTGCTCGGAGAGCAGGGCCCAGCCGAGGGCGTGGAGCGGCTGCGGTCCATCGCTGAGGGCTACGACGCCGACGGGGCAGACGTGGTGCTGGCCTTCGAGATCATCGCCACTGTCGCCTCAGCGCAAGCCGGCCGTGACGGCGACTATTCCAACGAGACCGCCCTCGATGAGATCAGACCGTGGGTCGAGACGGCAGCGGCGAACGACATGTACGTGGTGCTGGACCTGCAGCCGGGCCGCACTGATTTCCTCACCCAGGCCAAGCAGTACGAGGAGTTGTTGCGGCTTCCCCATGTCGGGTTGGCACTCGATCCCGAGTGGCGCCTCAAGCCCGGCCAGGTCCACCTGCGCCAGATCGGCACGGTCGATGCGGCCGAGATCAACGAGGTCGTGCGTTGGCTGGCCGAGATCGTCCGTACTGAGGCCCTGCCGCAGAAGCTGCTGGTGCTGCACCAGTTCCGCTTCTCGATGATCACCAACCGCGAGCTGATCGAGACGCCGCCGGAGCTGGCGGTGCTGGTTCACATGGACGGTCAGGGTCCGATCAACACGAAGTACAGCACCTGGGAGGCGCTGACCGGCGAGCCCGACACCGAGCGCTTCTGGTGGGGTTGGAAGAACTTCTACGACGAGGACTCGCCGACGCCCACCGCCTCCCAAGTGCTGGCGCTCACGCCGTTGCCGCTGTTCGTGTCCTACCAGTAGAGGGGCGCCGCCGGCTCAGCATCTAGTCTCCGCGGCATGGCACGGCTGCCGTACCTGAGTTCGCGCCTGCAGGGTTACCAGTCGACGATCTTCGCCGAGATGTCCGCGCTGGCGGTGCGCACCGAGGCCATCAACTTGGGCCAGGGCTTCCCTGACACCGACGGGCCGACCGAGGTGCTCGAAGCGGCGGTTGCAGCGATCCGCAGCGGCACGGCCAACCAGTACCCGCCGGGCATCGGCATCGGTGAGCTGCGTCACGCGGTCGCACGGCACCAGAAGCGGTTCTGGGGCATGGACGTCGATCCCGACGCCGAGGTGCTGATCACCGCTGGTGCCAGCGAGGCGTTGGCGGCCGCCATCCTGGCGCTGACCGAGACGGGCGACGACGTGCTCACCTTCGAGCCGTGGTACGACCTGTACGGCGCGGTGATCTCGATGGCGGGGGCGGTGCGCAAGGTGGTGACGCTGCGCCCGCCGGACTACGGCTTCGATCCAGACGAGTTGGCCGCGGCGGTCACGCCGCGCACCCGGATGCTGGTGCTCAACAGCCCCCACAACCCCACCGGCAAGGTGTTCAGCCGGGCGGAGCTGGAGGCCATCGCCGCTGTTGCCATCGAGCGGGATCTCATCGTGGTCACCGACGAGGTGTACGAGCACCTCGTGTTTGACGGCGAGCACATCCCGATCGCCACGCTGCCGGGCATGGCCGACCGCACCGTCACCATCTCGAGCGGCGGCAAGACCTTCGCGGTCACCGGCTGGAAGATCGGCTGGGTGTGCGCCCGCCCCGAGCTGGTGGCCGCCGTGCGCACGGCCAAGCAATGGCTGACCTACGTCAGCGGCGGGCCATTCCAGCATGCGATCGCGGCGGGGCTCGACCTCGGCGACGAGTACTTCACGGCCCAGGCCGAGGATCTGCGAGCGAAGCGAGACCGGCTGTCTGCCGGACTGCGCTCGACTGGCCTTGAGGTCTTCGAGCCGTCCGGCACCTACTTCATCACCGCCGACATCCGCTCGATCGGCCACGACGACGGCATCGAGTTCTGCTGGGGCCTGCCCGAACGCATCGGCGTGGCCGCTGTCCCGAATGTCGTCATGTACGACAACGTCCACGAGGGCCGCCACCTCGTCCGCTTCGCGTTCTGCAAGCAGCACGACGTCCTCGACCAAGCCATAGAACGCCTCCGCACCCTCTAGCCCGCAAGCTGGTTGATCGCTCGGGCTAGGGCAGCGACCCGTGCTGCGCCGGGCGTTGCCTGGTTGGCGGGCTCAGGCGCTCGCTCGCATGGGAGCGATCACGCCTTCGGCGAACTCGTTCAGCATGGCCAGCTCTTGGTCTTGAGTGAAGTAGCCGACGTGGTGCCACAGGAAGAACTCGGTGACGCCGAACTCGTCGTGCAGCGAGGCGACGTGGTCGAGCTCCTCCTCGCGGCTGCCGCGCCAGACGCGCCCCATCGGCACCACGTAGGGCGGCGCGTTGTAGGCCAGTTGAACAGTTCCTCGAAGCCGGCGTACAGGTCGGCGCCCTCGGCCGGCGTGCGGCCCATCGTGAGGTGCCCGCCGATCGCCAGTGCATCAGCCGCCGTGGTGTCACGCCCCGAGTTGTGCGCTTCCTCGAGGTAGATGTCGAGCGCGGTGCCGATGAAGCTCTGCCGCTCGGGCGCCACGAAGCTGACCATCTTGCCGCCCTCGCGCGCCCAGAACTTCGAGGTCTCCATGCTGTAGCTGAACGGCGCGTACACCGGCGGGTGCGGCTGCTGCATCGGCCGGGGCACGATGCCGATCTCGCGCAGCGTCTTGTTCTCGTCGACCGCTGTCGGGTCGAAG
>JAJEIW010000053.1 GCA_022828045.1 Acidimicrobiia bacterium | reverse complement strand
GCGGTCCGCTGAACACCTCGACGCTGTGGCCCAGCGACGACAGCTCACGTGCCAGGTGGCGTACATAGATGCCCTGACCGCCGACCCAGGGATGGCCGCGGTAGGTCAGCAGTGCGATGCGCAACGGCGGGCCGCTGTCAGCCGGCTCATCGCCGGACTGCATGTCTGCCGGCCCGGTGTCGGGACCCATCGCAGCCTCCGTCGGAAAGCGAGAACCCGGCAGGCACCGGCCCGGCAGAGCCGGATCGAGCAGGCGAGCTCGTCAAGGTCGCGTGAGGCTACTTGCCAGCCTGCCGACGCTGACCGCCGGGCATGGTCGTTGTTGCGAGATCGGGGTCCGTCGACCGCATGCCGAGTTCTGCGCAAACGTCCCGAGACGGCACCTCAGACAAGCATCACCAGCACCGTACGAATTGCTAGCTTCACAAGTTCATGAGCCAAGCGTCTCCGTACGGCCGCGTGTGTTTGGACTTCCCGCAGAACAACGGCGGCGAAGCAGGGTTCGCTTCTCCTCATGTCAACCGTGAATCGGTTACCGAAGAAGTTGTCGTCCGTGAGCTCTTACAGAACGCACTGGACGCTTCCCTGAGCGAAGGACCTGTAAGAGTCGATCTACGCCTTGAACGTGTGGGCACCCAAGACTTGCCCCTCATCAAGGATTACATGGCTGCCTTCAACAACGCCCGCAATCATCGACGGGACAAAGTCGATAGTCCCTCGGAGCGGCAAGCGATTGATCGGATACGGAACTGTCTTCAGTCCGAGGGTCGAGAGACTGACGTCTTCGTTTGTGTCGATTGGGGGCGCGGGATCGACGGCAGCACGCTCAGGGCTCTGTACAACACGGGCGATACGACCAAGCGCAGCGGCCGTGGATCAGTGGGACTCGGTCACTTGACAGCGTTCGCTGCGAGCGACCTCCGGTACGTCTTGTACGCGGGCCGTGATGTCACCGCACAAGAGACGTTTGGCGGACAGGCCATCCTCGCCACGAGCTTTGAAAACGGTGTGCAGCGCGATGCGCACGGCTACATCCGGGGAGCCCATGAGAAACGCGGCACTCCGGCATCGCAAGCCACCGGTGCCAATGAAGTGCCTGATCTCGTTAGGTCCTGGCTGCCCCCCAGTGGTGCTTCAGGATCAGTCGCAGCGATTCTGGGCTATCAACCCACCGCACGCGCCAGCGACAGGAGCTTGGAAGAGAGCGTGCTGGCTGCCGCTGCCAAGAGCTTCGTCGTCGCTATTCATAAGGGTGAACTGACGGTTACATGTCACGTGCACGGCCAAGAAAAGGCGTCGTTGCGACAAGAAACGCTTGCTGCTGCCTTGGAGCCTGTCCGGAAAGAACAACGAAGGCGGCTACGCGCTGGAGTGCGTGGTCGAGAAGCATGGGCTGCACTTGAGACTTTGAAAGAGGGCAATGACCTGGCGACGGGCGATGACCTAGCGGGTGTCAAGATCTGGATGCATGCGCTGCCCGCGGGTGAACGGACATTGGTGTGCGTCTTCCGAGAGGGAATGTGGATCACTTCGGACGCGCCGTATCTCGAACACAGTCAATTCGCTGGGCTGGCGCCGTTCTGCGCCGTCGTCAATGTTGACGACCCGACACCGCAGGGTGACGAAAACTCGGTGTGCGCGCTTGTGCGCGAGGCGGAGGGCGAAACCCACTCTCAGATTCGCCCCAGCGAAATCACCAACCCGCAAAAGAAGCAGCGGTTGCAGGACGCGCTCAAGCGAATTGCCGAGGTGCTCCATGAGAACGGCAAACCGTCGACGGGGCAGGTTGTCGAGCCTGCCCAGCTGCGGATATTTCACGGCAAGGTGCTCACGCCGGCACCGACCCCACCACCTCGGCGGCGCATGGAACCGCCGCCTGTGGACGAGGATCGAGAGCAAGAGGTCGAAGACATTGAAGACGGCGGCGAGAACGCGGGCGGTGAGATAGGCGACGAGAACGGAGGCAGCGGAGGAGGCGGTGGGAGCGGCCAGGGCGACGGTAGCAATGCGGCGCCGCGGCGGGCCTCCACGCGGGGCAAGACATCCGGAATCCGGGTGGCAAGCCGGCACTTAGGCGACAAGCGCTGGAGTGTCGCTTGGCGTGTCGACAAGATCCGTCCGAGTGGCTTGAGCGTGATGGCCGTGCTGCCGTCAGGCACCGACGAGACGACTGAACGCCAACCCGACGACACAGCGCTCCAAATTGCCTCGGTCAGCGTGAACGATGCCATTCATTCACCGCCGAACGGAGGCACCAGCACGAGATCCGCTTGGGGCAGGTGGCACAGTCGGGAGAGGCGGTTGTTGCACTCTCTGAATCGCTGGCGCCCACCGACGCCGCGACGGTCAAGATCCGAGTGCTGCACGCCAGGGGGGAGTCCCCAACGTGAGCAGCGAGCAGTCGATGACATCCATATCGGCAGAGTTCCGCGAGGCAGTGCCGGTGCTGGACCTAACGGGCGACGAACCCAGTTTGGACTGGCCGGAGGCCGACTATTCCGCCGAGGTGTCTGGTTCTCGAGGGCACTGGCGCATTCAGCACCACTTGACTGGGGCAGCAGGCATTGCCCAACTCATTGAGGGCGGCAAGGCGCAATTCGTCGCGGAAGCGAGATGCCCGCGGACGCTATTCAGCAAGCTGGCATCGGAAACCGAACCAACCGTCGATCTCGTCTTCGACGAGGAGATGATTCGAGAGCCACTATTCGTCGTGCCGGGGGTGATAGCTGTGGCCGACTGCGACTTGCCGACTGCTGACGCAGCTGCCATCTGGCGCCGTGCCGGAGACACCGTCGCCGTACGGCGGGGAACTTGGCTAGTCCGCGGGCGCGCCGTGAAGCAGGACCTTGCGAGTTCGCTTCTGATGCTGCGGGTGGTCGACCATCTCGAAGATCACGAAATGAGCATCCGGCCTCACGGCGATCAAGATGGGAACACACGGTTGGAGATCCAGATTCCGCCGGCTCAGCAAGGACGCTTGGGAGACGAGGCGTTCATCGCGCAGGCTTGGCAAGCGGCGCTCGCCTACCTCCCGTCATGCAGTGCCTTCCAGCTTGACGACGGCAGTGACAATTTCTTCGCGGCGGAACTTGAAGTGAAACTCGATGGACTCCCCTTGTGGAACGAGGGAGAAGAATGGGACCCGCTGATGGCTGCGACCCGGCTCTTGGGGATGCCCTTGGACGATGCGGCTCAAGGATGACCAGCGTGGACGAATGCCGCAGTCTGCCGCCTACCGCATGGGAGTCATTCTCGAATTGGCAGCAGTCGATTGTCGCGAAGAGCAGAGAGGCGGACACGGTGCCGCCCGTCGACAGAGCCGCTGCTCAGCAAAGCCTGCTTGCTGCCGCCTCAGATTCAGCAGGGTCCTTGGCGGCGAGGCTGCGTGCCGCTCTGGGCGTCGCCCCTGATCTGGACCTCATGGTGCCCGACTTGAATGACTGCCTGACCACTGAACAGCTATGGAACCCGCAGCAATCCTGGGAGCGATCGCTGCACAACTCGCTCTCGGCGCCCACAGGTGCCGCAGCAGTGACTCGCAACGAAGCCTCTCAAGTCTTGTTCTGGTTCGTTTGCAGCACCGCGTGGCTCGAATCTGGCGGATTCGATGACCCACCGGCCCCGTCGCTCACCAAGCGATCACTGGACGCTGTGTTGCAAGCTGATCCTGCCGAACTCGATGACCAACAGCGTCGGCTTCTCGATGACGCATCGCGCCAAGTGCTACGTCGCCTTGGTGGTATCCCACATGTGCGTTCCGGTCACAACAACCACCTGCTGGACTGTCCCACTGCACGAGCTTGGTGGCGTGTCGAGATTGCTCGTCAAGCGGCGGACAATTCCGACGACCAACTCAGCCTCGAAGACTGCTACGAGGCGTTCCTGCCCCGGGGATGCTGGAGAGCGTGGACGACTACGGCGATGACGATGGCCGGGCGCCTTTCTGCTGGCTAGTGCGCCGCTGGCTTCGCTACTGCGGTTCGAGTACATCAGGACGCCTACGGTGATTGGCCGAGTGGGAAACAAGCAGAGGAATTCGCCTTCAACATCGCCCGTCGCAGCGCCGGCCACTACGCGGGCATGCTTGACCACCGCACCCTCGCTCAACTTGCGCAGCACCCGCGTATCTGTCTCCGCAGGACGTTGCGCTTCCACACATCGTGAAGTTCTCGGGAGGACGGTCGAGCGCGGCGATGGTGCTGAGCCTTGCCCGTACCGGCACGCTCAACGCTGAGAGAGGCGATCTGGTTCTGTTCGCGAATACGACGGCCGAACATCCTGCCACCTACGAATTCGCGGCGCGAGTCTGCGACGAACTCGAGTCCGCGCATGCAATTCCTTGCCTCTGGTACGAGTTCTGCACGGTGGAAGAGTCAACGCGATACGGCTGGAGCCGCAGGCCCTCATACCGGCTAGTGCGACGCTCACGCGCTTCCAATTCTGATGACCCGGCGATTCCGGGCTACGCCGACGACGGACGCGCCTTCGAAGAACTGGCATCGCTCAAGCGGATGCTCCCTAACCGAAATCTGCGCTTTTGCACGCAGTTCCTGAAGGTGCTGCCGGGAATCAAGCTCATAGCGGAGTGGCTCGGCGGCGGGCCCGGCCCAGCTGTAGCCGGGCATCAGCACGGTAGGCCCCTGACCTCAGCGGCGGGCGATGCCGCCCGTTATGCCGGAAGCAGGCTTCGCCAGCATGAGGTCGCCGATATCGCATCGTTTATGCACACGCGCCCTTGGATGCGGCCAGAGCAAGATTGGCGAGACTTTACGGTCACTCAGCGCGGCGCTGAATGCCTACCCAGACCGTCGGCAGACCTAGCCGGGCTCACAGGTCCACCGGCTCGATACTTGACGGTTCTGGGACTGCGTAGCGACGAGCAGGAACGCGTAAGTCGAGCCCACTTCGAGGCAATGCTCGCCGACGGTGCCCACGGCAGCCGCTGCCGCCACGAGTCCCATCCCGCCGGCGAAGTGATCGCCACGCCGCTCGCGGACGCAGGTGCCGATATCGACAGCATCGACGAATTCTGGCGGGGTCAAGAGTATGACCTTGGCATCGAACGGTCTCGAGGCAACTGCGTCTACTGCTTTATGAAGGGTGAACCAGCACTGAGACGCCTAGCCGCCGCAGAGCACGAAGACCAGATGTCCGCTAATGCGGGGCCGTCAACCATTCGGTGGTGGGCTGACATCGAAGCGCGTTATGCCGGGCCGTCGGATGACCCCGACGTTCAGCAGTTCAAGTTCTTGACGCTTCGCTCCCCGTCGTACGCCGAGATTGCGATCACGCCGGCAGCCGAGCCCCGACGGGGCGGCGAGAGCCTGCCGTGCGTGTGCACGGACTGAGTCATGGGCCGCGGCTCCGGCGAGTTGGTATTCGCGGGTGACAACGACCCAGCAAAAGGGTTCACGAACACTGATGCCAACAGAGATCTAGTTAAGGACGAGACTGTCATCCGCGAGCTGGTGCAGAATGCGCTGGACTCGGGCAGCGGCGTTCGCACAGTGCGTTTCGTGCTCGCGGACATCCCCATCAATCAGATTTTCGGTCTATCCGAGTACCGCGCCGCATTCGAAGCCGCATGCCGGTATCTGGGTGCCGACGAACCGGTCACTGGTCGGCAGATGATCAACCGCATTGAGAAGGCACTGCGCAGCAAAAGACTGAGGTGCCTTGTCTGCTGCGACAACGGTGAAGGTATCGGCGAACAGGAATTGAGGGCGCTGTACGGAAGTGGCCGTTCCACAAAACGCGCCTCCGGACGTGGATCGGTTGGTCATGGCCACCTGACGGCATTTGTACCCAGCGACTTGCGCTACGTGCTGTACGCTGGTCAGCGGCTCACGTCGGAGGGAAACCTCAGCCAGACCTTCGGAGGGCATGCCATTGTCGCCACGCACGTCGTCACATCTGGCAATAGGCGAACGCAGCGAAGCGCGGATGGCTACATCCGAGAGAAACAATCACGTCGACAGAGCACTCTGTTCGATGTCGAGCGCGGCGGCGACCAAGTCCCGGCACCGCTTGCATCACTGATGCCTTCTGACGAGAGCGGATCGGCCGTCATGATCACGGCCTACAACCCTGTGGTTCCGATACGTGACATCGAGCTCATGGTGCTCGCGGCATCCACCCGCCACTTTCTTGTCGCCGTGTTTGACGGCTCTCTCGTGGTCAAATTCCAGAATTCGGCTGGCATCGAGCACACGCTGGACCCGCGGGCACTACAGGCTCACATAAACGCCATTCGGCCTGACCGAAATCGCAGATCCGCGCTGCGAACACTGCGCACCCTGCAGGATCCGTCGAGCCAAATGGCTAATGACGTAGTCCGCAGCGCGTTGGGTGATGGAGTTCGCATTTGGATTCGCCCACGCCTACGCGGTGACGAGCCGTCAACGCATCGAGTTTCGGTTTTCCGCGATGGCATGTGGATTCAGGACAACACCACCAACTATCTGCAGCCTCGCCACTTCAGCGGGACGGAGCCCTTCGATGCGGTGATCGACCTCGACAGCACGATGCCGAACTCGATGGGCGCGTTGGTGCGCGAAGCCGAAGGGGCTTCACATCTGCAAATCACCCCCAGCGAGCTGAACAATCCTTCGGCGCTTGTGGACTGCTTTAGCAAGCTCCGCGAATTGCTCATCGCAAACGCTCGTCAGACATCGACAAGCGAGCCCTACGCCCCTCCGCAGCTACGGCTGACTGGCACGTCGATCGACTCGTCTCCGATGCCGCGCCGACGTCCCAAGCGGCCTGCACCCGAACCCTCTGTCGTGTCCAATGGAGGCGTCGACCACGAAGCAGTGCTTCGCGACGGAATTGCGGCCCTCCCGGCACCGCCCCATTCCGCCTCTGATGCCCTCACTCAAGACCCCGACGATCAGGCCGACACCGAGAAGACCGACCGGAGCGTCAGACCCGGAACTTCTACTGGCCTCTCCACATCGTGTCGACCGGATCCCCAGGACATATGCGTATTTCACGTCGCATGGAGTGCCGCTGGGCGAGGGTTTCGCTCCGGGGCGACAGATCTCTCCTTGGCACTGCCCTCGGGCACCGACCAGACGTCGCGACACCGAATCGCACCGGGCTACCTGACCATCGCCTCGGTCCGACATCAGGGCCAACAAATCGATCTCGGCTCAAGTGGACGCAAGCAGGTGCGGATCGCCAATCCGCGCAGCAGCGACTCTGCGACTGTCCACGTCGCCGAGGCGGAGGCGGCGGCGTTGGGCGCAGATCGCAGTCTTGTTGAGGCCGTCCTCTTTCACCGCTTGGCTACGACGACTGGACCAGACAGGCCATGATCGAGCCTGGGGCCGTTGCTCAGGGCAAGGCGCAGACAGCGACGTCGGCCGGCATCCGCCATTGTGCCATCGCCGTGCCCGTGCGCCTGAGCTCGATCGATTGGACTATCGGTTGACCGCTGCACGATTCCTCGAGTCGATCCCCATGATCGACGACACGAGTGATACTCATGAGCGTTCGCTCGACTGGCCCGACGCCGAGTACGGAGCTACCGCGGCACCATCAGCTGGCGTCCTTGCGTGGACAGTTCGGCACACTCTCACCGGTGCGCCCGGGATAGAAGGGCTACTCGACAGCGGTTACGCCGCCTGGTGTGTCGAGGCTCGTTGCGCCGAGACGCTCTGCACGATCACCGAAACCAGTAGAGAACCCCTCACCGCCGTCGCATTGTCCCCTAGAGATGTGGGTGCAGGCATAGTGCACCTGTGGCCGGGGGTCATCACCGTCGTCGATTGCGCACTCGATCCAACCGGCACCAACTGGGGCGACCGTCCCATCCCACTCAGTCCTGGGAGGTACCTCGCACGAGGAGCCCCGCTTCGTGTGGAACATCAGGGCTCCGATCCCATGCTCTTCATCGCCGAACCCACGATGGAGCCGAAGACATCGGTGAGCATCAAGGTCGAGGAAATCGGTCAAGACAGTCGATTCGTGGTCCGCGCACATCCGGACCGAATTGACCGACTCAAGTACGACGAAGCAACACTCTTGTCATGTTGGGCGACGGCACTCGGAATGCTGCCGTCGCACAACGCCTTCGATATCGAGGAGGACGACACTGGTCAGGTCACCGTGCCAGGGTCACAGGTCGGCGATCTCATACTTCGACAGCTTCTCGCGGTTGCTCCCAACGTACCTCTATGGGATAGCGCATCGGAATGGGACCCGATGAGGGCCGCATCAGCGTTCGTGCCGTTGCATCCGAGTCCCACGCAGGATCTAGAAGAATGACCGCTGTCCTGAATCGGCCGGACGAGGGCATCCTCAAGCCTGCTCTGCTGTCCATAGCTGCGTGGCAAAAGGCCATTACAGACAATCCTTACAACCCAGGTGCTGGGGAACAGCGGCTCCGATCCCAACAGAGGCTGGCTAAAGCTGCTCTCACCTCTGCGGACGAGACAATTGCCGTCATCCTCGACCAAGCTGCTGGGCAGATCCCGGAGACGGCGCTCGATTACGTCCCAACCGTCGACTACGGCATCATGGCCCATGAAATCGTCAATCCAAATTGGCAGAGTGATTCGGCATTGCACTCGTCGCTCTCGTCCACCGGATGCTCCCGCAGCGAGACAATGGAACTCGGCTGGTGGCATCTTCTCACTCTGCGGTTGCTGTCCGAACGCAGGCTCCCGGATCCGCCGGCGTATCTCTTGGATCTCGCAGCGCCCGCATCCCTGCCGTTCAATCGAGCAAGCCTTACGGCTTCTGACAACGAAATCACGCCCGAAGAGCGAAAGCGCGTCGACAGGTCGATTCGTAACCTGATTCGCCACTCCGGTGGCATCTGGCACCGTCGAGGAAGATGGCTGTTTGACGCTCCGCTTGCAGCAGCCTGGTGGCGCGTGGAGATGTCACGTGCTGCAAGCGACGCCTACCAGGACTCGATCAGTCCGGAAGGCGCCTATGCAGCCTTCCGCGCAGCATGGCGGGTTTGGGCGGACGCTGCGGCCCGAAATTCGACGCGCCTCGCGACGCCTAACTGCGCGGCCGCGTTCGTGCTGGCAGCCTTCTCCCACAGAGACTCGACCGGTGCGCTGCCAACGGGTTCTGCTGCCAAACGCATGGTGGCCAAATTGATGCGCCGCACCCAACATCTGAGCGTTGGCCACATAGACCCATTGGAGCTAAGCGAACTGGCGCTATAGCTGTCGACGAGGATCGGGCCTCAAGCGCCTGGCCTGGCAGGTCCGACTCGAACAGGCGAACTCGGCAAGGCAGCGTGAGGCAACTTGCCAGCTTGACGGCGATCCGCTTGCTGGCCGCCAAGCAGCGTCCTCTGGTCATGCGGGTACCCTGCGGGGCAACGGTTGACCACAGGGGTTCCGGCCGCAAGCCGGGAGGAGTCCACAGGGTGAGCGACACGCAGCTCAGCGCTTGGCTAGAGGTCATGCCCGAAATCGCAGCGGTAGTCAACGATTTCCAGTCTGAAGCCGTCCAGCGTGACGCGTTCCGGGTGCTCGTCGACCTTGCCGGATTCGATGTTTCCCGCATTGACTGGAATGAAACGGCAATGTCGACAGCGCTCCTCGAAGGACTCCTCGGTCAGGCCGGTTTCGGGGAGCTCATGGACAAGCTGGCGGCCATCGAATCCACTTCGTCCTCGCTGGCACCCGATGAGGTGGAGCGACGGAGCTCTCTCTCTCCTGAAGAGCTTCGCGAGATGGCTCGACGGGCGGGTCGTGGCGAGCCTGTCAGTCTTGCATGACCCAGTGGCGTGACTTGGCGCGTAGCTGATCCACACCGCTGCTTTGATGAGTGGGCCGATGGCAAGAGCGACGAAGACCGAGAGCGGCTGCTTATCGGACTCGCAGATCTCGCCGACCGGCCTCGTGACGAACTGCCAGGATTTCGACTGACTGCTCGATCGCCGATGAACCGCTGGATGGTCGTCGGTTCAACGCTCGTCGTCATTCGGACTTACGAAACCGCCGGAGTCTTTGATTTGGTGGACCTTCGGGACCTGTGAGCTCGGCCCGCGCCGGTACCGTTCGCAGAGAATGGCTGACACTCCTGAAGCTGCCGCGGCGCCAGCCGCAGCGCTGACGGCTGCGCCCGTCGGCTTCGGGATCGACGTGGTGCCCGGTGTGAGGTCGGTAGCGACGGCTACAGCGGTTTCGCGTGACCGCGGGTGGTCTCGGCCGTGAAACAGGCAAGTAGCGCCCTATCGAAGGCCTGGCGTGCTCGTTTCTCGTGGCCGAAGGTCGTCGTGGCGATAGTGCTCTTGGTGACGGTCGGAGCAGTGTTGAGATCATGTCTCGCCGTGGCGTCATGCAACGAACTGGCCGAAGAAGCTGACCGCTTGGCCGATGGCGATTTGGAGTGGCGCCAAGGCCTCGCAAGCTTGACCTACGGAGCGGAGGATTTGGCCGCCAAGTTCGCCGCCGCTCAGGGCGTTGCATGGAGATGGGCTGACGACTTGGCTCGTGACGCTGAGCGCTTGGCAACGAGGGCCGAGCACTGGAGCGACCAATACCCGGGCCGGATCGATGCGCTCGTAAGTTGGCAAGAGGAGCTGGAGCGAAGGGCTTCTCAAGATGAGAGCGATGAACTCTGGGTTTCTGAGCTCGAGCGCATAGACGCCGAGACGGAGCGCTGGGCCAACGAGAATGGCGTGTCTAGAGAATCGGCGCGCAGTGTCTCCCAAGGTCGGCGAGAGCGGGGGCAGCGTCCCTTTGGTTGGTGGGAATTGAGGTAGGCGGGAGGGTCCACCGCGAGGGGGGCCATCGGCACGATCCTCGGTGAGAGCAATCACTCACTCATCGAGGAGGACATACCGATGGCCCTGTCCGATACTGCCACAGCGCAGCTGTTGGAGACTTTTCGCGTCGGGGGCGGCGGCGAGCTGATCCGGGACGCTGTGCGTTTCGTGCTTCAGGAGCTGATCGAGGCCGAGGCGACCGAGAGGATCGGCGCTGGCCGCTATGAGCGCAGCGAGCATCGCACCAACGACCGCAACGGTCACCGGCCGCGTCTGTTGGCCACCCAGGCCGGTGACGTGGAGCTGAAGATCCCCAAGCTGCGCCGCGGCAGTTTCATGCCGTCGGTGATCGAGCCCCGTCGGCGCATCGACCGGGCGCTGCACGCGGTCATCATGGAGGCCTACGTGGCGGGGGTGTCCACCCGCTCGGTGGACGAGCTGGTGGCTGCTTTGGGCGCGGAGTCGGGGATCTCCAAGTCGGAGGTGTCGCGTGTCTGCGCAGGGCTCGACGAGATGGTCGACGCGTTCCGCAGCCGCAGCCTGGGTCACGTCGAGTTCCCCTACGTGTTCTTGGACGCCACCTATCTCAAGGTGCGCAACAGCGTCGGCCAGCCGACCTCGATGGCGATGGTGGTGGCCACCGGGGTCACCGCGGAGGGCAACCGGGAGATCCTGGGCTGCGACCTCGGCGACAGCGAGAGCGAAGCGTTCTGGCAGCAGTTCCTGGCCTCGCTGCGAGCCCGGGGCCTCGCAGGCGTGCGCCTGGTCGTCGCCGACGCCCACGCCGGGCTCGCCGCCGCCGCCGACCGGGCGCTCCAAGGCGCCTCACGCCAGCGCTGCCGGGTGCACTTCGTGCGCAACCTGCTCGCCGTGGCGCCCCGCACCCACCAGCACATGGCCGCCGCGCTGTTCCGGACCGTCTTCGCCCAGCCCGACGCCGACGCCGTCAGCGCCGCCTGGGACGACGTCGCCGAACGGCTCGCCGCCAGCTTCCCCAAAGCCGGCCCCCTCATGGACGCCGCCAAGCACGAAGTCCTCGCCTTCAGCGCATTCCCCAAAGCGCACTGGCAGAAGATCTGGACCCGCCAACCCCATCGAGCGCATCAACAAAGAGATCAAACGCCGATCACGCGTCGTGGGCATCTTCCCCAACGAAGCCGCCGCCATCAGACTCGTCGGCGCCATCCTCGCCGACCTCCACGACCAATGGCAGGCCACCGACCGCCGCTACCTCTCAGAAGACTCCATGGCCAAACTCCGACCCCCAGCCACTACCATCACCACAGCCGAACTCACACCGGCAACCAACACCGAGGCTCAACCCCAAAACCCACCACTCCACGGGACATAGCCAGAGCGGGTTGCGATCATGCGCTTCGCAAGTTTCGGGTCCGACGAAGCACACTCAACCGTCGACGGCGAGAACATGGATTTCGCCGATTTGCGGTTAACGGCTGATGGTTTGCGCTTGGCCGCCGTGCGTGGGCGTTTGGGGTGCGAACTGTGAGGCAGTGGCCTATCGAGTGAATCAGCCTGGACTTGGCGGAAGCCGATTGTTGGACTCATGCCATCGGACTGTGCTGGTGGCCAATGAGTCCGTCTCAGGCTCGCCGTTGCTCACTCACAATCGGGCCCCCGTCACCTGTGCTGGAGCGGGCTGTGGGTGGACGGCTACAGGGCTTCGAGGCGTGTGATCCAATCATTGAACCTCGGGCACGCAGCTCGCATTGACTCAATGCCTATGTTTTCTGCTATCACCGGCCCGTCACGCACCTTTCCGTACCGGGGCATGGCTGCTTCGATCCGCTTGCTCGGTGCCGTCGCAGGGTGATCGTTGATGTCTTCTGGTGTGGCGAAGCCTTCATCCTCAGCGGCCCTTCTGAGGCTTCTGATTGCCGCCGGCGTTGCTTCGAGCATTGCCGAGAAGGCATCGACATCAGAGAACAGCAACGCTTCGAACTCGTGACGCTGGATGTAGGCGAAGAGCTGCTCGCCACACGGGTACTTGCTGCCTCGTGTACCTATCGTCTCATCGATGCGGTGTTCGAGCTGTTCGACTGTCTCCCCAACGAACTTGCCCCTGAAACCGTAGAAGTCGACTAGAGAAGAGACTGCGTGGAAATTCCAAGTCAACCGCGCCATCTCAGGCGCGAGCCGTTCGATCCTGATGTCTCCGCCTTGTTTGCCGGGCATTGTGGGGCGAACATCAACGTCGAAATCGATCAGATGAGGAGCGAGCACGCGATCAACGAAGCTCTTCTCGGTCTCGCCTTCTACCACGATGGCGAGTCGGATCACGGGCGCCCGCCGAGCAGGTTCGTCTGCCAGAGTTCTCCCGTGGTGAAGCCGTCGGCGAACCAGCGCTGAAACTCGACGCTCTTCAGCCGACGGGCCGCCGTCGCGCCGTGTTCAAGTTCCAGTACCACTACCTCGTCGAGGCCGAATGCATCGACCAGCAGCGGCGACTGCGTAGCGAGGAAGACTTGACGATCGGCCGCGACCGACTTGATCATCGATCCGAGCAGCGCAATTGCAGCGGGATGGAGTCCTAGTTCCGGCTCGTCGAGCAGCACGACATCTGGCATCTGCTCGGAAGCGAGGTTAAGCAGCGTCACGAGGGCAAAAAACCGCAGTGAGCCGTCCGAAGTGAGGTGCGCCCCGATGGTCTTTTCGGAATTGCGAGCCTTCCAGCGCAGCAGCACCTTGCCGTGTTCGTCAGCTAGGTCGAAACGCTCAAAGACTGGCAGAACGCGCTGGATCTGACGGCAGATCGTCTCGTAACGGCGGACATCCTCCTGCTGTAGTCGGTAGAGGACGGCAGCGAGATTGCCACCATGGCTCCGTAGGAGCCATCGGTCGCTGATGTCCCAGCGCATCTTGATCGGGGCATTCTCCGATGTGTCGTGAAATTGGTAGGTCGCACAGTTGCGCAGCAGCTGGCAGACGACGCGCGCCGTCACGGCGTTGACATCAGGGACGGACCCATGTGCTGCCTCCATAATCATGGCTTCGCGATGCCCGCTGCCCATGTGCTGCCAAGGAGGCTCGCCCGGTTTGTCGTATGCGGCGAACCGCCAGCGTTCGTCTGCGAAATAGAGTTGGTTGTCCGCACCGGCTGCGAGCGTGAAGGCGTAGTCGTTGAGGCCGCGATCTGTGCGAATCCTGATGCTGGCTGACATCGTTGGCGTTCTCCGGCTGCCGCCGAATAGCTGATCCTCGCTGCCTCCGTGCTTCGCCACGAACGCCTGCAACTCCCGTGCGCGCAGCATCCAACTCAACATCTCGAAGAACCGGATGAAGTTGGACTTGCCGGAGCCGTTCGCGCCAATCAGAACCGTGGCCATCCCAATGTCGGAGAACTCGACCTCACGGAACGACCTGAAGCCGCGGATCGAGACAGCTTCCAATGTGGCGCGCGCAGGGGCGCCGGCTTCATCAGCCGCACTGGCGTCGTCGATGTCGCCCGCTCCCTCAAGTGCCGCCATCGTCCCTTACCTTGGCAGAACTCTTGGTGGCCTGTGCGACATGGCAGATCGGGCGCGCCATGACGGACTAGTCAGCCTCGCGGCGTTCGCGGTGCGTCAGTTCTTCCTCCGCCTTCGCGAGCAGTGCTCCGGCCTCGGGGCGGTTCGCAAACTCGTCGTGCAGCTCGATCAGGGGTCGCAAATCGAGATTGCGCCGCCGCTTCAACCACCCCATCGCTGCGACGCTAGCAACCGCGTATCGAATGGCTCTTGAGCCCGGTCGGCAATGTGCGCCGAGCAGCGCCTGTAAAGCCAATTGGCTCGACGGGTTCTCGCTGCATGTGAGTTCGGCTCGTGCCGGTACCGTTCGCAGCGCATGGCTGACACTCCTGAGGCGCTGGCGGCGCCGGCTGCGGTGCTGCCGGCGGATCACCCGATCCACCGGTTGGGCGACAGCCTGTACCTGCGGGCGGCCCGCTGCCGACGGACCGAGCAGGTGCCGGTGTGGTTCCAGCGGCAGGCCGGGCGGTCGCTGCCGGAATACCGGGCATTGCGAGGGCAGGGCAGCATTCTCGACGCCATCGCCGATCCGCCCACTGCCGCCGAGATCACCCTGCAGCCGGTGCGCCGCTACGGGGTGGATGCAGCCGTGCTGTTCTCCGACATCGTGGTGCCGGCCGCCGCAGTCGGCTTCGGGATCGACGTGGTGCCCGGCGTGGGGCCGGTGGCCGGCCAGCCGCTGCGCAGCCGCGCTGATCTGGATCGGCTGCCGGAGCTTGACGCCGAGGCGCACACCCCGTACGTGCTCGACACCGTCCGGCTGCTGACCGCCGAGCTCGACGTGCCGCTCGTCGGCTTCGCCGGTGCGCCGTTCACGGTGGCGAGCTACCTGGTCGAAGGCGCACCTTCCCGCCAGCACCTGCGGACCAAGTCGCTCATGTACACCGACACGGCGCTGTGGCACGACCTCATGGAGCGGCTGGCGTCCATTGCTGTGGCCTCGATGCGGTCGCAGGTGCTGGCAGGCGCCAGCGCCGTGCAGCTGTTCGACTCGTGGGCTGGCACGCTGTCGCC
>JAJEIW010000197.1 GCA_022828045.1 Acidimicrobiia bacterium | reverse complement strand
CCATCTCCGAAGACGACATCGGCGTGGTGTGCTGGATGGGCGTACTCCCGGCGACGACGTAGCCGAAGCTCGAACTAGGTGCCGGTCTGTTCGGCAGGCTGACTGTCAGTCTGAGCCGATGACGACGACACCGTCTTCGGTGGCGAGGTGGGTCATCGGCACATCGTGGGGCTCCGATGGAAGCTGGTCGAAGACGATGCCGCGGCAGGCGACGCCGACGCACAGGCAGTCCTCGGGCAGCCGGGCCAGCAGTTCGTCGAAATAGCCCACGCCGTGGCCGAGCCGGGTGCCGTGACGGTCGAAGGCCACGCCAGGCACCAGCTCCAGCGAGATGTGGCGGGGCTGCAACTCGAACGCATCCGCGGTGGGCTGGGGGAAGCCGTAGCGGTGCTGTTCCATGGCACCGATCGCCGGGTGCAGCGTGAGCGGGCCGTCCGGGGGAGTGCGCGTCACGGCAAAGCGTTGCCAGCCGACGGCGTCGGCGAGCCTGTCGAGCGACAGCTCATTCGCCATTGCCCGGTAGAAGAGGATCAGGTTGGCCCCCGAGGGCACCGGGTCGCCGGCAACGGCAGTCGAGCCTTCGTCGAACGCCCCGATGAACGCCCGCAGGCTCGCTACGACGGCGACTGTCGACGCTGCTGAAACCGGCTGGCGGTGTTCTCGGATCCACCGGCGCCAAGCGTCCTTCGAAGACCCCGGTCCAGGCTCGTCGCTCATCTCAACGACGCTAGGTGTCTGGCGCCCGCAGCCATACAATTCGCCTCGTGGGGATTGGGGAGGTGACGCTCCCGCCGCTGTACGACCGGCCGCCTCGCCCCTTCGCGATGGCCCGCTGGACGATCACCAAGTTCCTCTGGTGGCAGGGAAGCCTGTGGATCGTCGTCGGCATCGCGGCGTGGAACTGGCTCACGCCGTCGATCGAGAGCTTCGCGACGCCAGCGGCGTGGGCCGTCGCAGCGGTGTACCTGCGCAACGTGGCGCTCATGATTGCGGTGGCCGGCGGCTTGCACTGGTGGCTGTTCATCCGGCGCAGCCAGGGCACCCGGCACAAGTACGACGAGCGCTGGCTGTCGGTCGGGCGCAGGCCATTCCTGTTCCGCAACCAGACCCGCGACAACGTCTTCTGGTCGCTCGTCAGCGCCTGCTCCATCGCAGCGCTGTACGAGACGCTGATGCTCTGGCTGTATGCCAACGACCTCATCTGGACCGTTCCGGCAACGGGCAGCCTCGCCAGCTTCGGCTACACAGCGGCGCTGACGCTGCTTATCTTCCCACTGGGCTCGGTGCACTTCTACGCCAACCACCGGCTGCTCCACACCAAGCACCTGTACCGCTGGGCGCACTCGCTGCACCACCGCAACGTCAACATCGGCCCGTGGTCGGGTGTGTCGATGCACCCGATCGAGCACCTGCTGTACCTGTCGGTGCCGTTCCTGTTCCTCGTCATCCCCGCAAACCCGTACCTGGTGACGCTGGCGACCACCTACTTCTTGCTGTCGCCGGCGGCGTCGCACTCGGGTTTCGACCGATTCGTCGTAGCCGGCGGGCGCACCGTGGCCGGCGGCGACCGATTCCACACGCTCCACCACCGGTACTTCGACTGCAACTACGGAACGGCGATCGTGCCGCTCGACAAGTGGTTCGGCACGTTCCACGACGGCAGTCGCGAAGCCACCGACCGCATCGTCGAACGCCGACGCCGCAGCAAAATTCGTTCGCCGCGTCGGCCGACCCGTTCCTAGGGTGATCCGTGAGGTAGGTCGCTGTCGGCCACTAGCAGGGAAGCGCAGCGACCTGCCTCACTTGTCGGATCCGAAGTGCCACGGTACCACGCTGCGGCACCGAGCCATCCAGCGCATTGCGTCGATGGCCCGCTAGGCGATGGTCTCGGGTTCGGTGGTGACGAGCAGCTCGGCGACCGATGCGGTATTCGGCAGTCGCAAGATCGTGGCCAGAGCCTGGGCCAGATCGTCGGCTTGGATCATGATCGACGGGTCCACCCCGAAGCCCGAGGTCATGTCGGTCTGCACATAGCCCGGACACACGGCCGTGCACCGGATCCCATCAGGAAAGGTGAGGTGCCGAACCGTGTGGTGCAGCGCCATTGCGGCGTGCTTGCTCATCGCATAGCCGGGCGCGAACGTGCCGCGCACTCGTTTGCCCGACATCGAGATCACGTTCACGATGCGGCCCTCGCCACTGTGGCGCAGGTGGCCGAGCGTGGCGCGGAGCATGCGGAACGGCCCCTTCGCGTTGACCTCCCACATCTCGTCGAGCGTGTCCTCGGTCAGATCCTCGAACTCATCAGGGTGAGCGACGCCGGCGTTGTTGACGAGGCAGTCGATCCGGCCGTGCGCCGAAATCGTCTCTGCGGTCCAGCGCTCGGCAGCCTCGGGATCGGTGGCGTCGTAGCGGTGCAGACTCACCGCCGGCCCGCCGCTGGCGTCGGTTCGGTACTCAGCAGCTGAGACTTCCAGCGAGGCCACGTCGCGTGCACCCAGCGACAGCGCCCATCCATCGGAATGCAGAGCTGCGGCGACGGCCTCGCCGATGCCGCGATTCGCACCGCTGATCATCGCTACGCAACCGGTGATGTCTCGCATCTCGCATTCCTCCTGCTGGACAGCCGGGTCATCCCGACGCGTCTCCGTGACCCGCAGTAGCGTTCGCAAACGGCCTCGCCGCGAAGCCGGCAGGCCGGTCCGGAGGCTAGGTCGATGGTGCAGAGTTTGTCGGAGGGCAGCGAGGCATCTGCATACCTCCCCGGTTCGCCCGAACGCGACGAGCTGGCACGCCGCACCATCGGGGTCCTGCAGCTCGGGGTGATCCCCGGCGGGCTGGCCATGACGGCATCGTTCTCGGCGTCGACGCTGCTGGCCGACCAGATGACGGGCAGCGAGACGAAGGCCTCGCTGGCCGCTGTGTGCCTGAGCATCGGCGGCACGCTCGCCGGCATCCCGCTGGCTGCACTGATGGTCCGTCACGGCCGCCGCGCCGGGCTCGCTGCCGGCTACTTCACCGGCGCTATCGGGGGAACGCTGGCGCTGCTGTCTGCGTTCGTCGGTCGCTACTCGGTGCTCGTGGTTGGCATGGTGCTGATCGGCACCGGCCAGGCCGCCAACCTGGCAGCGCGCTACGCCGGCGCCGACTTGGCCACCGATGAGAATCGGGCCCGCTCGATCAGCTTGGTGCTGTGGGCCAGCACTGTCGGCTCGGTCTTGGGACCCACGGTTGCGCTCGGCCTCAAGAGCATCTTCGCTGACACCGAGGGGCTGAGCGGATTCGCGCTGCCGTACGCCCTGGCGCTGGGCCTGTTCGGCCTGGGCGCCCTCAACATCTGGCGTCGCCTGCGCCCCGATCCGCTGCATGTCGTGGCCGCCGATGCGGGCGCCTCGAGCGTCAAGCTGCCGAGCTTGGCCGAGGCTGGTCGCATTCTGGCTCATCCCGTGGCATCCATCGCGCTCATCGGGATGATGCTGTCCCAAGCCGTCATGGTGGGGGTCATGACGGTGTCGCCGATTCACATGTCCCAAGGAGGCCAGAACCCGCTGATCATCGGCATCATGCTCTCGCTGCACATCGCCGGCATGTTCGCGTTCTCGCCGTACGTGGGCTGGCTGGTCGACCGTGTGGGCGGTCAGGTCATCATCGTCACCGGCGCGCTCGTGCTCACGGTCGGTGCTGTCATGGCCGCCAATACCGAAGCCCAGCACGCCACGGGTCTGCTGTTGGGGCTGTTCCTCATCGGCATCGGCTGGAGCTGCTGCGTGGTGGCCGCCAGCTCGCTGCTCACCGCGTCGTTCCCGGTCGAGCGCCGTGTCAGCGTGCAGGCCACCGCGGACGTGCTGATGACTGCGCTCGGCGCTGCCGCCGGCGTGAGTTCCGGCTTGGCCGTCGAGCACCGCTCCTATGCCGACCTGGCGAGCTGGGGTGCATGGGTGGCCGTAGCGCTCGGCATCGCGGCAGCCGTGATGCTGGTGCGGAATTTCCGAGTCACCCGACGCTTCACCGCCTGAGCAGCCACACCGCTGCGCACGAGCGGCTGAGACGAGCCGCGACCGTCGGCGCGTGCTCGGTACGGACTGCCCGGTGCTGCTTGCTCAGAACAGCCCGTCGAGGCAGGTTGCGAGCTTGGGGCCGCACGCGTCGGGCAGCGCCGTGAGGCGCGACAGGAACGACACCGAGATGTAGTCGTGCATGACCGCACCCGTGTCGACGTCTGCGGGCATGTCGACAGCGTCGCCCCACTGCATGGCAACCCGGAAGGCATCTTCGTTGTCGGGGTGCGGTTCGAGGCGGGCCGACGTGATCGAACGCGGCGGCAGCGTGCCCACCTCGGTGAACCGCCAGCCGTTCATGTCGGCGACTTCGCTATTGGGCACATTGAGGTTGACCGCCCATGTGGCGTCGTGCTCGTCTGCGAGCAGGCCGCCGAGCACGACGCTGGCCACCTCGGCCGCCGAGTGCCACTTCTGGTCGGCGATCGCGTCCTCCCAGCCTTGACCCTCCACGCCGAAACCCTCGACGGTCTGGCTGACCGCCAAGCCGGGAATGTCGCCGTTGCGACCGGTGAGCACCGCCCCCACGGTGCCCGAGTGATAGACGGACCGGCCGACGTTTGCGCCGGGATTGATGCCCGACACAACGAGATCAACAGGCCCGAACGCGCCGAGCCGGGCGAACATCACGCACAGCGCCGGCGCTCCCGACACCGCCCAAGCATCTTCGATGCCCTCGAAGCGCACCTTGTGCACTTGGGGATCCATGAGGTGCAGCGGCCCGATCGCGGCGCCGGCGCCCGAGTACTCAGAATCTGGCGCGACCACGACCACGTCGCCGTGCGCGGTCATCGTGCTCGCAAGAACGTGCAATCCCTCGGACTCGATTCCGTCATCGTTGGTTACCAGGATGCGCACCGTGTCGAAGGTACCGCCCGCAGGTGAAGCGAGGACGAACCCCACGCGAACGGGCGACAGCGCAGCGCCGACGCCCAGCCGACACAGGGCTGACGCTCGCTGAGCGGCCCCTGGTGCCGCCCGGAGTCTCGGGCAGCCTGTCGTGGCAAGCTGTCTCGCTGTGGAGGGGCTGACTGAATCGGGGCTGCCTGCGGCAAACCAGCCGCTGCGCGTGCTGCACACCTCCGATGTGCACATCGGTCACGTACGCGGCCCGCACGGCTCGCACCGAGACATCTGTCAATGCCCCATTCACGCCCTCGCGCAGGCGGCGGTGGCCCACCGGGCCGACATGCTTCTGATCGCGGGGGATCTGTTCGACCACGCCCGGCTGAAGCGGTCCGATGTGGCGCACACCATGGAGCTGCTCGGCGGCGTCGACGCGTCGGTCGTCATCATCCCTGGCAACCACGACGTGCACGACGAGCAATCGCTGTGGGGCACCCATGCCGACCACGAGCACCGGCTCGAGGTCACCGGCGCCGGCGTGATCTTCCTCGACGATCCCGAGGGCGCCACGCTGCATTTCGGCGAGCACGACCTGACGCTGTGGGGCCGGGCGATGGACCTGCACCATTCCGAGTACCGGCCCCTCGCCGGCGTGCCGACGCGCCCTGACGACGGCTGGTTCATCGCCGCCGGTCACGGGCACTTCCAGAGGACTGCCGACGACGCGCACCGGTCATCGCCGATCGCCGCCGAGGAAATCGAGGCCACAGGAGCGGACTACGTGGCCCTCGGCCACTGGCATGTGACGACTGATGTCTCGGTCGGCGATGTGACTGCGTGGTACCCCGGGGCACCCATGGGCATCCCGTCGAACGGGACGGCCTGCCTGGTCACCTTCTCCCGGCACGCCGACGGCAGCCCCGGCACGGTCACCGTTGACCATGTGCCGGTCGCGCCGCCGCCCGACGGCTGCGCTTAGCGACATACACCTCTGCCTCAGGCGCCATCCCTTGGCGTGGGCCGGTCAGATGCTGGTTGCAGTTCGGTCGATGCGTCGTTGGAGGGATTCGCATTCGGACATGTGGCGCATCGCCTCGGACTTGGCCGCTCCGTAATCCTCGGCGACCTGGCGGGCACGTTCGGGGTCGTCGTAGGTAGCCGGCTCGCCCAGCAACGCCTGCAGCTCGGCGACGCGGTGCTCGGCGGCCTCCCAGGCCCGCTCGGCTGCAGCGAGTTCCCGGCGCAGGCCCGCTGTTGCGTCGTGGGCGGCCTGACGCTTGCTGGCCCCCTCGCGCCGCCGCTCGGCAGCGGCCGCTCGTGATGTCGACGCCTCTGGGGTGCTGTCGGGGCTGCCTTCGGTGATCCGCCCTCCGGTGCTGCCACCAGCAGTCCGTCTCGTGCTCAGCCCCGGGGGACGCAGCAGGTCTTCGTCGACGCCCGGGTGCAGCGTCGCGGTGCCGTCGCGCACCACGATCAGCGAGTCGGCCACGCTGCGGATGAGGTGGCGGTCGTGGGTCACCAGCAGCACCGTGCCCGGGTACACCGACAGCGCATCCTCGAGCAGGTCGCAGCTCGGCAGGTCGAGATGGTTGGTGGGCTCGTCGAGCACCAGCAGGTTGACCGGATTGGCCATCGTGATCCCGAGCGCCAGCCGTGTGCGCTCACCGCCCGACAGGTCGGCCACCTTGCGGTCTGCCGCGTCGCCCGCAAACCCGAATCCTCCGAGCATCGTGCGCACGTTGCGCCCCGGCTGGTCGCCCACCGACGCCGTGAACTCTTCCATCACCGAGCGGCGGGGGTCCATGACCTCGGCGAGATGCTGCTCGAAGGTGGCCATGTCGACGTTGCGACCGCGGTGAAGCTCGCCGCCGAGCACGCCGAGATTGCCCTGCAGCACCCGCAGCAGCGTCGTCTTGCCGGCGCCGTTGGGACCGACCACACCGACCTTCGAGCCGCGTTCGATGACGAGGTTCACGCCTCGGAGCACGGGCTCGTCGCCGTCGGTGTAGCCCAGCGTCGCGTCGATCAGCTCGGTGACCACCCGTGATGACCGCCGCGGCGTGCCGAAGCCGAACCGTGCGGCCAGCTCCTTGCGGCTCGGCACCTCGACCGGCGCCAGCTTCTCGAGTGCCTTGATCCGGCTCTGCACCTGCCGAGCCTTGGTGGCCTTGTAGCGGAAGCGCTCGATGAAGCGCTCGGTGTGCGCCCGGCGGCGCGCCTGCAGTGCCGCAGCGGCTTCGGCAGCCGCGATCCGCTCCTCGCGGGCCGCAACGAATTCCGCGAAACCGCCGACATGGGTGTACGCGCTCGTGCCGTCCATCTCGATGACCCGATTGGCAACGGCATCGATGAAGTCGCGGTCGTGGCTGACGAACAGCAGCCCGCCCTCCCAGGCGGCGAGCTGATCCTCCAGCCACGCCACCGAGTCCACGTCGAGGTGGTTGGTGGGCTCGTCGGCCAGCAGCACATCAGGCTTGGCCAGCAGGAACTGCGCGAGCGCTACCCGCATCCGCCACCCTCCCGAGAGCTGCGCGACCGGCCGCTGCGCGTCGTCGGGAGCGAAGCCCAGCCCGGCCAGCACCCGATGAGCCTCCGCCTCGAAGCCGTACCCGCCGATCTGGCGGAAACGCGCCTCCAGCTCGCCGTAGCGGGTGAGCACCACGTCGTGATCTGCCGCGTCGACGTCCGCCAGCCGCGCCTCGAGCGATCTCAGTTCCGTCGTCATCGCAGTGATGTCGCCGGCCCCCGCCAGGGTCGCGTCCAGAACCGTTCCTTCGGTGATGTCGTCGAGTTCTTGGGGCAGGTAACCGATCGTCAGCCCGCTCTGGCGGTGGACCTCGCCCTCGTCGGGCTCGTTGATGCCGGCCAGGATCTCCAGCAGCGTCGTCTTCCCGATGCCATTGGCGCCCACCAAGGCGATGCGCCGCCCAGCCGCGAACTGCACATCCACGTCGGCGAACAGCCGCCGCGGCGGATACGACTTGCCCAGGGAGGATGCCCACAGCACAGTCCGAGTCTGCCGCCGGACTGCGGCGTCTCACCCGCCGGCGCAGATGCGTCCGCTGCCGGACCGCGACGGCACCGTCCGTCCGTCGGCGGCGTCCGGTGGCTGAGCCGCTAGGCGAAGTGCGGGGCCACGTCGGCCATGAATGCCCGCAGCGCGTCGAGGCGGCCCTCGATGCCGCCGCGTGCCACCGGGTCGAGCACGAAATGGGTCACGCCGGCCTCTGCGACCCGCCCGACGCTGTCGATCATCTCCTCGGTGCTGCCGGCCACCGACACTGCCGGCTTCATGGCTGATGCCGGATCGAGGTAGTAGCGCAGCGACAGCGTGATCTCGCTGCGGTCGCGGCCCACGGCGTCGCACGCCTCGCCCACACCGCTCCAGCCCGCAGCGACCTCGTCGACCGTCTCGAATGCCGCATGGAAGCCGTGCCCGTGCTGCGCCACCCGTCGATACGCGGCGGCCGTGTTGCCTCCCACCCACACCGGCACGGGATCCTGCACCGGCTTGGGCTCGAAGCCGACCGAGGGAAACGAGTAGAACTCGCCGTCGAAGCTGGGGTCGTCCTCGCTGAACAGCGTGCGGAACACCTCGAGCTGCTCGTCTGAGCGCTTGCCGCGTCGGTCCCACGGCATACCCAGCACCTCGGCTTCCTCGCGCATCCAGCCCACGCCCACACCCAGGATGAGCCTGCCTTCCGACAGCACGTCGATGGTCGCGAGGCGTTTGGCCGTCTCGACAGGCGGCCGGTACGGCAGGATCAGCACGCTGAACCCGAGCCGCAGATTGTCGGTGACGGCCGCGACGAACAGCAGCGTGCCGATCGGGTCGAGCCATCCCGTCTTGGGCGGCGCCGGGAACGAGCCGTCGTCGCTGTAGGGATACTGCGACACCAGCTCGGCGGGCCAGCAGACGTGATCGGACGCCCAGCCCGAGGCAAAGCCGAGCCGGTCGACTTCGGAGGCGAACGTGATGAGCCCGTCGCGAGTACCGACGCGCCCCAGATGCGGCAGAGTGACTCCCCATTCCATGGGGCGACACGCTATGCCGTGGCGGTAGGGGCCTGCCGAATCGGGCGAGGATGGAACCATGACACTGTTCAAGGGTCGGCGTGTGCGTCTGCTCGTGCTGATCTGCTCGCTCTCGCTCGCAGCGGCTGCATGCATCCGTATCGATGACCCCGAAGAGGTTGCAGCGACGCACGACACCGACGCCGTGGCAGCGCGGGAAACAGCCGATGACGACGAGGCAGTCGACGAGGAGCCCTCCGAATCGGCCGGCACTCCACATCAGCAGGACATCGAGGAAGTCTCCGAAGAGGAGCACATGACCGCCGAGGAGGAAGCGGAGATTGCGGAGCCTGAAGTCCCCGCCATCGAGGTTCTCTTCGAAGAAGCTGCAGACCGGCGTGCGAGGCTCGTCGAGCGAATCCGGGACCGCATCGAGTCGGGCCAGTGGGGCATCGGCGACGACAACGTCCTCCGTGGCCCCGAAGGCTTCGAGATCGACCTCAACGAGTGCCCGGCCGACTGGTCAGACACCGGGGGAATCACCGACGCCGAGATCCGCCTCGGCCAGATCGGCCCGCAATCGGGCCGGCTCGCGTCCTATGACAGCGCGCGCTTGGGCTGGCTGACCTATCTCGACTACGTCAACGGGCAGGGCGGCGTCGGGGGCCTTCGTGTGGTCATGCAGTCTCGTGACGATGCCAACGAAGCAACCAAGACGATCGAGCACGTCGATGATCTGCTCCAGAACGACAACGTCTTCGCGATCCACACGCTGGGTTCGCCGAACACGCTGGCCGTGTACGACTCGCTCAATGACCAGTGCATCCCGCAGCCGTTCGTGTGGACCGGTCACCCTGCGTGGGGCGATCCGCAGGTTCACCCATGGACCACCGGCAGCACCCTGTCGTACACGACCGAAGCCGTGCTCTGGGGAAACTGGATCGAGGAGAACCTCACCGGCGAACTGCCCGTCGTCGTCGCCGGCTTGGTGGCGGATTACGGATTCGGGCCGGTCTACGAGTCGGGTTTCCGCCAGTACGCCGAGGCCAATCCTGACGTCGTGAGCGAGTTCGTCTCTGCGCGCCATGCCCCGGCGGCATCGACGATCACGGAGGAAATCGCAATTCTGGCGGCAAGCGGCCCGGACGTGTTCATCTCGATGACTGCCGGCAACGCGTGCCTGCTGGCCATCGAGGAGGTCGCAGAGTCGGGCTTGCAGGAGGAGCTGGCCGCGGCGTTCACGCCGTCTGTCTGCGCTGCGCCTTCGAGTTGGGTCGCACCCGCAGGCGATGCCGGGCACGGCTGGCTGGTTGTCGGAGGCGGTGTCAAGGACATCACCGACGCGGCGCTTGCTGAGCACGATGTGTTCGTCCAGTTCGTGATCCAGAGCCTTGAAGCCAATGGCCTCGATCCCGCCATCTCGATGTTCGGCAATGGCTACATGCTGGGCTACCCGTACGTGGAGGCGCTGCGTATTGCTGCCGAACTGCCCGGCGGACTCACCAGGACGAACTTCATCTTGGCTGTGCGGGCGATCGACATCGGTCACCCGATGTTCCCCGAGGCCGTCGCGTTTGCCATGAACGGCAATGCGGATGCCTTCCCGGTCGAGGGCTCCGACGTCAGCCGGTACGACGCTTCGTCGCACGCTTGGGTTGCCTCGAGTGTCGTCGACGTGAACGGCGGAACGCCGGACTGCGTCTGGGATGCGGACAGCGGCGGCTGCCGCTGAATCAGGGGTCGATGAGGACGCCCGGGTTGAGGATGCCGTTGGGGTCGAGCCGCTTCTTGGCTGCCCGGATCGCTTCGGAGAAGAGCTCGGGGCGCTGGCGGTCATAGGCGTTGGGACGGTGCATGCGGCCCACCGCGTGATGGTGCGTGCATGTGCCGCCGGCGGCTTCGAGTGCTTCGTTGGCGGCGTCCTTGACGCTTTGCCACTGCTCGATCTCGCCACCCGGGGTGCCCATGCCCGACCACGTGTAGTACGGCGCCGGACCGTCGGTGTAGACGTGGGTGAACCGGCACGACAGCGAGTGGTGCTCGCCGAAGACCTCGGCCAGCACGGCGCCGACCTTCTCGCGCACCACGGCGTCGAACTCGGGCCAGCGGTCCCAGGTGATGGCGGTCTCGAAGGTGTCGTTGATGAGGCCCAGCGACGTCTCCACGCCGTTGCCCACGCCGATAAAGGCGTTGCGCCACGCCCCGACCGCACCGCCGCGGCCGGTGGGCGCGCCGGTGCCGTCGTCGATCTGGATCTCGTCGTCGGGCACGTGCCCGTTGCACTCACGTGCGATCTCGACCGCCTGGGCGATGTTGTGGCGCTGGGTCAGCTCGGCCGATTCGAACGACACGATGACCAGCGCGCGCTCGCCGTCCATGCCCGCAGCTCGCCCGGCTTCGGCCGGGTCGAGGATGCGCAAGTTGGCGGGCCACAGCTTGGCCTGCACCAGGTGCCGCACGGCGTCGTAGCCGGCTTCCCATGACGGGAACGTGACCCCGGCCGTCGCGCGGAACGTGGGGCGCTTCTGGATGCGCATCCATGCCTCGGTGATGATCCCGTAGATGCCTTCGGAGCCGATCACCATGCGGTCGGGGCTGGGTCCTGCGCCCGAGCCGGGCAGCCGACGCGATTCCCACCAGCCCGCCGGCGTGATCATCCGGGTCGATTCGACGAAGTCGTCGATGTGGGTGTGGTTGGTGGCGTAGTGGCCGCCCGAGCGTGTGGCGATCCAGCCGCCGAGCGTGGAGAACCGGAACGACTGGGGGAAGTGGCGCAGCGTGTGGCCGCTGGGACGCAGCTGGTCCTCGAGGTGCGGCCCGAACACGCCGGCCTGGATGCGGGCGGCCCGGGACACGTCGTCGATCTCGAGCACCTGGTCGAGCCGGTCCAGCGAGATGACCACGGTGGGGCCGCGGTCCTCAGGCGGCGTCAAGCCCCAGACCACCGACGAGCCGCCGCCGTAGGGCACGGCGATGTATCCGTTGGCGTCGCACCAGTCGAGCGTGGCCTCGACCTCGGTGTCGTCGCGGGGGTGCGCCACCACGTCGGGCGGGTTCGGGAAGTCGAGGTTGAAGGCCCGCACGCGCTCGGTGAAGTGGGCGCCGTAGGCGTAGCGGGCCCGGTCGTAGGTGCTGGTCGAGCACCAGTCGGCCACCGAGCCGGGAATCGCGATGCGTGGTGCGCGCAGGTCGGCGTCGTCCACCGATGGCACCGGCTTCGCGGTGATCTCGGTGCCGTACTGGGCCGAGAGCTTCTTGGCCAGCTCAGCCCGTTCGGCGTCAGACGGCTCCTCGGACTCCAAGCACCACGCCCAGAACGACTTGCGATCTGCCATGACCCATACCTCCAGCTACGCGACCGTCAACCTAGGCGCGCCGTGTGACATCTATCGCAGCCGCACTAGCCGCCCGCACCCGCCAGCCGCCCTCGCCGCCGTCCCGGCACCAGTCGCACTCGCCCCTGTCGCGGCCCCAGAGGCCATCCGGCGGTGCCGTGCTGGGGCAGTCAGTCGTCGGCGAGCAGGGCGCGGCTGATCACCAGCTTCTGGATCTCGCTTGTGCCCTCGCCGATGATCATCAGCGGCGCATCGCGGTAGTAGCGCTCCACCGGGTACTCGGTGGAGAACCCATTCCCTCCGTGAATGCGCATGGCGTCCAGCGACAGTTCGGCAGCCGTTTCCGACGCGAACAGCTTGGCCATGCCCGCAGCCAGGTCGACCCGCTCGCCGGCGTCGGCTTTGCGGGCCGCGTCGTAGGTCATCAGCCGGGCGGCGTGCAGCTTGGTGGCCATCTCGGCGATCTTGAAGGCGATGGCTTGGTGCTTGGCGATGGGCTTGCCGAACGCTTCACGCTGCTTGGCGTACGCGACAGCGGCGTCATAGGCGGCCTGGGCCACGCCGACGCCCCGGGCCGCCACGTTGATGCGCCCCAGTTCCAGTGCGGCGAGCGCCCAGCGCAGGCCGTTGCCGATCCCGCCGCCGTGACCCGCACCGTCGCCCCCGCCGTCGCCATCGCTGCGGCTGGCGGCATCAGTGAGGCCGTCACCGCCCAGCACGCGGTCCGCGGGCACCCGGTGGTCGACGTAGGACATCTCGACGGTCTCGAGTCCGCGGTAGCCGATCTTGTCGATCTTGCGGCTGACGGTGATGCCGCCTGAGTGCTTGCCCGGCGTCTTGTCGACCAGGAAGCAGGTGATGCCCGAGCTGCCGGAGGGGTCGCCTTCCGGCACCCGAGCCAGCAGCGCCACGATGCCAGCACGCTCACCGTTGGTGACCCACATCTTCGTGCCGTTGATGACGAACTCGTCCCCGTCGCGCACCGCACGGCAGCGCAGCGCTCCCGCGTCGGAGCCGCTGTCGGGCTCAGACAGCGAGAAGCAGCCGCGCAGCTTGCCGGTGGCCATGGGTGGCAGCGATCGGTCGCGCTGGTCGTCGGTGCCGAACCGGGAGATGAGCTTGGCGCAGATGAGATGGCTGTTGACAATCCCCGCCAGCGACATCCAGCCCCGCGACAGCTCCTCGATCACTCGGGCGTAGGTCACATGGTCGAGGTCGAGCCCGCCGTGCGATTCGGGAATGGTGGCCCCGAACAGGCCGAAGTCCTCCATCTGCGCCGCCATGGCAGAGGGGTACTCATCCGCGAGCTCCAGCGCGGACGACTCCGGCACCACCACCTCGTCCACCCAGCGCCGCAGCGTGTCGATGATCTCGTCGGCTACCTCGCCGAAAGCGGCCCCCTCCAGCGGCCTCGTGTCCCCCTGAGCGTCCATGCGCCCGTCTCCTTGCCAGCTCGATCGTGCGAATTCGGGCCGACGTTACGGTGATGGCACACGAGGCTGCGGCGCCGCTCCGCGATTACCCCTGTGAATGCGGCTCAGGGACAGCGCGAGCACGCGATTGATGCGTGATTGTTCAGAGTGGACAATGGGCGGGTGATCGACGACGAATCGGGCAGTGGTCGCGAGCTGCTCCTGGGCCGTGAAGCCGGAGTCATGCGGCGTCCGGTTCTGCTGACATCTGTATAGATGCCTCGTAGGAACCGTTCCCGCGGCCGTACCCAGCCGCGACTCTCCCCTTTCAGTGCGCCGCCGCACGGCGGCGCACTGTCGCCGCTGTCGCCGGGCGATCTCGATGCCATCGTCGATCATGCGTTCGAGATGCTCGGTGACATCGGCATGGCCGAGACGCCCGACCGCTTCGCAGCACTGCTGGCAGACCACGGTGCACGGTTCCGCGACGACGGCCGGCTGCTGCTGGGGCGCGCGATGGTGGAGGCGGCGCTCGAACGCGCCCCCTCAGTGGTCTCGGTCCCCGGGTTCGATCCTGATCGCGGCATCACCGTCGGGCGCCAGGGCGTGCACATCGGTACCGGCGGCGCGGCGATCCAGACCTTGGACGGAGCGACCGGCGCCTACCGCGACTCGACGCTGGCCGATCTGTGGTCGATGATGCGCGTTCTGGACGGGTGCGCCAGCATCCACTACGGACTGCGTCCCGTGGTGGCTCGTGACTTGGCCGGCGACGTCGAGCTCGATCTCAACACGGCGTTCGCCTCAGCTGCGGCAACGTCGAAACCGGTCGGCGTGAGCTTCACCGGCGCGAGCAGCGTCGATCCCGTGGTCGATCTCTTCGATGCGGTTCTCGGCGGCGAGGGCCGATTCGTGCGCCGGCCCTTTGCCATGGCCGTGGTCGTGCATGTCGTTCCTCCGCTCCGGTTCGCGGCGGAAGGCTGCGACATCATGGCGCGGGCCATCGAGCGAGGAATGATCGTGCAGACATGCTCGGCGGGCCAGGCAGGGGCCACCAGCCCGCCGTCGCTGGCAGGGGCGTTGGCACAAGGCTCGGCAGAGATCCTGGCTGCAGTCGTCCTGGCTGATGCGATCAGGCCCGGCCATCCCTGCATTCACGCCTTCATGCCGTTCGTGTCCGATCTTCGCAGCGGCGCGATGACCGGCGAGGGCCATTACCTCGGCCATTCCCAGACTCTCGAGCTGATGCGCAGCGAGTACGTGTACCCCGAGCTCGGAGACCGGATGTCTGTGGACGAATGGGTCGCTGCGGGCGAACCGCAACTGTGGGACCGCGCCCATCGCAGGGTGTGCGACATTCTCGCTGCTGGCCGACCAAGGCACCTGCCGGCGAGCGTCGAAGCCGAGATCCGCTCGCGATTCCCGATCCGGTTGCCCACCGTCGCATGACGAGCCGCACCGCCGGCACCCCGGAGGCGGCCGTCGAGATTGTGGTGATCGGCGGGGGCGCGGTCGGCGCATCGGTCCTGTGGCATCTGGCCCGAGCCGGGCGCACCGATGCCGTCCTGGTCGAGAAACATGAGCTGACTGCGGGCTCGACGTGGCACGCAGCGGGCTCGGCCATCGACTGCGACATCGTCATCAACGCCGCCGGCTTCTACGGCGCGCAGATCAGCGCGATGGCCGGCATCGACGCGCCCCTCGCCGTGCTCGAGCACCAGTACCTGGTGACCGGGCCGGTGCCGCAGCTCACGGAGATGTCCGAGACGTTCCCCCTCGTGCGCGATCCGGAGCTGATGTTCTACCTGCGCCGAGCGCAGGACCGTCTGTTGTTCGGCAACTACGGCCATCCGGGGCGAACGCCGTGGACCGACGGACCTCCCGATGTGTTCGATTCGTCGCTGTTCGCTCCGTCCACCGATGACATCGCCGAGGTCGTGTCTCAGGCCGAGGCGCACGTTCCGCTGCTGGGCGAGGTCGGCGTCGCCGAGTTCGTCAACGGTCCCATTGCGTACTCTCCCGACGCAAACCCGCTCGTCGGTCCCGCCGGCGGCGTTCACGGCTTCTACCAAGCAGTGGGAGTTCAGATCGGCATCACTCACGCAGCAGCCGTGGGCAAGGTGCTGACCGAGATGATCGTCGACGGTGACACCGAGTGGGATGTGTGGCCCTGGGACCCCCGGCGTTTCGGCGAGTGGGCGATGCGCCGCCGTGGGCGCGACAGCTATGCAGACAAGCGGGTCCGCGAGCTGTACGAGCACCAGTACGCCGCACCGTTCTCCCACCGTGTCTGGCAGTCGGCGCGGCCCGTGAATCAAAGCCCGCTGTATGACGTGCTGGCTTGCAAAGGCGCGCGCTTCGGACAGGTAGCGGGTTGGGAACGGGCCTTCTGGTTCGGCGCCGAGCCCTACCGGCACGAAGCGCTCAGCTACCGCGACGAGCACTGGCACGATGCGGTCTCGCGCGAGTGCCTCGCCGTGCGCGACCGCGTCGGCGTCATGGACCACGGCGGCTTCACCCGATTCGAGATATCGGGCCCGGGCGCTGCTGCCTACCTTGACCGCATCTTCTGCACGCGCCTGCCCGCCGTCGGTCGCGTCCGGCTGGCCTACACGCTGCGGCCCAATGGCACGGTTTGGAGCGAGGCGACGATCGGACGCCTCGCGCATGACCGGTTTCTGCTGCTCGGCCCCACCGCGGCGCGTGAACGTGACTTCGACTGGATGCAGTGTCATCTTCCCGCAGGCGGCAGCGTTGAGCTGCGGCACGGCAGGGAGCGAACGTCGACGCTCATGGTGATGGGACCGCAGTCGCGCAGACTGCTCTCGCGCCTGAGTACGGACGACGTGTCTCGCGAGTCTGCGCCAGCGATGTCGGTGCGCGAGATCGAGGTCGCCGGTGTTGCCGCGACGGCGCTGCGGGTGAGCTTTGTCGGCGAACTCGGCTGGGAGCTGCATGTCGGAGATGACGATCTGGTCGAGCTCTACTCGGCCCTCGAAGATGCGGGTGCTGACATCGGTCTGGCCGACTTCGGCTCCTATGCACTCAACTCGATGCGCATCGAGAAGGGCTACCACTCCTGGGGCAGCGAGTTCAGTGCGGAGTACACGCCCTTCGATGCCGGACTCGGCCGATTCGTGGACCTCGGAAAGGCCGACTTCATCGGCCGCGAAGCGGCAGTGGCCGCGGCAGGCCAAGCGCCGGAATGGTCCTACGGCATCTGGACCGTCGACATCAGCGAACTCGACGGCGCGGCGGGCGATCCGCCCCCGTCGGCCCCGATCCGACTCGACGGTCAGGCGGTCGGGTACGTCACCTCTGCCGCGATGGGATTCCGGACCGGCAAGCGCGTCTGCCTCGGCTTCGTCGGAGGCCGTTACGCGGACACCTCAGAAGGCTTCACGATCGATGGATTCGGCGCTGACTGTCCCGCCGAGCGTCATCGGGGTGCGGTGTACGACCCCGCCGATGAGCGCCCGCGCAGCTGACTCGACCGGCACCCGGCACGGTCGCTCCACGCCGGCTGAGCCACGAACACTGCGTTGCTCCTAGCATTCGCGCCGACCGAACGCAGCAGCGAGCACGACGGAGCACGACGATGAAGATATCCATGGCGATCGGAGCGGGTGCGAGCCTCGACCCCAAGCGCCTCACCCAGCACGTGACAGACCTCGAAGCCGCCGGTGTCGACATGATCTGGGGCGGCGAGATCTACGGCTTCGATCTCGTGTCGACGCTGGCCTATGTGGCCGCCAAGACCGAGCGCGTCCAGCTCATGACCGGCATCCTGCCCATCTACTCGCGCAGCCCCGCCATCATCGCCCAGACCGCCATGACCATCGACACGCTGTCCGAAGGCCGGTTCATCTTGGGCTTGGGGACTTCGGGACCGCAGGTGATCGAGGGCTGGCACGGCGTGCCGTTCTCCAAGCCGATGGGACGGACCCGCGACGTGATCGAGATCTGCCGCAAGGTGTGGTCGGGCGACAAGGTGGTGCACGAGGGCAGCGCCGTCAGCCTGCCCTATGACGGGGGCACGGGCCTGGGCAAGCCGCTCAAGCTCATGGCCAAGCCGCACCGCCGCGACATCCCGATTGCGGTCGCTTCGATCGGCCCGCGCAACGTGGAGATGACCGCCGAGCTGGCCGAGGTGTGGCAGCCCATCCACTTCCTGCCCGAGAAGTTCAACGACGTGTGGGGCGATGCGCTGGACGCCGGCGGTGCGAAGCGCTCCGACGACCTGGCCGACCTGCAGATCGTGGCGGGCGGCACGGTGGCAATGGGCTCGGGCCCGATGGTCGAGGGGGTCCGCAAGGGCGTGCGTGACAACGTCGGCTTCTATGTCGGCGGCATGGGCGCTCGCGACAAGAACTTCTACAACGACCTGTTCAAGCGCTACGGCTACGTGGACGAGGCAGAGAAGATCCAGGACCTGTTCCTGACCGGCAAGCGTGACGAGGCGTTCGCTGCGGTGCCCGACGACTACGTCGACCGGGCCAGCCTCACCGGCGACCCCGAGCGGGTGAAGGAGCGCATCGAGGTGTACCGCTCGGTGGGCGTGAGCTACCTCGACATCACCATCCCGCAGGAAACCGAGAACCCCCTCGAGGTCATCTCCCAGATCAAGGCCTGGGCTGAGTAACGGGCGACCCATTGCCCGACCATCTGGCGCGGACGGGCGCTGGTCCCTCTGGCGCTGTGGCGTAGTTCGTCAACCCATCGGCTAGAAGGCAAACGATGGTCGAGTTGCCCCTGATTACCCCGATGCCCGCCGTCGCCGATTGCGTGCTCCCGTGGGACGGGCCGGTCAGCGACACTGTGGCGGCCATCGGTGCCGCCCGGTCGGCGTGCGGCGACACGTTCGTGGTCGACAGCGGCGACGATCGCTACCTGTTCCTGTTCTCACCGGTCGGCCTCAGGCACTTCTACGCAGTTCCCGAACAGCAGGCCAGCAAAGCCCTCGCCGACTGGAAGATGCTCAGCCGCAAGCTTCCCGACGAGCTCTTCGACGGTCGGCGGACCCTGCCCCACGAGCTGTTCACCCGACCCCACGCGTCCGGCTACCGAGCGTCGCTGGAAGCGGCCATCTCGGCCCAACTGGCAGCACTGAGTCACGGCGCCGAGATCGACCTGTTCGATTTCGCCCGACGGCTCGGCCACCGCATGGGTCTGGCCAGCTGGGGCGGCCGCGAGACACTGCGCTCCGGCAGATTCGAGGAACTGACCGCAGCGCTGGATGCGCTCGACGGGTCCGAGGCCTTCGTGGCTCCTGCCCGCATGCGAGACGTCGCAAGGTCGGGCAAGGCCGCCGAGTACGCCGCCATGGCCAAGGCCGAGCAAATCCTGGCCGAGTCCGTGGCCTCCCGCCGCCGACCTGTCGGCGACGTGCTGGACATGATCCTCGAACGATGGGCAGACGCCCCCGATGCGGAGAGACGAGTCGGCGTGGCCCGGGACGTGATACTGATCCACATCGCATCGATGTCCAACCTGTTCGCAGCGCTCGGTTGGTCGCTTGTCCATCTGGTGCAGCATCCCGACGTGATCGCCCGCATGCGGGTTCGCCGAGGCGACGATCACGACTTGGCGTCGCGCTGCGCGCTGGAGTCGACTCGCATCGGCCAGCGATCCATCATGCTGCGCATGGTGCTCGAACCCGTGACCATCGATGACGGCTCTCGGATCTACGAAGTTTCTCCTGGCGCTTCGCTGGCGACGTTCTTGCCGCTGACGAACATGTTCGCCGGGCCCGGGTTAGACCGCTACAACCCAGACCGGTGGCAGGGGTCCCGGCTGGTGGCACCATCGGGGCTGCCCCCCGAGTCGGTGGTCACCTTCGGTGTCGGCCCCCACGCCTGTCCAGCCCGGCCCTTTTCCCTGACGGCGATGTCGCGAGTGATAGAGCAACTGTTCGACGCGTACGAGCTGGTGCCGCTGTTCGACGATCCCAAGCCGCGGCCCGACCAGATCGGGGGTGTGGCCCGTGCAGCGGGAAGCTGCCGGGTGGCGGTGCAAGCCCGCTGACACGGTCGCAGAGCCGTCCGTGCTCCGAGCTGCTCCAGCCTCTCATCGCCAGCGGCATCGGAGGCTCAGTACAGACCCATGGAGCAGATGATCGACGGCGCGGCATCGTCGTCGTTGCGCGGCGGCGGCTCGCACGGGCGTCGGGCGGCGGGGCTGAGCGTGACCAGGTTCTGTGCTGTGACGGGCGTGCCCAGGGCGACGTGGTACCGCTGGAAGCAGGCTGGCTCTGTGTCGAAGGGGCCGTGGCCGAGTACTGCGAACAGCGGCCGACCGGTTGATTGCGGACCTGCTCGCAGGGCTTGCCGCTCACTCGGAGACAGCGGAGCAGATCGAGGGATCAAGCGCCCGAGAGACCGCCGCCAAGCTTGCAGAAGCCTCCGAAAATCATTTGGAAGCATCGAGCTTCTGTGTCTACGGTTCGATTCTGTCGCTGTCGGCGCCATGGAAGGACTGCCGTGTCTGAAGAGATCCGCTCGGGCATCTACGCTTGGCTGCGTGAGCAGACCGACGAGCAGCGCGCCGAGTACCTGATGTCGTGCCTCGCCCCCGCCCCGCTGTCCGATCTGGTCACCAAGGACTTCCTCACCGCCGAGCTGTCGCGCGAGCTGTCACGGTTCGCCACCAAGGACGACCTCGCCATGCTCGACGCGAAAGTCGACAGCCTGGACACGAGAGTCTCCGGCCTCGAAACCGCCGTGGCCAAGCTCGACACGAAGGTCGACGGGCTCGCCGCGCAGCGCGACGAGGACAGCAAGGCGCAGCGGGTGCGCCACTACTGGCTCGTGGGCGTCGGCGTGTCCATCATGGTGCCAATCTGGCTCAGCGTCGCGGGCGTGATCGGTGCCGACGGCGTCATCGGCTGAGCACCGCACGTCAAACCAATACTGCCGCGCCCGGTCCCCACACAGACCAGCACCTCTGCCCTCGCTCGATAGCTTGCCGTGGGTGAGTGACAGCGGGCGCAGAGCAGCTGCTCGGGAGCGGTTCCTGACAGGGGCCGAGGCGGCGGGGATCACACCGGTGATCCTGCGCTTTCCCGAGGGGACCCGCACCGCGGAGCAGGCAGCAGCCGCGGTGGGCTGCCAACTGGGCCAGATTGTCAAGTCGCTGGTGTTCCTGTGCGACGGCGCCCCTGTGCTCGCGCTGACATCGGGTGCCAACCGGGTGGATACGGCCAGGCTGGGCGCGGTGCTGGGCGGAGCGATCAGCCGTGCCGACGCGGACGGCGTGCGCGAGGCCACCGGCTACGCGATCGGCGGCACGCCCCCGTTCGGGCATGCGCGGCATCTGAGAGCGGTCATCGACCGGGCGCTGCTGGCCTACGACATCGTGTGGGCCGCTGCGGGCACACCCGACACGGTCTTCGGGCTGACGCCAGATGAACTGGTGCAAGCCAGCGGCGCCGAGGTCGCCGACTTCGCCGTCGAGTGACGGGAACGACTTCGCTTCTGCGACAGTGCCTCGGAAGCGCTCGCTTCGGCAGCCGAATGAACCGTTGCCGTGCACGGTCATGAGAATCTGCTGAGAAATCGCGTCCGTGGTGTCTCGCGCGCCTTCGCATGCCGGCACAGGGGTACCTTCGGTGTCATGGCAACCACATCGGATGAGCGCGACGATTCCGACAACGCTGAGCCGCCCGGCCCAGGCGGCGATGCTGAACACAGCGGTGCTGTGCACGAGCGGGACCCGGCTGGTGCCGATGCCGACGCTGATGAGCCCGAGCCGGACCGAGTCGGTGCAGAGACTGAACCCAGCGGCGGCGCGCAGGCCGATGTCGCCGACCACTCGGCGACCGCGTCCGACTCGGCAGGCGATGATGCGGATGATCCTGCTCCTGAGCCTGACTCGTCGTCAGGCGACGCCGGGCCGGTGTCCGGTGCAGATGCGACACCCGGGCCGATTCATCTGAGCGGGCGGATTCGCAGGTGGGCGAGGTCGGCACGTCGCCTGTCGGCCTTTTTCAAGCTGCTGGCTGTCATATCTGCGGCTGCGCTGACAGCGCTGCTCGTTCTCGCTGTCATCGCAACGGCGCAGGCCGTATTCGACGACGGGTACGACGATGGGTTTGCCTACTGGACCGATCTGGGCCCCAACGGCCGAGATCTCATCGTCGAAGGCGTGCATCACAACGGCCCCGGCGTTCCCGACGTCGTGTATGACAGGTTCGACGCGAGCTTCGGCCGTCACTGCGACGGTCACGGCTTCGGCGACGCCTGCAGCCGACGAAGCGGGCAGCAGCGCCGCGGCAAGCAGGGACAATGCGGCTTCCGAGGGTGGGCGCCCGGCGACGGCAAGGGCGATGTGGCCGCGGAGCGGTTCCGGGGAATGCCGGGACGTTGCGGCGGAGACAGCGACTGGGGCAGCCTCGATGACCTGCACGGCTCGTTCGGCGGCCGATTCGGCCTCGGTCTGGCACCTCGACGATGGTCGGGCGGACCCGGATTCTCCGAGTGGTTCGAGCCGGGGCCGCGGCGCTGGTCTGGGCCGTTCGGGCCTGGCGGACCGGCGCTCGAGTTCAGCGGCGATGCGGCGCCGTTCGGACTGTTCGGCGGCGCGGATCCGTTCACGAATCCGTCGGGCGCGCTGGGTCTGTTTCCCGGTATCGGCCCCGAGGAAATCTCGGACCTGCGCGGGTCGTGCGAGCAGTTCCGCACGCTCTTTGACGGCTGGGACGGCGACAGGCTGGGCGATGAGCCTCTGCAGATCGGCATCAATGAACTGTTGTTGGGAGTGCTGTGCCCGTGGCCCGACGCGCCGACAGACGGCCCGTCCGCCGACGGCGATCATGCGACGGAGGACGCGATCGCCGACGCCGACAGCGAGAACAGCGACGCCGACTCAGGCGTTGCCGACGACGGCTGAGGCGGGTTCGTCCTCGTCGTCGGCCGAGCTGCGGTCGGGCAGTTCCCCTTCGACCCGCAGGTTGGGGATGATGCGGTCGAGCCAGGCCGGGAGCCACCAGTTGCGGGCGCCGAGCAGTTCCATGGTGGAAGGCACGATCAGCATCCGCACCACGGTTGCGTCGAACGCGATGGCGGCTGCGAGCCCGAAGCCGAACAGCTTGACGACCCGGTTGTCCTCGAGCACGAAGCTGCCGAACACCACCACCATGATCGCCGCGGCAGCGCTGATGACCCGCGCGGTTGCAGCAAGCCCGTCGGCCACCGAGTTCACGGGGTCGCCGGTGCGTTCGTACTCCTCCTTCATCCGTGACAGCAGGAAGACCTCGTAGTCCATCGACAGCCCGAACAGGATCGCGAACAGCATCATCGGGATGAACGGCTCGATCGGCGCCCCGTCGATGCCGAACAGGCTGCCCAGCCATCCCCATTGGAAGATGGCAACCACGACGCCGTAGGCAGCGCCGATCGACAGCATGTTCATCACCACCGCCTTGAGCGGCACCACCAGCGACCGGAACACCGCCATGAGCAGCAGGAACGAGGCGCCCAGCACTGCGGCGAAGAAAATCAGCATCCGCTGTGCCAAGTAGTCGCTGAAGTCGATCCCGAACGCCACGCCGCCGCCGACCTGTGCCGTGACCGTGGTGCCGGCGAGCGCCGCCGGAACCACCTCGTCGCGCAGGCGATGCACCAGATCCTCGGTGGCGGCATCCTGCGGCCCGGTGGCCGGCTGTACCCGGATGAATGCCGCGCCGCCGTCGGGGCTCGGCACCGGCGGCGACACGGCGACGACGCCGTCGGTGCCGCGCATGGCCTCGGCCAGCGACTCCAGCGACGCCATGTCGCCCGGATTCGGTGTCTCGGCCGCCACCAGCAGCGGTCCGTTGGCGCCGGGGCCGAAACCCTCGGCGAGCAGGTCGTAGGCCTGCCGCGTCGCGCTGTCGGGAGGCAAGTTGCCCTCGTCGGAGAAGCCCAGCCGCAGGCTCAGTACTGGCGCCGCCAGCAGGACCAGCAGCGCGATGCCTCCCAGCGCACCAGCCCACGGCCGTGCCTGCACCATGCGGCTCATGCGGTACCACCCGGTCTCGCGCAGCGCCTTGGGCGGTCGTTGCCGAATGACGCGGCGCAGCGGATTGCGGTCGCCGGCGAACGAGCCGGCGATGATCACGGCCACCGCAGCGGGGATGCCCGCCAGCAGCAGCGTGATGCCCAAGCCGAATCCCAGCAGCGCGAGGGCCACGAGTGCCGACGCGGCGATGCCGCGCACCCTGATGGTGCCGAGCCGGCGGCCGACGAGCCCCAGCACAGCAGGCAGCAGCGTGATCGAGCCCGCCATGACAATCGCGACGGTGACTGCTGCCGAGATGCCCAGGCCCGAGACGAACGGCAGCCCGACCAGCAGCAGGCCCAGCAGCGACAGCACCACCGTGGCGCCGGCGAACACCACCGATCGTCCCGCAGAGTCGAGCGCCGCCCCCACAGCATCGCCCAGGCCAAGGCCGTGGCGTGTCCACTCGCGGACACGATTGATGATGAACAGCGCGTAGTCGATGCCGACGCCGATGCCGATCATGACGCCGAGCGTCGATGCGAAATCGGGGACCGTGGCGAGGTTGCTGATTATCACGATGCCCGCGGCACCGATGCCGACGCCGACCAGAGCGGTGCCGACAGTCACACCCATCGCCGCTACTGAGCCGACTGCTGCAATCAGCACGAAGATCGCAAACGCAAGCCCGATGGCCTCGGTCTCGGGCGGCTCTTGCTCGGAGAGCCAAGCCCCGCCGACATGCGCCTGCACTCCGGGGAGGTCGCGCAGCCCGCTGGAGTCGATGAGATGGTCGATTTCTTCGCCGAGGCCAGCGGCTTCGTCGACGTTGAATCCAGGGGCCACCTCGACATCGGCGTAGGCGATGCGGCCGGCTGCCGGTTCGCCAGAGGAGATGCGGTGAGCGCCCCCAGGGTCGAACGGGGATGCTGCGGAGACATCGGGGATGGCGTTGACATCGCTGACCAGCGCTGTCATGGCGGATCGGATCGCAGGATCTTCGACGCCGTCGGCAGTCTCCCGTGCGTCGACGACGATCGTGCCGCTGACGCGCGAGCCGACGCTGCCGAAGTGCTCGCCGAGAATGTCGGCGGCCCGGCCGCTCTCGGAGTCGGGCGTCGAGAGTTCGGCGCCGAATGTGGGACCCAGACCGCCGGCGACGGCGCCGACGGCGACGGCGACCGTCAGCCAGACGGCCAGAACTCGCCATGGGTGGCGAAAGCACCATCGGCCGAGTGACGAGTACATGTCAGTTCCTTTCACAGGCAGCAGGCAGCAGGCATGGCACCGGGCGCGTTACGGCGATGCCAGAGCCGACGGCGTCGGGAAGCCGTCGGGATGATGGGGGAAAGACCGGGCCGGGACGCTATCCGGCGATTCCGCTCGCGCCGGTGCTGAGTCGTGGTGTGCTCGGCCCGCGCTAGCGGTGGCCAGCGATCGCCTCAGACGCCACTCGGGCGGGCTCCGCGTGGTGCGTCCCGTTGGTGGGGTGAGCAGCCCGTCCGGTCTCGGTGATCTCAGGCTCGATCACCACGGTGCGCCCGGTGACCGCTTCGAGCAGTTCGCTGCGGGTCCGGGCTGTGAAGAGTTCGACAGTGGTGTCTACGCCGGGCGAAGCCCGTGCGACCAGCCGGAGTTCGCCGTTGTGGTTCGAAGATCCGACCTCGCCGACCACTCGCACGCGGGTCACCACCTGGCGATTGGAGCGATCCAAGCCGATCGCCACGCGCAGCATGGCCGCCATCCAGCGCACCCTGTCCTGATCGATCCGGCTGAGCGAGGCGAAGTCGGCATGCTTCGGCTTCGGCGCGCTCTTGCGGTGGTAGCGGGCGACCTGGGCGATGATCTCGATCTCGCGTTCGGTGAAGCCTGTGAGGTGCTCGCTGTTGCGGATGATGTAGTAGCTGTGGCGGTGGTGGGCACTGTGGGCGATGAAGATGCCCACGTTGTGCAGCAGCGAAGCCGCCTCGAACAGCTCCCGGTCCTCTTCGTCGAGCCCGTGCAGCCCGCCGAGGCTGTCGAACAACTCCAGCGCCAGGTCGGTGATGTGCTCGGCGTGCCGCAAATCCTCGTGGTAGCTGTTCGCCACATACATCACGCCTGAGCGTCGCAGATCCTCGAGGCGGTGGAACGGGTCGAGCTCGGGTGCTGCTGCCCGCCGCATCTGCTCGAAGAGAATGCCCTCACGCAGCGCGTAGTCGGAAACCTCCATGCGCTTGATGCCCAGAAGCTTGAACGTTTCCGCCAGCAGCAGCGCGCCGCCCACGATGATGTCTGCGCGGCGTTCCTCCAACCCCTCGATGGAGAGCCGGCGAGCAGGTGTAGCGGCGTCGGTGAGGTCGTTCGTGAGCGATCGGAGCTCTTTGCGCGTGAATGACAGCCTCCCGGTGCGGCTGTCGCGATCGCCGCGCCGGATGGCGCACATGCGGGCCAGGGCGATGATCGTTCCCGACGAGCCCACGGCGGTCTCGAAGCCGAGTTCCGCGACTTCTGCAGGCAGGTGTCCCAGGAACGATCTGATGTAGTTGCGGCACTCGTGCACGGAGCGCTCACGTGTGCGGCCTTCCGGGAAGAAGCGGTCGGTGAGCCGGATCGATCCGAGCTTGAGGCTGCGCAGCAGCAGCGGTTCGGCACCGTCGCCGACGATGAACTCCGTGGAGCCGCCGCCGATGTCGATGATCAGGTGCCGCTTGTCGAGCAGCGGCACGGCCGCCAGCACGCCGAGATGGATCAGCCGGGCCTCCTCGACTCCGGAGACCACCTTGATGTCCACGCCGGCCTCGGAGAGGGCCCGCGCTACGAACTCGCCTCGGTTGTCGGCCTCCCGCACCGCGCTGGTGGCCACCGCGGTGACTGAAGTGGCACCCGCGTGGTCGGCGATGCGTCGCATCCGATCCAGTGTTGAGATGCCGCGGTCCATGGCATCGAGCTCGAGACGCTTCATGTCCTCGCCGCCCGAGCCCAGCCGGACCGGCTCACGTTCGCGTGTCAGCACCTCGAAGCGGCCGTCTGCGCCGATCGATGCGACGACGAGGTGGAACGAGTTCGTTCCGACATCGATCGCCGCGATGATGCTCACGCATTGCAACGCTAGAGGGAGCGGCGCGCGGCCCAGATGAAGTCGGCTCAGCGATGGTTGCGGACGGCCTGTCGTGGCGCGCCACTAGCGTTCCGCCGATGGCGACACACGCGACCCAGATCGTGCCCCGATTCGGCGAGCTGGACCCGTACAACCACGTCAACCATGCGGTCTATGTGTCGTACTTCGAGGCGGCACGCTGCCTGGCGCTGGAAACTGCCGACCTTGCGCTGCCGGACCTGTCAGATCAGAACGTGCAGATCGTGGTGACCAACCTCGAAGTGCGTTTCCGGGTGCCTGCGACTGCCCGGGACACGCTGCGCATCGAGACCGAGCTGGTCGAGCGTCGCCGTGCGAGCACCCGCTGGCAGCAGCGCATCATCCGCGAAGCAGACGACGCGGTGCTGGTCGAGGGCAACCTGACCGCGGCCATCTGCGACAACGACGGCAAGCCCCGCCGTCCGCCGCCGGGCTTGATGGACAAGTTCGACGCGCTCGCCCCCGGCTAGACCACCGGAGACAATCCGCCGCCTGTGCTGGTTGCGGCGGCGGGCTGGCCTCAGACCACTGGCGACAATCCGCCGTCGATGTTGATCGCCGCGCCGGTGAGGTAGCTGGCGGCGTCGCTGGCGAGGAACAGGGCGAGGTTGGCGAACTCCTGAGCGTCGCCCATGCGGCCGATGGGAATGCGCTTGCCGACCGCTGCGGTGTACTCCTCGAATGTCTCGCCGGGCTGCATCCGCTCCCAGCGAGCCCGCCACTGGTGGGTCACGAGCAGGCCGGTGTTGAGCGCGTTCACGAGCACGCCGTCGGCCGCGAACTCCGACGCGAGCGCCTTGGTCATCGCCATGCCGGCGGCGCGGGTCGCCGACGTCGGGCACGTCTGCGCTCTGGGCGCCTTGGCCTCGGCGTTCAGCGAGTTGATGATCCGCCCCCAGCCCTGGCTGCGCATGTGCGGGATGCACAGCCGGCAGAGGCGTATCGCTGAGAACAGCTTCAGGTCGAGATCGTCGTGCCAGTCGTCGTCGGTGATGTCCAGGAACGGCTTGGCGTGCGACGTCCCGGAGTTGTTGACGAGGATGTCCACCGGCCCGCAGACCTCCACCGCTTCGGCGTGAGCCCGGGAGACCTCGTCCGCCACGCGCACATCGGCCGAAATCGCTGTGTGAGCGACATCTGGGTTCGCATCTCGGAGCGCTGCGAGCGTCGCATCAAGCACCGCCTGGTCGCGGGCCACCACCGCTACCGCGGCACCCGCAGCAGCGAACGTCTCGGCCATCGCCCGTCCCAGACCCCGGCTGCCCCCGGTGATCAGCGCTGTGCGGCCGTCAAGTCTCAATTCCATACGCGCACGATATGTGAAGGCGATGATCTGTACGTGTTGCCGATCGGCTGGCTCGGCTTGGGTCGGCGCTAGCTGGGCAGCGCCTCGAGGGCGCTGGCTACAAGTGACTTGTGCATCGCCGACAGGCGCCGCCTCTCGGCCTCGGGAAAGTTCTTGCCCGATCCGTACTTGCACCAGAGTTCGGCGTAATTCGGGGCGCCGCCGGCGGCGATGACGCGGTCGATCTCGGCGGCCGGCACGGCGACACGGCGGTCCGGGTCGGGCCCCCCGATGATCTCGCCCCACTCGATCATGCAGTAGATGTCGAACAGCTCGACGCCGAGCCGCTCCGCAGCGATCCCCGCTCGCACGGGGTCATCTTCAGCGACGAGATGTCGCATGGTCGGGGGTCTAGCCATCGTGATCTCCGTGCATTTCGAGAATGTCCGCGAGCTCGTCCCAGAGCTTACGCGTGATGAGCAATTTGGCGGCCTCTGCAACCCGCTCTTCGTGTGCGCTTCGAGCTCTCGCGATTGCAACGTCGAGCGCGTACAGCACTGCCAGCGCCTCGTCTCCATTCAATTCGATGAGGCCGGGAAGCCATACGTACGGCTCATCTGCTGACATCGCTGAGAGAATAGATTGAGAATTATTGAAATATACTATTATTTTATAACAGGCACGGCGATCAAGCTGCTGGTCGATCCCACCGCCGGCTGAATCGCGCGGGATTCCCGTCGGGCACGCCGGGCAGGCACCCCGAGCGCAGCCGTACCCTTTGTGCGAGTTGACTGAGCCGGGGCGAACAGCCAGAACGGGGATCGCATGAGCTGGGAGCCTGAGATCGCTGAGCTGCGCCGCCGCGAAGCGTTCGCTGAAGCGCTGGGCGGGCCCGACAAGGTCGAGCGGCAGCACTTCTTCGGCAAGATGACGGTGCGCGAGCGCATCGATGCCATGGCTGACAAGGGCTCGTTCCACGAGATCGGCAAGACCGTCGGCGTTGCCGAGTACGACGATCAGGGCAATCTCGTCCACCTGACGCCGTCCAACTTCATCTTCGGGCTTGCCCGCATCGACGATCGGCCTGTTGTCCTGTCCGGTGACGACTTCACCGTGCGCGGCGGCTCCTCGGACGCCACCATCCCCGCGAAGCGCGACGCTGCCGAGTCCATGGCCTATGAGATGCGGCTGCCGCACATCCGGCTGGTGGACGGCATGGGCGGAGGCGGCTCGGTCAAGTCCATCGAGATGGCGGGGCGCACCTACATTCCCGAACTGCGGGGCTGGGACGTCATCGTGAACCATCTCTCGGTGGCGCCGTCAGTATCGCTGGCGTTGGGTTCGGTCGCGGGCATCGGCGCTGCCCGGGTGGCCTCGGCGCATTACTCGGTCATCGTGCGTGACACCGCGCAGATGATGATCGCCGGGCCGGCCCTGGTCGAGCAGGCGTCGCTGGGCGATCATGGCAAGGAAGAACTCGGCCACGCCGACATCCATACGGCCAATGGCGCCATCGACGACGTGGTCGACAGCGAAGAGGAGGCGTTCGAGCGCGCACGCCGGTTCCTGTCGTACCTGCCTGCCAATGTGGACGAGCTGCCCGAGCGGGTGCTGAGCGGCGACAGCCCGCAGCGGCGCGACGACGAGCTGATCTCGATCGTGCCCCGGGAGCCACGGCGCGTCTACAAGATGCGCTCGATCATCGAGTCGGTCTGCGACCAGGGCAGTTTCTTCGAGATCGGCAGTCGGTGGGGACGCTCGATCATCACCGGACTCGCACGCCTCGATGGGTGGCCGGTGGCGATCTTCGGCGAGGATCCCTACGTGTACGGCGGCGGCTGGACAGCCGACAGCTGCCGCAAGCTCATCCGCCTGCTCGACACCGCTTCCACGTTCCACCTGCCGGTGGTGCACCTCGCGGACTGCCCGGGCTTCCTGATCGGCAAGGAATCCGAGGAGAGCGGCACGATCCGGTTCGGCTCGGCGGCGCTGGCCGCACTGGGCCAGCTCACCGCGCCGTTCGCCTGTGTGGTCATCCGCAAGGCATTCGGCGTCGCGGGTGCGGCCAACAATCAGCCGGGCGCCCGCAGCTTCCGGGTGGCGTGGCCCTCGGGCGACTGGGGCTCGCTGCCCATCGAGGGCGGGCTCGAAGTGGCCTACAAGCAGGATCTGGCCGACAGCGACACTCCCGACGAGCTGCTCGAAGAGATCCGTGAGCGGCTCAACAGCGTGCGCTCGCCGCACCGCTCCGCCGAGTTCTTCGAGATCGAGGAGATCATCGACCCCCGCGACACCCGACCGGTGCTGTGCGAGTGGGTGGACCTCGCCCGCCGCACCCTCCGGCCCGGGCCGTCTTCGTTCGGCTACCGGCCGTAGCCGAAGCATTGGGCGCGGCGGCCGCCGACCCTGAGCCAACCACCCTGTCGCGTGGCAGACTCAGCGACGAGCTGAGCAGTCAGCCAAGCAGGGGAGCGCGCCCATGGATCCGACCTACACCGACGAGGCCGAGGACTACCGGGAGAAGATCCAGGCCTTCCTGGCCGAGCACCTGCCCTCGAACTGGTCCGGCATGGGATCGCTCGACGAAGATGCCCGCGACCAGTTCGTGGAGGAATGGCGGGCGCTGCTGTCGGAGAATCAGCTGCTCGCAGTGTCGTGGCCGGTGGAGTACGGCGGCGCCGGACTCAGCGAGGTCGAGCGAGTCGTGATGGCCGAGGAGTTCGCCAAGGCTGGGGTGCCCGTCGGCGGCGACAACGACGGGTTCAGCATCACCATGGTCGGCAATGCCATCATCGAGTGCGGCACCGATGAGCAGAAGCGCCACTTCCTGCCCAAGATCATCTCGGGCGAGCATCGCTGGTGCCAGGGCTACAGCGAGCCCGACAGCGGCTCCGACCTCGCCAACCTGGGCACGCGCGCCGTGCTCGACGGCGACGAGTGGGTGATCAACGGCCAGAAGATCTGGACCTCCAGCGGCCACACCGCCAACTGGATCTTCGTGCTGTGCCGCACCAATCCCACCGAGGCCAAGCACCGCGGCATCTCGTTCCTGCTGGTCCCGGTGGACCAGCCCGGTGTGGAGATGCGCCCGATCATCAACATCAACAACCGGCACGACTTCAACGAGGTGTTCTTCACCGACGCCAAGACGGCGAAGGAGAACGTGGTCGGCGACGTGAACGACGGCTGGCGGGTCGCC
>JAJEIW010000250.1 GCA_022828045.1 Acidimicrobiia bacterium | reverse complement strand
TGCTCGCCCCGAGAGTCGGCGCGCAGCTCGCGCCACAGCGGCAGAGCATCGAACGGCAGCGAGGTCTTGAACGACAGCAGCGTGCCCAGGCAACGGGAATGCGCCTGCCCCCACGAAGTGCCGCCGGCGGCGTTGATGCCGTCGAGCAGCTTGATCACCGGCTTCCAGTGGTGGTCCTCGCTGGAGGGGGCGAGCATGCCGTAGGTGATCGGCACCCGGGTACGGGCGCCCAGCTCGACGATCTTGGCGACATAGGCGTCGTTCCGTTCGGGGTCGCGTGAGCGCAGATCGCCGTGATTGGCCAGCTCGAAGATGCCAGCGCCCATGACGCCCATCTCGCTGACCAACGCATCGATCTCCGACCATTCCGCCAGGCGCGAGGCCACCGGGCGGTCGTCGGCGGTCTCATGGTTGTACGAGATGGAAGTGGTGAAGCCGATGGCGCCGGCGTAAAGCGAATCGCGCAGCTGCTGCAGCATCAGCGCCAGCTCGTCATCGTTGGCGCCGCGGTCGAAGGCGGCCTCGCCCATGGCCCACGTGCGCAGCGCCGAATGGCCGAGGTAGCCGGCGTAGTTGATGCCCTTGGGCGTGGCGTCCACGAAGTCGAGGTATTCGGGGAAGGTCTCCCATGTCCAGTCGATGCCTGCAGCCATGGCTTCGGCGGAGATGTCCTCGGCCCGCTCGAGGTTGCGCACCACCAGGTGGCGGGCATCGGCGCGGGCGGGCGCCAGCGTGAAGCCGCAGTTGCCCATCACGGCGGTGGTCACACCGTGGAAGCACGAGCTCTCGCCCATCGGATCCCAAGCGATCTGGGCATCCATGTGGGTGTGCACGTCGATGAACCCGGGCGTCACGACGTGGCCCTCGGCGTCGATGGTGCGATCGACCCTGCGGCCTGCGAGATCGCCGGGCGACTCGCCAATCTCAGCCACGACGCCATCGGAGATGAGCACGTCGGCGCGGCGCGGCTCAGCGCCCGTGCCGTCGATCAAACTCCCGCCTGAAATCAGCAGATCACCCATGTCGTGCCCCCGTCATCGCCGCCGCTTCCGCACGCGGCCGTGCCCGCATCAGCGTACGGCAGCGGGAGGTCGGGCACCGGCGGAAGCGCGGCCCCAAACGGCCCCGCGAGGCTCCCGTCCCGCCTCATATGCTGCGCGCCGTGACACTTGAAGCAGAAGCATCCCAAGTCATCGACCAGTTGAACGCCCTGGGCCGACCGTCATTCCAAGATGTCGGCTTCGAGCGTGCCCGAGCGGGCTTCGAGGAAATGCCGCCCGCTGGCGAGTTCGTCGAGGTTGCCTCCACGGAGGACCGGACGATTCCCGGCCCCGACGGAAATGAGATCGCCGTGCGCATCTACCGGCCCGGCGACGGCGCGGCCACTGCCGATGCAAGCGGCGTGCTCGGCTGCCTCGTGTATTTCCACGGCGGCGGCTGGGTGGTCGGCAGCATCGAGACCCACGACCGCACATGCCGGGCGCTCACGATGCTGGCCGGAGTCGTGACGGTGTCGGTGGACTACCGGCTCGCACCCGAATTTCCGTTCCCAGCGCCGGCTGATGACTGCTGTGCCGCCACCCAGTGGGTGATCGACAATGCCAGCGAGCTGGGCATCGACCCGGCTCGTGTGGCGATCGGCGGCGACAGTGCAGGTGGCAATCTCGCCGCCGCCGTTGCGCTCATGTGCCGCGACGGCGCAGCGAATGGCGACGCTTGCGGCCAGCCGGCCCTGCAGGTGCTCATCTACCCGGTCACAGATTTCGACCGCGACACCCATTCGATGATCGCCAACGCCGAGGGCTACCTGCTGACCCGCGACACGATGGCCTGGTTCGACGATCACTACTGCGCGCCGTCCGAGCGAGCCAATCCCTATGCGGCCCCGCTCGCGGTGGACGATCCCTCGGACGCCGCGCCTGCCTTCGTCATCGTGGCCGGTCACGATCCGCTGCGCGACGAGGGCGTCGAATACGCACAGAAGCTTGCCGATGCCGGAGTGCCCACCACGCTCATCGAGTACCCGGGCCAGTTCCACGGTTTCTTCGGCATGACCCGCTTCCTGGATCAAGCACACGAGGCGCAGGAACTCACCGCCATTGCGATGCGGCGTGCCCTCGCGGCCCCCGAGGCCGACTGACCGAAACCGACCGACGAGCACGACGCGGCGACATCAGCGAGGAGAGACGGAAGACATGCCATTGCGAGAGTGCCATCGGGCCGGGACACCCTCGTGGGTCGACTTGGCGACCACCGACGTGGAGGGCGCCATCGACTTCTACGGCGCGGTCATGGGCTGGGAGTACGAGCGCGACCCCACCGGCGAGATCAATTACGTCATGGCTGTTGTGGACGGGCACCCGGCCGCCGGAGTGTTCGACATGCCCCCCGAGATGCTCAGCGAAGGCGTGCCGCCCTGCTGGAACGTTTACGTCACCGTGGACGATGCCGACGAGTTCGCCGGTCAGGTTGCGGCGGCCGGCGGAGCGGTCATGCGGCCAGCCATCGACGTGCCCGAGCCGGGTCCGGACGCCGCCGGCCGCATGGTCATCGCTGCCGACCCGACGGGCGCCGTGTTCTGCACGTGGGCGCCGATTACAGCGATCGGTGCGGGAATCGTGAATGCCCCGGGTGCGTTCACCTGGGCCGAGGTCGCCACGCACGACAACGACGCCGCAGAGGCCTTCTACTGCGAGCTGTTCGGCTGGGAAGCGCGAACGATGGAAGGCGTGCCCGACTCTCCGACAGTGTTCACACTCGACGGAGAACCGGTGGCGAGCACGTCGGTGGCACCGCCTCCCGGTGTGCCGCCGCACTGGCGGGTGAGCTTCGGGGTGAACGACGTCGACGCCGCCTGCGCTGCGGCGACGGCCAACGGCGGCAACGTGATCGTGCCACCCTTCGACTGGGGCCCGGGCCGCATGGCCACGGTGGCCGACCCTGTCGGCGCAACCTTCGACGTGGTCACCCTCACCGACTGGCCCGAATAGCGCCACACCCGGGCGGTACGGGCTATGCGGCTTTGCCCGTGCCCTGCTCAGGTGTCTTGGGCTTCGAGCGCTTGCCGCAGCAGACGCTCAGCTTCGGGGGACTTCTTCCAGCCGATGCTCGGTGCACGCCAATACGCGTAGAACTCCTCGGCCGTAGCGAAATCGCCATCACCGGCTTCGATGTCTCCGATTCTCGACACCGATCCGATGTACTCCCGCGTCGCCGAGGCCCTTGACCGCGAGGCGATGCGCCACGTCTCGTGGACAACGACGCTCACGTCCATGATGCGTTCGGGGAGTGATGCGTCGTAGGTGTAGAGAACCACGACGGACACATGGTCGGTGTACTCGTCGAACGGGCGCAAGATGCCCGAGAACTTGAGCTGGGGCCACAGGAAGTACGTGTTTCCGGTGTAGAGCGCGATCCGATTGTTGAGACTGCCAGTGGGCGTGCCGGACGCCGAGAGCTTGCGCCGAGCGCACTTGATGTCGACAGCCTGCGTTCCCTCGCCGAATGGTGCTCCGGTGAACTCAAGGTCGGGATACGACCGCTCGGTTCCTTCCTCGATATGCCCGCCGTCCACGTCTGCGGCGCCGCGCGTCAGGTGCCTTCGGAGTTCGATCTCCATGACGTTGGCGAGTGCAGCGGGCTCGCTCGGCAGCGGCAACAGGTGACCGAGGGTGGTCAGCTGCTCTCGGAGATCACCAGGCGAGTGCGCAGTGAGCGGCCAGTCGCTGTGGGCTGCACGCTCCCGGAAGACGCCGACGATAGACGGACGCCAGTCGCGAGTCTGGTCTCGCAACCAGGTCAGCAGCAGGGAATCCACGGGACAAGTGTGCAGGATTCCACGCGGGTGCGTCGCTGCGGACGCGAGCAGCGCACGGCCTCAAGCCACCATCGCAACCGTGGCTGCTACCTGCTTCGCCAGTTGGGGAGGCACTGCGTTACCGACCTGAGACTGGATCGAAGCACGACGCCCCACGAAATCGAAGTCATCCGGAAACGTGAACAGCCGCTTCAGTTCCGGTACTCGCAGCCGCCGGTTCTCCCAATGGAACGGACCGACGTTCGGACCCGGCTGCGCCTGAATGGTCGGTGACGGTCGATGTGGGTCCAGCTTGAGCAGGAAGGACCAAAACCGCGAGCGCCACTCGAAGATGGGGTCGGGGTGGCCGCGCTTCGCAGTGAAGTGGAGATAGTTGTCACCGGGCGGAATCTCGGGGAGCAGGTGCCCCCAACGTCCCCGTACGACCTCCTCGGACTCTGGCACCGTGGCAAGATCCGCCAACGCCTCACCAGTGGTCGTATGCGGCAGTCCGCCGCCGACCGTCTTGCGTCGCTCCCAATCGCCGTGGTGGGTAGGGGCGGGTAACTCCGGAACCGTCTCGCCGCGGCGCGCACCGACGATGAACAGACGCGGCCGCGATTGAGGAACGCCATAGTCGGCTGCGTTAAGTACATCCCACCGGAAGTCGTACCCCGCTGCGCTCAACTCCTTGCGCAGCCGTTCGAAGGCCGGACGGCTGGCCTTGTTGTCGAAGGTCAGCGCGTACACGTTCTCAAGGACGAAGAATCGCGGCTGCGCCTGTGCCAGCACCGCGGTGTACGCCTGTAGCAGGCTCGCTGCGGGATCGACGCCCTCCCTCTTCCAGTCGAGCCAGAACCCCGACTTCGAGAACGCGACGCAGGGAGGCCCCCCAACCAGCAGGTCCGGCCGGTCGCGGCTGGTGAAACCCCCAGCATGGAGAAGCTCTCTGGTCGTCACGCCGCCATCGCGTCGCGCAGCCAGCGGATACAAGTCGGCGCGCACGACCTCCCGCAGGCACGGAAAATGCGTGCTGGAGTTCTTCTCCATGGTGTCAGCCGCATCTGCGTCCCACTCGACCGCGACGGTGGTTCGAAACCCTGCTTGCTCGACACCAAGGTCGAGCCCGCCAGCCCCAGAGAACAACGAAATCGCCGACCCGACCTCCACCGGCTCAGTGTGGCCCGTGGGCGCAGCATGAGCGCGCATATGTAGATACGGCTTCAGGCTCAGCTGAACTCCGACCACGCGCCTGTTGTCCCGCGAGACGTCCATAGGCGCACCGTACGAATCCGGTGTGACACGGTCGGCGGTGTCCCATCCGGAACGAGCGCGATCGAGGGCGCAAGCTCGTGGGCAGCCATCTGCCCCACGGATCCGGGGTAACCGCCGTAGAGCACGTACTCGTCCAAGCTGACGCCGAACGCCGAGGCCATCTCGGTGAATGACCAATGAGGGGACACCAGCGGCTCGAAGCGACCCATGAGGCTTTCGTTGAGGCCTGCCTGAATCTGCAGCGGGGCCGAGCCGAGGATGACCACATGAAGCGGACAATCCGATGCGCGGTCGGCATCCCAGAGGCCCTTCACGATGGCGGACCAGTTCGACAGCTCCTGGATCTCGTCCAGCACCAGGACATAACCGGCCAACGACTCGTTCGCTCGTAGGCGGCACTGCTCCCACACTTCGACGAGCCATGCAGCGCCACGAGGCGCTGATGGCAAGCGCGCGTGGCGTCCGGGGATCACGCTCGCGTCGAACGGCCCCGGTTCGTCGGACGACTCGTCGGTTCCGCCGGGTTCGCATGCGACCATGCGCCAGTCCTGCCGAATCTCGCTCAGAGCCTGCCGGACAGCGGTCGTCTTGCCCGATTGCCGAGGCCCGAACACGGCGACCAGACGTTCCGGCCTCTCGTTGAGCCGTGCTGCGATTGTCGCTACGAGCGGTCGCCTATACGTGGGCACGTAGTCATCACAACGTTGCAGATGTGCTGCTGAGCAATTTTGCTCAGCAGCACATCTGGCATGATCCTCGATCAGAGTCGGCGGTATGTGGCTTCGTCTCGTCGAGCGATCCGCAGCACCATGACGAGGCGCTCGTCATCATGTATCTCGTAGACGACCCGGAACTGCCCAACCCGTATCCGGTAGACGCTCTCGAAACCTGTGAGCTTCACGCTGCCGCGGGTTCGAGGGGCCTCGACGAGGGCGCGCAATGCGTCGCGAGTTCGTCGCCGGTCATTCGCCGTCAGCCGTCTCGCCTGGCGCTGGGCGGCAGGCGACAGTTCAATTCGGTATGAGTCCGGCAACGCTCAGAGGGTCAGCCGCTCGTGCCAGACAGCGAGTCGAAGAATGCCTCGAATTCGGCTCCGCCCTGCTCGGCTGCCTCGGCGCGGGCGAACTCGATGAGCGCATGGTCGGCGTCGTCAAGCGATGCATCCTCTAGCCACACGCCGATCGCCTCAGTGATCAGCTCCTGAACCGAACGACCGTCGCGCGCCGCAGCCGCTTCCATTGCACCGTAGAGACCGTCGTCGACGCTGAGTGTCTTCATTCGGGCCTCCCTCAATCACGCATCGTACCGACTGGCCGGAGTAGGGCTCAGCGCAGGGCGCCTGCCGCCTCGAGCGCTGCGATCTCGTCGGGGTTGAGCCCGAGCAGGCCGATGAGCACCTCGTGCGTGTGCTGGCCGAGCGTGGGAGCGGGCGAGCGCACGCCATTGGTGCCGTCGGTCAGGAGCCACGGGATGCCGACGTGGCTCATCTGGCCCACGACCGGGTGATCCAGACGCTCGATCAGCCCGCGCTCGGCGAGGTGCGGGTTGACCTCGAGCGAGCGTGAGCTGAGCGAGGGGAAGGCGGGCACGCCGGCAGCTTGCAGCAGCTCGGTGATGTCCCACTGGTCACGCTCACGGGTCCACGCGCCGATGAGCTTGTCGAGCTCGGCCTCATTGGCCTTGCGGTCGGCGGCTGTGGCGAATCGCTCATCATCGGGATCGATGCCGGTGATCCTCGCCAGCGCAGCCCACTCGGCTTCGTCGACGCAGCAGACGGCTATCCAGTCATCGTTGCCGGCACAGCGATACAGGTTGTGCGGAGACCACAGGGGGTCGAGGTTGCCCATCGGATCCGGCTGC
>JAJEIW010000196.1 GCA_022828045.1 Acidimicrobiia bacterium | reverse complement strand
CAGCCGGCATCGCCGTCGTCGACGCTCCTGAACCGGTCGCCGATGCAGACGGTGCATCGGTGATCGTCGACATCGTCTGCGGCGGCGTGTCGTTCCCCGACCTGCTGCAGAGCCAGGGGCTCTACCAGTACCGCCCCGACCCGCCGTTCCGGCCGGGCATCGAGGCCTCGGGTGTGGTGCGCTCAGCCCCTGCGGATTCGGGATATGCACCCGGCGACCGGGTGTGCGTGTCGTCGAGTGGCTGCCTGGCCGAAGTGGTGGCCTCCAAGCCACGCGATCTGTTCGCGTTGCCCGATCAGCTCTCGTTCGAGGAGGGCGCCGCGCTGGTCATGAACTACCAGACGGCGGTGTTCTGCATGATCGACCGGGCGGGCCTGCGCGAGGGCGAGTCGGTGCTGGTGCTGGGCGCATCGGGCGGCGTGGGCACCTCGGGCATCCAGGTGGCGAAGGGGGTCGGCGCCGGGCCGGTGATCGGCTTGGTCTCCACCGAGGCCAAGGGCGCGATCGCCCGGGCAGCCGGGGCCGATCACATCGTGCTCATCAGCGACACCTGGAAGGACGAGGTGCGCGACCTCACCGGCGGTCGGGGCGTCGACATGACCTACGACCAGGTGGGCGGAGACCGCTTCCTCGACGGGATCCGGGCGCTGGCACGATTCGGGCGGCTCGTCGTGGTCGGCTTCGCCGCAGGCGAGATCCCCACCGTGAAGGTGAACCGGCTGCTGCTGCGCAACGTGAGCCTGGTCGGCGCGGCCTGGGGCGAAGCCGTGGCGGCTGACCCGACGATCCCCGCCCGCATCCACGAGCGCCTGCTTCCCATGATCGAATCGGGTGCCGTGAAGCCGCCCATCGGGCAGGTGCTGCCCTTCGAGCAGAGCGCCGAGGCCTACCGGCTGCTCGACGAACGCGAAGCCGTCGGCAAAGTGCTCGTGCGGATGCGCCCCGACCCCGCGTGTCCGATGTAGATTTTCGACGCCAGATGCCACGGCAATTGGCCAACACCCACATGAGTTCTGGGAGCCAGAATGAGGAACGCTCTTCGAGTCCTGCTGACCGTGCTGATGGCTCTCGCCGTCCTGGCGTCTCTGGCTGCTCAACCAGCAGCAGCCGAGACAGACAAGCTCGAAACCAAAACCGAGCAGAAACAACCAGATGCAGAAGACGAGGTACAGGGCGAACGGCAACCAGAGGAGCCCTCGTCGCCAAACGAGCACGATCAGCCTGAGGACGGGAAGGACGAACAGTCCGAATCGAACGAGAACCAAGATGAACCGAATGACAAGGACCTGAATGGCCCGTCCGATGACGATCCCACGGACCCGACAGACGCAAGTGAATCCGCAGAAGACAAAGCTCCTGCTGACGACGAAAGCAGCGGCGATGATGAAGAGTCATCGAGCCCAGATGAAACACAACCGCGACTTGAACATGACTACATCTGCTGGTGGATTTTCGACTCGGACTGCGGTGACAGGCCTGGTAGCGGCTACCATGATTGTGGTTCAATCTATATCAATGAAATCGGCTATACGCATAACGCTCAAGGGACTGGCTACACGTCAATCCACGTAGTGCCGACAGGTTTCCTGCGTCACTTCAGCGGATCACTCGAACACGCCCTAGCTTGGAGAGCGACCACAAACTGTATCAAGGTACACGGGCCAAGAGTACGCGTTAGAAGCTGGGAGTCAATCAGGCAACAATTTATGTGTCACGCTCTGTCCCCCAGTGGTATCGCAACAGGACCCACTTGGGACCTCGAAGGATATCGAGGCCCCAACAATAATCCCATTGTTTGGGCGCGAACACGTTGCGGCTGGTGAGAGGCTGGGGACATCCTGTTTTGGCAATGAAACGTACCGATGCACCTGATGAGTTACGTGGACTATGTTATTCGCCCTTACGTTCACTTGACTCCCGCGGAAAAATAGGTGTATGGATCACCCTTCTCCCGATAGTCAACTTGTTGTTGGTTGGAATTCTCTCCATTCGCTATATCGATCTCATGGAATGGAAATGTTATGAGATGTACGATTCACCCAACACCGTACTCGGCTGGTCGATCGCGGCATTCGGTATGCTCTCATCGGTAGCGTTTGCCGGCTGGCTACAGTCACGTAGCACTATCATCGTATGCATACTCAGCCTACCGCTGCAGTTCTTCTTCTGGTATTGGCTGCTCGTCGCACCTTGGGTTGTGTGCTGAGGATCTACCGGCGATCATGCCGGGTGCTCTCATTCCCTTGAAGTGTGCTGAGAACTGGGCCTTCAAGCGAATCGCACGCGCTGCCTATTCGGCAGCGGACCCTGAGCGGGACAGGCAAGGTGCGACGACATGCGGCAATGCGCACAACAACCTGTCCTCACATCTGATGCACGCAACGGGGAAATGTGTTTACTCCCCAGACGAGGCCACAATGGAGTCGCGGGCCAGCAGGGCCATCGACACCGCCACACAGGCCGCGTCCTCACCGACGTTGTGGCCTCCGGCGCCCTCGCTGCGGGCTACGGCCTGTTCGGTGTTCTCCACCGTGACCAGGCCGAAGCCGACCGGAATGCCCGTCTCCAGCTGAACGGCCATCACGCCTTGCGCGGCGCCCTCGCTGACCAACTCGTAGTGGGTTGTCTCGCCGCGGATCACGGCCCCGATCACGACGACCGCATCGACCTGCCCGCTGCGAGCGAGCACCTGTGTCGCGAAAGGGATCTCGAAACAACCGGGCACCGTCACCTCGGTTGTCTCAGCGACGCCGAGCTCTTCGAGGCCTCGCCGGGCACCGGCTGCCAGCCGATCCACGATCTCGGGGTTCCAGGTCGCCCGCACGATGCCGACGCGCAGCCCCGCACCGGCTCCCGCCGGCGGCCTGCCGCCACGCTGGTCGCCACTCGCCACGCCTGCACGGTAGCCCCGCAGCCTTCCGCGACGACGCGCCTACGCTGGGCCGATGGCAGGCGCACGCGCCCGGCTGGCGGCCGACATCGGCGGCACGTTCACCGACATCGCGCTGGAGGTCGACGACGTCAGCGGCGGCGGACCGGTGCTGCACACCGCCAAAGTGCTGACGACGCCTGACGCGCCGGCCGATGCTGTGCTCGACGGCGTCGAGCGTGTGCTGCGCACCGCAGGCGTTATGCCCGCGGAGGTTGGCGTGTTCATCCACGGCACCACCCTCGCCACGAATGCCCTCATCGAACGCCGGGGCGCACGCACGGCACTGCTGACCACGCAGGGCATCCGCGACTCGGTCGAGATGGCGCACGAGAACCGGTTCGAGCAGTACGACCTGTACATGCGCCGGCCCGAGCCGCTGGTGCCGCGCAACCGCCGCATCGGCATACCCGAGCGGCTCGCCGCCGACGGCACGGTGCTGCTGCCGCTGGATGAGCACGCGGTGCAGGCCGCGGCGGCATCACTGGCGGCCGACGGCGTGACCAGCGTCGCGGTCGGCTACCTGCACTCCTACCTCGATGCCCGCCACGAGGAGCGCACCGCCGAGATACTGGCCGAGTGCTGGCCCGAGGCGACCGTCACTCTCTCCAGCGAGGTCTGCCCCGAGATCCGGGAGTACGAGCGCTTTTCCACTGCGTGCGCCAACGCCTACATCGCACCGCTCGTGAGGCAGTACTTGACCGATCTCGATGCACGGCTCGCAGCGCTGGGATTGGGCTGCGAGGTGTTCCTCATGACCTCCGGCGGCGGGCTGGGAACGCTCGCTGAGGCGCTGCGCTTCCCGGTGCGACTGATCGAGAGCGGACCCGCAGGCGGCGCACTGCTGGCCTCGGGGATCGCGCGCGGCCTCGACTGCGAGCGCGCCCTCAGCTTCGACATGGGCGGCACCACGGCCAAGCTGTGCATCGTCGAGGGCGGTCATCCCCGCACGAGCCGGGAATTCGAGGTCGGCCGCGAGTACCGCTTCCTGGCCGGCAGCGGGCTCCCCCTGCGCCTGCCAGTGATCGAGATGGTCGAGATCGGCGCCGGTGGCGGCTCCATCGCCAGCCTCGACGCGCTCGGGCGCATCACGGTCGGTCCGGCCCGCGATGGTTCCGAGCCGGGTCCTGCGGCTTACGGGCGCGGCGGGATCGAACCGACGGTGACCGACGCCGATGCGGTGCTGGGCCGGCTGGCGCCGGATCGGTTTGCCGGCGGCACGCTGACGTTCGATGTCGACGCCGCTGCCAAAGCCGTCGGGACCGCGCTGGCGGAGCCATCGGGTCTGCAGACGACGATCTCTGCCATCGGCATCTCCGAGGTTGTCGACGAGAACATGGCCAATGCCGGTCGTGTTCACGCAGCGGATCAAGGCTGCGATATCAGCCGTGGGACGCTCATCGCATTCGGCGGAGCGGCGCCGCTGCATGCAGCGCGAGTGGCCGCCAAGCTGGGCATCGACGACATCGTGGTGCCTGAGGGCGCAGGCGTGGGTTCGGCCATCGGCTTTCTGGCCGCGCCGGTAGCGCACGAGTCGGTGCGCACCCGCCATGCTCGCGTGAGCGAGCTGACAGCAGCCAACCTGGCAGGGCTGCTCCGGGAGATGGCCGACGAGTCGAATGCGATCGTGCACGCTGCTGCGCCCGGCGCCGAGACAGCCACGCACGTGCGAGCCCTGATGCGCTACCGCGGTCAAGGCCATGAGATCACCGTCGATGTCGACGCTGCAGCGCTGCTCGCCGACGACATCGACAGCCCGAGCGACGCCGAGGTGCGCAACCAGTTGCGCACCTCGTTCACGAAGGCCTACCAGCAGCTCTACACACGCCACATCGGCAACCTCGAGATCGAAGTGCTGAGCTGGCTGCTGGAAGTGCGTACCCCGCATGCCCCCGCCATTTCGCTGCATCCAACCGTCGCCGACGAACCGGTTGCCTCCGACGAGACTGCACTTGTCACCGACTCCGCAACCGGCCGGGCCATCCCCCATGCGGTCTTCGAGCGAGGTTCCCTCACCGAAGGCGCGTGGCTGGCTGGACCTGCCCTGATCACCGAGGACCAGACCACGACCTTGGTCCCCGATGGAGCGGTGGCAACCGTCACGGGGGGCGGACACTTGCGACTCACCGGCGTCGCGGCGCCGCAGCACGCGCGTCGGCCGGCCGATGCCACTGCCGACCTCGATGCGGTGCGGCTGGGCGTGCAGTGGAACCGGCTGATCTCGGTGACCGAGGAACAGGCACGAGCGCTGGTACGCTCCGCCTTTAGCACCTCGACCCGGGAGGCCGGCGACCTGTCGGCGGGCATCTTCGACCCCCAAGGGCGGATGCTGGCCCAATCGGTCACGGGCACACCGGGCCATGTGAACTCCATGGCCTACTCGGTGCTGCACTTCCTGGATCGCTACCCGGCGTCGGAGATGCGCCCCGGCGACATCTTCCTCACCAACGACCCATGGAAGGGCACCGGCCACCTGTTCGACATCGTGGTGGTCACGCCGGCGTTCCTG
>JAJEIW010000241.1 GCA_022828045.1 Acidimicrobiia bacterium | reverse complement strand
TCGTCCGTCGTCTCGGACCTGAGATCTGCCAGGTCGTCGAGCAGACCGGGGTCTGCTTGATGTGCCAGGACGTCGCGGATGAAGCGCTCGCGGCTCATCCACTGAGGCCGTTCTTCGATGGGACGCAGCTCGGCAACCGGCCTGCCGTGCACGGTGATGCAGATTGGCTCGCCGGCCGCCACGCGATCCAACAGGGCCCGCGTCTGGTTGCGCAGATCTCGCGAGGCAACTTCCTCCATCGTGGAAGTGTCGCATATGTGCGACACTTGTCGCAAACCTTGCTGAGTTGGGTGAGTGGCGTCTGGCGCACCGAGTGCTGTCCTCGATTCAGCCATCCCCGCGACCGTAGAAGCGATGTCCCGCGTGGGCGCAATAGTTTTCTCGGCCCGTCCTGCTGCGGCACCGGTTCTCGATCGCGAGGACTGCAGCGTCGCGATCGCCTGGTGTCGCGTGACCACGAGCGCAGGACTGGCTCCCTGGTTCGGCGGTTCGAGCAGCCACAGCTCGCGCCGAGCTACGACGGCTCAGCCTCGGTCATGGCGATCGAATTGGCCAACGCCGCGGCGTCCTCGTCTGGCCCCTGCGGAACTTGCCGGTACGACTCGGCAATCGCTTCGCCTTCGCGTGCACGCCGAACGCTGTCGGTTTCGACCAGATCGCCCGGTGCGACCCGGTCCGCCCAGCCTTCCAGCGCTGCTGCCCGCTGCGCACGCGTCCGTTTCATGACGTGAACCATCCTGTCAGGTGTTTGGGCGTGGCCAGCGTCGGTGAGCATGGTGGGTCGTCATCTCCGAACGGTGTCAGTCGTGGGGCAGGGTGAAGCCAACGTTGCGCTCCTCGGTGAGGTGCAGGCTCTCGCTGATGTAGGAGAACTCGTCGAGGGCTCTGATCCAGCGTCTTGTACTCGGCAGCGCGAACGCCACGGTTCGTTTGCCGACGTCGGCCACCAGGCCGGACTTGATGAGGCGGGCGCGGTAGACGCTGACGTATCCGCTGGTCACGTCCATTCGTCGCGCGATATCGGCGAGCAGCGAATCGCCGTCGTCGTGGGCCATGGCCGCTAGGAATCGCCGGGCCGAGGCTGGCTGGTCTCTCCACAGCGGTGCGATGACCAACTGGCCGATGTGCTGTTGAGCTGCACGAGCGCCCTCGACCACATCGCTCAAGGCGACGGCGGTGTCGGGCTCGGCGGCAGCTTCCCAAGAGTGGAAGCCGACCAACTGCACCATGAACGGGTAGCCGCCAGCAGCCTCGGTGGCGTGATCGATCGCCTCGGGCGACATGCGGCCGCCTCGCTGGCGGATGGGCTCGGCGAGTGCCGTGCGAGCGGCGGCGTGGTCCAAGAAGCCGACCTCGTAGCGACCGCACCGCTGCAGGAACGTGACGCTCTCGTCTGACAGCAGGGTGTCTTCGAGCACCGGCAGCCCGGCGCCGACGAACGCCATGGGCAGCTGTGCGAGCCGGGTCACGTCCTGCAATGCGATGCCGAGCGTGCGCAGCTCGTCGGTTTGGCCGGCGTGCAGTTCGTCCACGGTGACCGCCATGCCTGCGCCTTGCCGGTCGAGATGTTCTGCGAGCACGCTCAATACGGTGGCGAGGCGCCGGGCGAGGTCGGCACCAGGGTCGTAGGCGGCGCCGACGCCGATGCCCGCAGCGGCCAGGTCGCCGCGCAGATCGGCGTCGAGCGCTTCCGCGGCGCGGTTGAGGTGTTCAGCGGCGGCATGGCCGAGCCGGTTGAGCAGACCGGGTGTGACCGCCGCGGCCGAGACCGTCAGCCAGCCTTGGCGCTGCGCCAGCGCTCGCAGTTCCTCGAGCACCACCGTCTTGCCCGTGCCGCGTCGCCCGAGCAGCAGCGCCGTGTAGCCGGGATGCGTGGGCCCGGTCTCCCACGCCGCGGCAATGTCGCCAATGACGTCGGCGCGGCCGGCCAGCACCGGCGGTAGAGCGCCGAACGTCGGAGCGAAGGGGTTGGCCGAGCGCATCAGATGCCGCTGGTGGCAGGTCTCATGTCGTTTACGTTAGCGCTGTTGTTGCAGTTGTTGTTTCTTGTTGCAGTTGTTGTCTCTTGTTGTCGTTGTTGGACCAAGTGTCCCCGCGAGAGATGTCGTCCGCACCAGTGATAAGGGTTCCAAAGTCACAAGCCGTGGCGCTCGGCCAACGCCGAGACCTCGTCAGGGCTGAGCGGGCCTGCTTCGGCCTCCCGCGCTTCGAGGAAGTCGCTGAGTGCCTGCTTGCGGTCGTGATCGGCTGCGAGTCGCCGTAACGCCTCGCCCACGGTCGCCTCCCGGCCGCCGAACTCGGGCGCGATTCGCTTAAGCAGCAGCCGGGTCTCCTTGTCAAGCCGCACCTTCGTCCTCGTCACGCCGCGACTGTATTGGGCGCCTGTCTGGCAGTTGCCTGATTTTCGCGGTCTGAGCGCTGGGTGGCCTGCGGTGCTGTCGTAGTCATCACAGGCGGTCGTAGGCTGACGCCGTATCCCCCCAGCCGCTTCGGTGGCTGGGTGCAGGGCCCGCTTCGGCGGGCCCTTGCGTCTTTATCGAGGCCGTGACTTTCGAATTTTCGGCCGGGCTGTATTTCAGCACCGGTGGCGATCGGCACTGAGCGGGTACGCGGCCGAGGTGGCCTGCCTATTCGGCCGGAAGTGCCTTTCGGCTGGCGGCGGTATAGCCAGGGTTGATTGGCTGGTTCACGCCCTCCGTGAATGCAGTGAACCCGGTACCCGGACTGCGAAGGTCCAGGTTGATCGATACGTATTGCTGGCCATCGTGGAGGATCCGCAGCAGATCTGCGACGCTCAACGCACCTGCTATGGCACCCACGAACGAGGCCGCAGCCGTAGCACCGGCGAGATCGATGACGCCGCATCGCGCACCCTCGGGCTGGTCGCCCTTTTCGATGCGGTGTCTGATTTCGGCCTGATATGCCGAGACGGGCTGGCGCTCCACGCGTTCCGCGTCGCAAAATGCGGTCATAGGCGTGAGTTGCGACGGAAACGAGTGGATCAGCATGTCGAGGTAGCCGGTCGAGCCGGCACCGAGGCCAGCGTCGACCACCCGCCAGAACTTCTCGCCCAGCGCTCGCCGCGGTTCAGCGCTGTCGAATCCGGCGAGTGCCAGCTTTGGCTCCGTCGTGTGCGGCATCACGAACTCGTCGAAGCGCCGTTCGACCAAGCGGGTCCGATGGCCGAGGGTTTCGAGACACTGCTGAACCACGCGGGTCTTGGATCGGCCGACATCGGCCTGTGTGGTCAGCAAACCAGTCGACCTGTTGGCCTCAACGATCACATCGAAGTCAACGAGGAAGACCTCGAGCTCTTCAGGATGCGCATAGGGCAGGCTGCCGATGCTCCAAGCATTCGCTTGACCGAGGTGACCCAAACCGAGCAGCCAGACACCGTTTGGCAAGTACTGAGGTGCGGGCCCAAATGCCTCTGGCGACCGCCAATCCAGGTCTGGCCTCCAGAGCGATAGCCCGACGGTCCGGCGACCAGCAACGGGGGAGGAGCCGACCATGTGCTGGAAGATCTCCGAGACGCCCAGGGCGCCCGCCACGATGCCTGCAAGGGGGATCGCCGGTTCGCATGGCTCGGCGCCGACGGCTTCAGTGACACCGCCGCACCAACCGTTCCATGTGAGATCTAGTTGAAGTCTGCGCTGGTGTTGGCGGCACGGAGACGGCATCGCGATTCGCAGCGTCGGCAGGCTCGGGTCCAACCCGTCCACCACAGTGCCACCGAACTCGCCAATGGCATCGGCCATAGTGCGGCCGCGAGCCCAAGACAGCGTAAGTTCTGGATTGCTGGCGATATCCACTTCGACTCCGCCGAGCATCGCTCGGTGGCCCGTATTGAGGGTTGTCAGCAGCGCTGCCTGGGCTGCGAGGTCGGTCGCAATGTCAGGGCCGACTTCGACTTGGAGCACAAGGTCTTCAAGGCGGCGATAGGCGTCCTTGATGTCGCTGGCCTGATCACCGTCCAGCAGGATCTTGGCCGTTCGATTGAGCTCGTTGCGGCCGACGGCGTTCATGTCCATCTCCGGACCGACAGGCGTCGAACCGCATCCCGCCCGAACCAAGAATCCCATTCGCCGCCTCCGCAGTAGCGGTGCACGCCGACGTGGCGAGGCCTGACTCGACGGGTCGCAAAGTGAGGCACGATCAAGGCCACGTGCCCGATCTGAGCGACCATGGGACTGTCCTTGTCGATGGAACTCTGATGGACGGCGGCGCCGGGATGGGTATGGACATCGGCGATGACGGCGAGCTGCTTCGTCTCGCAGATGTCCCAGAGCTTGCTGAAGGCCTGTCCCTCGATCTCGATGTTGCCGCGCAAACACATCGGATCCAGATCGTCGAAGTACTCGACGTGGGCAACTCGCCGCGAGTCGGGGCCAGGTGCCAGAAGAAAGGCCCCCGCCTCGCGCGTGCCCTGTCCTCGCCGGCCAAGCTCGCGAATCAACGAGCGCCATTGCCACCGCGTCAGAGAGACGAGCGGCCGTCGAGCCGAACTAGATGCCCGCGTAGTCATCAGCATTCAGCAACTCATGCACGCGCTCGAGCACGAAGGCAATGTCACGTCCTGGATGCCAAACATCCTCGGGGTGCTGGGCGGGCCAGTCAGAGTGACCGTTCAATGCGACGCGGTCCCATGGGGCGTAGAGCGCTTCACCGCGCTCCCAGTCGGTCCGGAACACATGGCTTGCGCGGGCGCCCTTCGGCCGCTGTTCTGATGTGAGTTGAGTGTTGATGTCTAGATCCCAAGGTGTCGCCGTAGGTGCCTGGTCTGGGTAACGCGAGAGGTCAACGCGCAGCCCGAACTCGCTCGGCGAGTTGGGGCGCTCTGCAGCGGACACGGCGAAGATGCCGATCGGCCATTCGAGCTTGACCAGCCGCCAACGGCCGCCGTCGACACCACTCTGGAAGCCAGCGGCTTCCAGAGCAGCACTCACGGCCCGTTCGTCAGGCGCCACGACCATCGACTCCGTCAGCCCTCGAACCGCTTCTTCGGAACGAGATCGAAGTCGACGTCACAGCGGGGACTCGTTGTGAGCGAGCCGACGTGCACCTCGGCGTCGAGGAACTCGCTGGTGCCGCGGACAAGCAAAGCATGGCGGGGAATCTCCTCGCTAGGAAGCTTGAATCCGTCCTCACCTGCAGCCCAGCGGTACACCTGAGCTACCGGCGTCGCTGGGGAAAACGACCGGTCGTACGCAGTGCCGTTGTAGTGAACTCGCGCCTTGACGCTGGTACAGCAGCCCCGATGCACGTGACATCGCTCCGTGATGCCGGCGTCCACAAGTGAGATCTCGAGCTCAAGCGGTTCGTCCTGCTCCGTCAGCCAGATCGACTCGTCGGACACCGCCGGGTCGTCAGTCGTCAGCAGGTCTCGCACGTGACCGTCGCGGTTCACCGGCAGCAACTGCAGGTCCGGTGTGCCCTCGGTGTGGACGTAGACCTCGATGACGTTCTTGTCGGTTTCGGGGTTCGGGGAAGTAGTCATAGCCATCTCCTGTTATGTTCCTGGGCTTTCTACCAGTTTCAGTGTAACAGCAGAATGGAATAGTTGCGGCATGAACCAACACGTAGCAGAATGCGTAACAGACCCGTCGCAAGGGGAACGAGGGGAGACGCGATGAGCCAGCTGGGTGAGGCGCTCGCGCGCGCTCGCACGAGCGCCCGCTACTCGCAGGACGATGTGGGGGCAGCCTTAAGCATCAACCGGGCCATGGTGTCGTACTGGGAATCCGGGACGCGAACCCCGAACGATCGACAGCTCAGCGCGTTGGCCCGGCTCTACGGCACCGAGCCGTTGGCCCTCTTGGAAGGTCGAGAATCCGAGTCCTCCGTCGACGACCTCGCGGGAATGCTGTTGCGCGCAGAAGACGAGATTGACCCTGGAGTCGTCCCGGGCGTTCGAGATTTTGTCCAGTTCTTGGATCGCTTCGCCGAGTTGGCGAGGATTCTGGATGAGCCGATCCGGGGTCTCACACAGAGCCCGTTCGTGTTTCGGCCCAGATTCAGCCAGAAGGATGACATTCGACGGAAGGCAGAGGAAGTCCGCGCGCACCTCGGCCTCGGAGTCGGCCCGATTCCTGACCTCGATCCGATCTGCGAGACCCTCGGCATCACCGTCTACCGCGCCCCGCTCGGATCAGACCTCAAACAAGCGCCCTCTGGGGCTTTCTTGAAGCATCCCGACG
>JAJEIW010000220.1 GCA_022828045.1 Acidimicrobiia bacterium | reverse complement strand
GCCGAATTACCGGAACTACTGGAAGCAAGCCGGCTGGGTCGACGAGATGGACGCGGCTGAGACGGCGATCGCCGCGGGCGACTCCGAGGCGTTGAACCGAGCCATGACCGATGACTGGCTGTCGAACGCGACGCTGTACGGGTCGGCCAGCCAAGTCCGCGACGGCGTCGAGGCATGGTTCGACGCTGGCTGCAAGACACCGATCCTGGTGCCGTCCAGCACGAGCGGCGGCCAGCTCAAGGCGCTCGAGGAGCTCTTCGACACGTTTGCCTGAGCCTGGGGCCGTCTCGGTTGCCAACCCGGAAACATTGTTGGGCGCGCCGTTACGCTGCCGGGCATGCATATCGAGCTGTTCGGATTCGACACCACACCTGAACGCTTCGAGGCCAGCATCCGCGAGGCCTCCGAGCAGGGCTTTCGGCGCTACTGGACGCCTCAGATCTTCGGCCACGACGCGCTGACCACCATCGCCGTCGCCGGCCGCGAGGTGCCCGGCATCCGGCTCGGCACCGCAGTAGTACCCACCTACCCGCGGCACCCGATGATGCTGGCCCAGCAGGCGCTCACGACTCAGGCCGTGCTTGGCGGGCGGCTGGACTTGGGCATCGGTCCGTCGCACAAGCCGGTGGTCGAAGGCATGTGGGGGTACTCGTTCGACCGGCCCATTGCGCACATGCGCGACTACCTGACCATCCTGACGAAACTGATGACGGACCGACGCGTCTCGCACGGCGGCGATGCAGTGACCGGGCGTGGCGAGATCACTCCCCCGCCCGCCGAAGCCCCGCCGGTGTTCGTTGCGGCCCTCGGCAGCCAGATGCTGCGACTCACCGGACGGATGGCCGACGGCACCTTCACGTGGATGACCGGGCCGGTGACGCTCGGCACCCATACCGCTCCGACGATCAATGAGGCAGCGGCCGAAGCGGGACGGCCTGCGCCGCAGGTGGTAGCCGGATTTCCCGTCTGCGTGACCGATGATGCGGCGACGGCGCGCGAGCGCGCCGCCAAGGATCTCGTGGTCTACGGCACCTTGCCGAGCTACCGGGCGATGCTGGATCGTGAGGGATACGACGGGCCCGAGGACATCGCCATCATCGGCAGCGCTGCCGAAGTCAGCGACCGCATCGGTGCCCTCGCCGACCACGGCGTTACGTCATGCGCCGCCATGGCGTTCGGGACGCTTGACGAGCAGGCTGCTACTCGCGAGACCCTGATCGGCTTGCACAGCTGACGTTCAGGCGGCAGCGACCGGCGATCAGCTGCCTGTCTCAGCGGTCTCAGCGTCTGCGTCGGCAGGCTCGGACTCGGCGGGCTCGGGTTCACTGCGGCCCTCGGGGGCATCGGGGCCGCGACGCAGGCCCACCAGCACGGCAATCAGTGCTGCGAGGCCGACCACGATGCTGGTCCACACGTTGATCCGCACGCCCCACAGCTCGTTGGCCGTGTCGATGCGCAGCAGCTCGATCCACAGCCGCCCGACGGTGTAGCCGAGCACGTACACAGCGAATAGATAGCCCGTGCGCAGGCGCGGGAGCACCCTGGGGACGATCCACACGAGCGTGGCCGCCAGGCACAGATTCCACAGGGCCTCATACGCGAACGTCGGGTGAAACGTGTCTTCGAGGCCGTAGCCGGCGACGCGGTGCGACTCGTCGATCTCAAGCCCCCACGGCAAGTCCGTGGGCCGGCCGTACAGCTCCTGGTTGAACCAGTTCCCCAGCCGGCCAATGGCCTGGGCCACCGCGAGCTCGTGCGCCAGCGCGTCGAGCATCGCTCCGGTGCTGTGCCCGCCACGGCGCAGCATCCACACCGCAACCAGCACGCCGACTGAGATGCCGCCCCAGATGCCCAGCCCGCCCTGCCAGATCTTCAGCACGTCGCCGAGGCTGCCTTGGTACCGGTCGAAGTCGGTGATGACGTGGTACAGCCGGGCGCCGATCAGACCGGCGGGGACCGCCCAGATGGCGATCGTCCCGACCAAGTCGTTGGCGCTGGCCCGGTACGCATCGTCTCGGTCTGCGATGGCCCGGCGCCAGCGGCGGGAGGTGATCCACAGCGCAACCAGCACCGACACCGCGATGGCAACGCCATAGGCTCGAATGTCGAGCGGGCCGAGCGAGATGTAGCTCCGCGACGGGCTGGGAATCGACGCCAGGAGCCCGCTCACGTCATGGCTGCGGCCATTGGCTCGACCGGCAGGAGCAGGAGATCACACGCCATGGACGCCACAGGGTACGCAGAGTTCCGGACCGCAGAGGGCGCGCGACTCAACGAAATCGCCGCAGATGCCGAACGCTCGCCGGACATGTGGGCCAGACGCGTCCCCAGCTGCGGAGACTGGACCCTCGAAGCACTGATCGAGCACTGCGCCACGGTCTGGACATTCGTGCGCAGCAGCATCACCGCGGGAGGACGCGTCGAGCCATCCACCATCGCCAAGCCTCCCGGTTCGGTGTCGCAGTGGCACACGGACGCATTCGATGCACTCACCGGTCTCATGACCGAGCGCCCGCCGGACGCCGAAGCCTGGACGTGGGACCCCGAGAACCAGTCGATGAGATTCTGGTGGCGACGCATGGCACACGAATCCACGATGCATCGATGGGACGCTGAAGCCGCCCTTGGCATCACGCCGACGCCGATTGCGCCCAGACTCGCTGTCGACGGCGTCGACGAACTCTTCGACGTGTACGTGCGCCTGAGACAACCGGACAGTTTCGCCGGCACCGGCGAGACTGTGCACTTGCACGCCACCGATACGGACGGCGAATGGGTCATCACCCGCGCACCCGGCGGGATGCAGATGGAGCGCACGCATGCGAAGTCTGACGTCGCTGCCCGCGGCCCGGCGCAGGATCTCCTGCTGTTCGTATGGGGTCGCATCGGCCCCGAGCAGCTCGAGACGTTCGGCAGCACCGACTTGCTGCATGAATGGCAGCGGGACATGCGCTTCTGACCGACCGCCCTACAGGCGCGCCCCTTCGTAGGCGGCGGCGCGGACGCCCCGTTCAGCCAGCTCAGCGAGCCACGGCAGCGGATCGTCGAGCATGCCCAAGCCCCATGCACCCGAGGGCAGTTCGTCGGCCAAGGCCCGCCCCGCAGCAGTCGCAGCCACCGCTGCCGCTGCCGCACTGGGGTGATCGATCACGCCCAGCACGTCAGTGCAGTGGCGGCCATCACACAAGCCACGCAGCTCGACCCGTACTCCCCCAGGTCCGCCCTCAGGGTGGGGTGGCCGCAGCATCGGCAGCATTGCCGTCAGGCGGTCACGGCGCGTGCCCGCCACACGGGCCGTGACGCGCTCGACGTCGCCGAACGCCGGCACCAGCAGGAGGGCATCCGGCAGTGCAGCCCGGTAGCAGTCGTGCGCACCGAGCGGATCGGGAAACCACACCAGCTCGCGCCCCGAACCGCCACGCCGCCGCCGCCATTCCCCGTCACGCCAGTCGATGGAGGTGCCGGTACGGGCGCGGTGCAGCTGGCGCTGGTTGGCGGGTCCGCCGGTACCGACACGAGCGATGTGGACTTCGGTGACGACATCGAATTGCGCAGCTCCGTGTCGCGCCAGCAGGCAGCTGTAGCCCGGTGAGAAGCCTGCACCGACCACGAGCGATCGGTCCGCGTTGAGGGCTCGCTTGTCGAGCTCGAGCAGCTCCTCCACATCGGGGACCGCAGCCGAGAGCGACACCACGTGGGCACCTGCGCGCAGCGCCTTGTCGGCCAGCGCCGCGTGACCCCCGCTCGGCAGGCTCAGCACCACGACATCGGCCTCGGGCAGCGCACCCGGCTCCACGACCTCGACATCCACGTCGAGAAGTTGCGCAGCGAGTCCGCGCAGCCGCGCTGTATGGCGCGAGCCCAGCACCAAGCGATCCACATCGTGACGCGAGGCCAGCTGGCGAGCGATGCGCTGGCCGACGGCCCCCGCGCCGATGACTGCCGCTGTGCTCATTGCAGTGCTCGACTCATCGGTGATGCGATCTCGTCGGACGGCGGCTGATCACCGCAAGTCGGGACCGGCCAGCTCCCGCCAACTGCCTTCCCGGCGGGGGATGTCCACCGATGAGCGCAGCCGCAGGATGATGGTGATCAGCCCGCCCACCACGCTGGCGAGCAGCACGCGCCGAAGCAGGCTCATCATGTGGGGCTAGCTGGAATCGAACCAACGACCTCACCCTTATCAGGGGTGCGCTCTAACCGACTGAGCTATAGCCCCGGGGGCCGCAAAGACTACAGCCAAGTCGCTCATCGGTGCGCCCGCGGCGGAAGCGGCAGGATCCTCTGCGCCTAGCGAGCAGGCGGGCGGCGCTCGTCCTCGAGCACCGTGACCCGCACGCCGCCGGTGAGATCGCTGATCAGGTTGAACATGATCGCCATCACGACGTTGAAGGCGACCCCGACCGTGGCCAGCACGAGACCGATGATGCGGGCTCGCTCGTAGATCACCATCCCATTGATCTTCCAGCTCTCATACGAGCCCACCTCGGTGATGAACGACTCCACCTTGGAGACGAGGCCCGATCGCTGCGCCGCATTCCACAGCAGCACGCCGGCGATCAGGACCGCCGCATAGAGGCAGGCATACAGCAGCACCGACACCTTGAACACCGACCACGGATCGATGTGTCGCAGGATGCGATGCGTGCGCCGAGCCCGGGCTCGGCGCTGGCTGAGCCACGTCCACCGGACGGGCTGCGGTTCTTCTGGCTGCAGCGCTGCGGGGGGACCCCCAGCAGGAGGCGCCTGCGGTACCGCAAACCGAGCACCCGGAGGCGTCGCCGGCGGCTGCGACGGTGCGGAGCCGCGACGTGGCCGTACGTGGGGTGTCGCAGCAGGATCCAGCGGTGCGGCTGCGGGCGCACGATCCCCCCGGCGACGGCGTGCGCGACCGGCTGGGGTGATGCCCAGCGCTTCGGCAAACAGCTCATCGGTGGGGGTCGGCCCGCTTGGCTCCGGCGACGGCGGTCCCCCACCAGAAGTCCCGGAGGCCACGCTTCGCAGTGTAGGAGTCAGCCGCCGGACATCCCGGCCGCGGAGACCTCCAGCGGGAGCGTGAGGGCGGCTGTCGCAGTTGCACGCTGTCCGTCGATTTCCACGACGACCTCGACATGTGCGGCTGTGTCGTCGACGCGCACCTCGAAGCCCAGGAGTGCCCCGCCGGCGTCGCGGACAACGCTCCGTGCGGCGTCATCGTCCGGCAGCACGCCGTTCGGGATGGCAGCGATCTCTGCAGTTGCCAGCGTCACGAGCGCAGCGGCATCGGCGGCCGCTTGGGCCCTTGAACTCGCCAGTGCGGCATTGCCCCACCGGGCCACGAGGCCTAGACCCACGAGCAGCGCCAGCGCCAGCAACGCCACCGGCAGGGCCGCCTGCCCGCGCTGGGTCCGAGCTCGGATCGTCCACGTCGCACCGGTCGGCATCAGCCGACGCTAGGACGCCGGCGTCTCCTCATCCGAAAGGTTTTCGCGGGACGCGTCCAGCGCATCGCCGCCGACACCAGCTTCAGGACTCTCGCTTGCCTCGGCATCAGGCAGATCGGGCAGCTCGACAGGCGCGATCGCCACGACCTCCTCACCGTCGTCGAGCGCCATCGCCCGCACGCCGACCGCATCGCGCTTCTGCTGAGAGATTTCCGACACGGGTGTCCGGATCAGCACGCCGCTCGACGAGACCAGCAGCACCTCATCGTCATCGTCGACCAGGCGAGCGCCCAGCACGTGCGAGTCGGGCTCGGGCAGTCTGATGGCCTTCACGCCGAGGCCGCCGCGGCCCTTGCGTGCAAACTCTGTGGCCTCGGTCCGCTTCGCTGCTCCTGCGCTGGACACCACGAGCAAGTACCGATCGTCGTCCGCTGACAGCACATCGGCTGAAGCCACGACATCGCCCGCACGCAAGCGCATCGCGCGCACGCCGGCCGCGTTGCGGCCCATCGGCCGCACGTCACCTTCCGCAAATCTCACCGCTTGGCCCGCTCGGGACACCACGAGCATGTCGTCTTCGCCGGAGGTCTCGAGCACGCGCACCAGCTCGTCACCGTCACGCAGGTTCAGCGCGATGAGGCCGTTCGAGCGGATGTTCTCGTATGCGCTCAGCGGCGTCTTCTTGGCGAGTCCGTTGCGGGTCACGAACATCAAGTACCGATCCGAAGGGAACTCCCTCGCCTCCACAACCGCCTCGACACGTTCGTCGGGCGCGAGCTGCAGCAGGTTCACCAGAGCCGTGCCGCGGGCCGTGCGGTTGGTGAGCGGCACCTCGTACGCCTTCAGCCGGTGCACCCTGCCGCGGTTGGTGAAGCACAGCAGCCAGGCATGCGCCGTGGTCAGCAGCACGCGGACCACCACGTCGTCGTCCTTGAGCCGCGCACCCTGCACACCGCGGCCACCGCGGCCTTGGGTGCGGAACACGTCGGGCGAGGTCGCCTTCACGTAGCCCTCGCGGGTCAGCGTCACCACCAACGGCTCGTCGTCGATGAGATCTTCCGCGTCGATCTCGCCGGGGTCCGGCACGATCTGCGTCCGGCGCGGCTCGGCATGCGCGTCGCGCAGCGCGCGCAGCTCGTCGATGATCATCTGGCGCAGCAGCGATTCGTCGCTGAGAACAGCCTGCAATTCGGCGATCGTGCTCGCCAGCTCCGCCAGTTCCTCGCTCAGTCTCGTCCGGCCGAGACGGGTGAGCCGGCTGAGCTGCATGTCGAGGATGTGATTGGCCTGCTCTGCACTGAACGACAGCGGCTCGTCGCACAGCGCCCCCAGCGCGGCTGCTCGATCATCGCTGGCGCGGATCAGCGAGATGATCTCGTCGATCAGGTCCAGCGCTCGCAGCAGGCCTTCCACGATGTGGGCACGAGCCTGCGCTTCTGCCAGCCGATGCTCGCTGCGCCGGGTGACCACGTCAATCTGATGGTCGACATAGGCGACCAGCGCATCCCTGAGGTTGAGCGTGCGAGGCACCCCGTCGACCAGCGCCACCATGTTCACAGCGAAGCTGGACTGCAGCGGCGTGTGCTTCCACAGGTTGTTGAGCACCACGTTCGCTGATGCCGATGGTCGCAGCTCGATAACGAAACGCATCTGGCCCCGTGCGGACTCATTGCGCAGCGTGGTGATGCCCTCGATGACCTTGCGGTTCACCGCATCGGCGATCTTGCGCTCGATGTTGTCGATGGAGGTCTGGTACGGAATCGCGGTGACCACGATGCTCGGCCGCTTGCCGTTCTCGACGATCTCCGCGTGGGCCTGCAGCTTTATCGAGCCGCGCCCGGTTGCCATGGCCTCGCGGGCACCGGACCGACCGAGCATCCGCCCGCCGGTGGGGAAGTCGGGTCCGTGCACAAACTGCATCAGGTCGTCAACGGCGGCGGCGGGATGGGAGATGAGGTGAATCGTGGCGTCGATGACCTCGCCGAGGTTGTGGGTGGGAATGTTGGTGGCCATGCCCACCGCGATGCCCTGGCTGCCGTTGACCAGCAGGTTCGGGAAGCGCGACGGCATCACCTGCGGCTCGGTGCGGGAGCCGTCGAAGTTGGCCGCGAAGTCCACCGTCTGCTCGTCGATGCCTTCGGCCATGGTCATCGCCAAGTCCGTCAGCCGGCACTCGGTGTAGCGGTACGCGGCGGGCGGGTCCGACGGCGAGCCGAAGTTGCCGTGCGGGTCGATCAGCGTGTTCGCCAAGCTGAACGACTGGCCCATCCGCACCAGGGCGTCATAGATCGAGCCGTCACCGTGGGGGTGGTAGTTGGCGATGACATCGCCGACGACAGTCGCGCACTTGCGATGCGGCCGGTCGGGCCGCATTCCGGTGTCGAACATTGACCACAGGATCCGCCGATGCACCGGCTTGAGGCCGTCCCGTGCATCCGGCAGCGCTCGCGAGGTGATGACCGACATGGCGTAGTCCAAGAACGACTGCTCCATCTCGGTGCGGATCTCCACATCGGTGACACCGCTCGAGCCGCTGCGGCCGGGATCGGCTTCGCTGCCATCGGTGCGCACACCAGTGGTGCCGTCACCGGTGTGGGGGGAAGGTTCGCCGTCGCTCATCAGGTGCCCGCTGTGCCGCTCGTCGTGATCAGACGTCGAGGAATCGCACGTCGCTGGCGTTGTTCTGGATGAAGCCCCGACGGGCGTCCACATCGTCGCCCATGAGCACGCTGAAGATCAGGTCAGCCGCTGCGGCTTCTTCCAGCGTGACCCGCAGCAGCGTCCGGTGCGCCGGATCCATCGTGGTGTCCCACAGCTCCTGGGCGTCCATCTCGCCGAGGCCCTTCAGACGCTGGAACTCGTTGCGGTGGTTGGGCCGGTCCGACAGGAAGGCCTCCTTGGCCCGGTCGTCCTTGAGATACACCGTCTCGGTGCCCACCTTGGTGGAGTACAGCGGCGGTTGGGCGATGTACACATAGCCGCCCGAGAGCAGCTTGCGCATCCGGTGGAAGAAGAACGTCAGCAGCAGCGTGCGGATATGGCTGCCGTCAACATCGGCATCGCACAGCAGGATCACCTTGTGGTAGCGGATCTTCGCCGATTCGAATCCGTTCTCTCCGGTTGCGCCGTCGACGCCGGCGCCGATCGCCGAGATCAGCGCGCTGATCTCGTTGTTGTCGAAGATGCGCTCGGGACGGCTGCGCTGGACGTTGAGGATTTTGCCCCGGATCGGAAGGATCGCCATGGTGGCGGGGTTGCGCGCCTCCTTGGCCGATCCCCCGGCCGAGTCGCCCTCCACGATGTACAGCTCGGACTCGGAAGGATCGCCAGATGAGCAGTCGGTGAGCTTGCCGGGCAGGCCTGCGCCCCCCAGGGCCGACTTGCGCACCATGTTGCGCGCCTTCTGCGCCGCAATGCGTGCCCGGCGAGCATCGATGGCCTTGCTGGTCACCAGCTTGGCCTCGGTCGGGTGCTCTTCGAGCCATTCGCTGAGCCCGCTGTAGGCGGCCTTCTGAACGAGGCTGCGCATGGCGGTGTTGCCCAGCTTGGCCTTGGTCTGACCTTCGAACTGCGGGGATTCCATGCGAACGCTCACCACCGCGGTGAGACCCTCACGGATGTCGTCGCCCTGGAGGTTGTCGTCGTCGGGGCGCAGCATCTTGCGATCACGGGCGTAGCTGTTCATCGCGGATGTCAGTGCCGAGCGGAAGCCTTCGGCATGCATGCCGCCCTCAACTGTGTTGATGCCGTTGGCGAAGCTGTGGATGCCATCGGTGTTGAAGCCGGTGTTCCACTGGAAGGCGATCTCCACCTCGTCGCCGTCCTCGGCCGCCGAGAGGAATCCGATCTCGTCGAACAGCGATTCGGACGATTCGTTCAGATGGCGGACGAAGTCCCTGATGCCGCCTGGGTAGCAGTACTCGTGGCGGACAGGTACGGGCGGCCGCTCATCGATGAAGACGATCTGCAGTCCGGCATTGAGGAACGCCATCATCTGCAGCCGCTCGGTGAGCGTCTGGGCCCGGAACTCGGTGTGGTCGAAGACCGTGGGATCGGGTGTGAACGTGATGGTGGTGCCCGTGGCGGTCGACGGGGACGGACCGGAGTCGGTCAGCTCGCCGACCGGCTCGCCGCCGTCGCGGAACTGCAGCTTCCAGCGCCGGCCGTCGCGATCGATCGTGGCCTCCAGCTCGCTCGAGAGGGCATTGACGACCGAGACGCCGACGCCGTGGAGGCCTCCCGACACCTTGTAACCGGTGCCCCCGAACTTGCCCCCGGCATGCAGCACCGTGAGCACCACCTCGGCCGCCGACTTGTCGGGGTACTGCGGGTGAGCCTCGACCGGAATGCCGCGTCCGTTGTCGGTGACGCTGCACGAGCCGTCCGGCCGCAAAGCGACCTCGATCGAGGTGCAATGGCCTGCCATGGCCTCGTCGACGGCGTTGTCCACCACTTCGTACACGAGGTGGTGCAGGCCGCCCGAACCCGTCGAGCCGATGAACATGCCGGGCCGTTCACGGACCGGCTCGAGGCCTTCGAGGACCGTGATGGCAGCCGCGTTGTAGTCGCCGACAACGGTGCTGTCAGAGCCATCGGCGCCCGTCACGCCGTCGCCAGTGCTTGCTGACGCGGGTGCCAGCGTCGTGTCGGTCACAGTGCGTGCAGTCTACTGGGCGGCGAGTGATTCTCGGTGCTTGAGCAGCCGTATCGTTCACAGCAAACCTGCTGGTCAGAGCGTATTTTCTGGTCAGCTGCCAAGTTGCACGCGCAGGTGCAGCTCAGAGACCGTCGCGGCACCCGGATCGGCATTGAGCGCATCCAGAATCCGGGCACTGTGATAGCGCAGCTCTGTCGCCCAGGCAGGGTCGTCCACGACGACGGTCAAGCGTCCCGCATCGAGCCGTTCGGGCTGCGCGTGAGCCGCAATTGCCTCGCCGACAGCCTCGGACCAGCGGTCGGTCAGGTCGATCGCCCGGCCGCGCGATCCGAAGCCGGCCGTGACGGATTTCAGCGATTCTCCGATCGATCGGGGCTCGCGGCTGCGTGTTCCGTTGCGGCGTCGCCTCATCTCACCCATATGGTCGCGCACGCCTTCTGCGGCGCCTGCACGCCGGGCCCTCACTCATCGGGGTGCATCCGCTCGTCATGGCCGAGACGCTGAGATCACCGCTCCGTTGTGCACCTCGATGCGACTGTCGATATCGATCCCGTCTGGCACATGCCCGGTGGCCGATGTCACCACGGTTTGCGCGTCCGGCAGGCAGTCGACGAGCCGGCGTGCTCGCCCCTCGTCCAATTCGGAGAAAACGTCATCGAGCAGCACGATGGGGGCGGTGCCGACCCGGTCCGCGATGTAGTGATGCTGAGCCAGCCGCAGCGACAGCGCAATGCTGCGTTGCTCGCCTTGGGAAGCGTGCGTCCGCGCAGCCAGACCCTCCAACGTGATCTCCAGCTCATCGCGATGCGGACCGACAGAGGTCGTGCCGCGGCGCAGATCGTCGGAGCGTGCGGCCGTCACCGCAGCAGCCAGCGACGTGTTCGTCCACGAGGTCACGTACGCCAGCTCCAGAGGTGCATCGGTCCCCGCCAGCCGCCGGTAAGCCTTCTGGGCTGCAGGTGCCATTGCGCTGGCCAGATCCGTTCGACATCGGGCCACGATCTCGCCCGCCGCGGCGAACTGGTGATCCCAGACATCGAGCGTGTTCAGGGCGTCGCCGTCGGGTCGCTGGCCTGCTTGCTTCAGCAGATTGTTCCGCTGGCGCAGGATTCGCTCGAGATCCGCGCGAGCTGCCCGGAAGTGGCGATCGGTGGCGGCCAGCACATCATCGAGCAGGAATCGTCGCATCGACGGCCCGCCAGCAGGAATGGACAGGTCAGCCGGGCAGAACACGACGGCGGTGACGACCTCAGCAAGGTCTCGCAGCGATCGCACTCGCTGGCCGTTGACCTGCGCCCGGGATCGTCCCCCTGCGGGAATCTCCATCTCCACCAAGCTGCTGCGGTTCTTCCGCTGGATCTCTGCGCGCACGTAGGCCCGCTGCGAACCCGCCCGCACCAGCGTCTCGGCAGTCGCACCCCGGAACGAACCTGAGCCGTCCAGCATCGTCACTGCTTCGAGCAGGCTGGTCTTGCCGTGCCCGTTCGGTCCTGCCACCAGTGTCCGGCCGGGGTCGAAGGAGATCTTGGTGGATCGATGATTCCGGAAGTTATCGACGCTCAGCCAGGCAACGATCACGACACCCGGACGGGCATCAGCAGGTACAGGAATTCGCCCCGGCCAGGGGTCTGCAGCACAGCCGGCTTCAGCGCATCGAGACGAACGAGCTCGACGGTGTCGCCCCCTGCGGCCTCCAGGCCTTCGATCAGATAGTCAGGGTTGAAGGCGACCGTGGTCGACTCCCCGGAGTACGCCGCATCGACTTCTTCGCTCGCGCTGCCGACGTCCTGGCTGATAACCGTGAGTTCGATGCTGTCGTCACGCAGCTCCATCCGCAGCGGTGCATTCGTGTCGCGTGCCAGCAGTCGCAGCCGGCGGGCACCGTCGAGCAGCGCAGCTCGATCGATCTCCAAGCGGTTGTCGTGCGTATCGGGGATGAGCGGTTCGTAGCTGGGGAAGTCGCCGGCGATCAGGCGACAGGTGACTTGCGCTGACTGGTTTTCGTCGCTGACCTCGAAGGTGACCTCGCGTTCGCCCAGACGCATGGCGACGTCCTTGTCTTCATCGAGGATCCGGCCCAGTTCCTCCAGCGCACGGGACGGTACGAGAACCTGCTGCCCGGCTTCGAGAACTTGGGCTTCGGGCAGGTCCCGCAGTGCCAATCGATAAGAATCAGTTGCAACCAGACGCAGGCCATCGCCCCGTGCGGTCATGAGCACTCCGGTCAGGATGGGCCGAGCGTCGTCTGAACTGGCGGCCCGTACTACTTGCCGGAAGGCCTCCGCGAGGTCGCCTGCGGGCACGGTCACGCTGTCGCCCGTCGGCACGGGAAGCGTCGGGAAGTCGGCCACCGGCAGGGTCCTCACCGAGAACTGCGCCCGAGCGCTGCTGATCTGCACGTCTTCGTCAGTGACCTCGAGACTCACCTCGCCGCTGGGCAGCGCGCGAACGATGTCGGTCAGCAAGCGAGCAGGCACTACCGTCTCGCCCTCTGCCTCCACAGGTGTGCTCAAACGGGTGCGCACCGTGAGATCCAGATCCGTTCCTGTCACCGTGAGGCCGTCGTCGTCTGCCCGCAGATGCAGTCCGGTGAGCACGAACAGACCGCCCGCGCGCGCGTTGACCCCTCGGCTGGCCAAGGTCAACTGGTTGACCAGTGCATCTCGTTCAATGCGCAGTTTCACGGGCAGTTCTCCTTAGCCAGGTCAGACAGGTGAGATGGACAATCCTCAATGTGCAGATTGAAAATTCTTCGGTAGTAGTTGTAGGGACTGTGGATTGTGGATGAGCAGCCGTTCTCGCAGATCAGAGCGGCACAATCTGTCAACAGTGTTGCCTGCTGTGTCCACAGCTCCTAGCCGCCCTGTTCTACTCGTTGTCATGATGGTGGATAAACCCAATTTGTCCCGAGGCACTCGGAGGACTTATCCACTCGTTGTCCACAGTGTGTGGAGACACCCTACGCCTGCTGACGCGCTGGACAGCGGAACGCTCCGGTGATGCTTGGTCAGGCAGCTCGGACTTGTGCAATCAGCTGTGCGACCTGATCGTAGATCTTCCGTTCGGACGGCAGCAGACTGTTGATCTTCTTGACGGCGTGCATCACGGTGGTGTGGTCTCGCCCGCCGAAGACGCTCGCGATGGCGGGATAGCTCAAGTCGGTCAACTCGCGCATCACGTACATGCTAATCTGGCGCGCTTTCACCAAGCCCTGCTGTCGGCCTTGACTGGTGAGTTCCGTGATGCCGTAGCCGAACATCTCCGCGGTCAGCTCGAGGATCCGACTGGTCGTGATCGGCCGTTCTTGAGGCGCGCGGACATCACTCAGGATTTGCTGAGCCATCTCGAGGCTCACCGAACTGCGGGTGAGGCTGGCGTAGGCGGTCACGCGGACCAGTGCGCCCTCGAGTTCACGGATGTTGTTGGTGATCAGATGCGCGATGTGTTCGAGCACTTCGTCGGGAACATGACCGTGCTCGGTCTTCTTGCGCAGGATGGCGACGCGAGTCTCGAGGTCTGGCGGCTGGATGTCGGTGATGAGACCCCATTCGAACCGGCTGCGCAGGCGGTCGGACAGCGTCGCGATGCTGCGAGGCCGCCGGTCAGAGGAGATGACGATCTGCCGACCCGCCACATGCAGCGAGTTGAAGGTGTGGAAGAGTTCTTCCTGCAGGCCTTCCTTTCCCTCCATGAACTGGATGTCATCGAGCAGGAGCACGTCGAGTTCGCGGTACCGCCGCTTGAATGCTGACGTCGTATTGGTACGGATCGCTTCGATGAACTCGGAGAGGAAGGTCTCGGTCGACACATAGCGAACGCGATGTTCCGGCAGCATCTCGCCGAGGTAGTTGACGATGGCTTGCAGAAGATGGGTCTTCCCGAGGCCAGTGCCGCCGTGGATGAACAGTGGGTTGTAGGCGATGCCGGGCGTCTCGGCGACTGCCAGCGAGGCAGCTTGGGCGAACCGGTTGCTGCTGCCAGTGACGAAGCTCTCGAACGTGTACCTGGGATTCGTGATGTCAGCACTGGGCACAGGTCGCTGCTGCTGGAAGGCCTCGCGTGATGTGCCGTCGCCGGGTTGGGCTGTCGCCGGAGGCGTCGGGTGAGCCGCGCCGCCGGCGGGATGCCACGCCTCACTGCCGACATCGCCTGAAGTCCCGTCATCCGCGACGATGGCATCGAACTCGTGCGTGTCGGCGTCGGTGCCGTTGGCGGCATCGAGATCGTCGAGTTCGGGTCGCGTTTCGATTTCGTAGGTTCCCGGACGTACCGGCAACCGTTCGAAGGCGGCGTGAAGCATGGGGATGTAGCGACGCTGGATGCGATCGCGGATCATGTTGCTGGGCGCGATCAATACCGCCAGCTCGTTATCGATATGCAGGGCTTGCAGGTGGCGGAAGTAACCCAGCCAGAGCGCGTCCGACACTGTGTCTCGCAGGACCTCGCGGCACTTCGACCACAGCTCGTCGGTGTTTGCACGGGTGCTCGCGCCGGTTGCCGCGGACTCCTGTGACGTCGCCCGCGAGGAGCTGAGTGTGTCCTGAGCGTCTGGGATGTCGGGGCGGTCGTCGGGTTCGTGCGATGCGGAATGCGCATGCGGAGAACTCATCACGACAACCTTCTTCGTCTGCGGCCGTCGGGGACCCGGGCGATCTCGGTGATCGCCTGCGGGCCACGGAGCGGCGTCCGGTAGAGGGAACCTATGGCCGCGCTTGTGATGTCGCAAGCGCGCGTTCTGGGACCTTCGCAACGGCACTGGTGACATGCAGCCGACGACTCGTCGACGGCTTCATAACGCCCGTAGCACAGGCGGCTGACACTCGGATTCGCAGGGAGGACTCGCGTTGTGTCGGCGTTCAGATCTTGCCGTGCGAACACATGCATCGCGGCCTGGTCGCGCGCGATTGCGCGCGTTCGGCGCCGCGCCCGTGACGCGAGGCGCCCGCGGTGCCGACCCGCATCGACACCCGTAGGCTGTCAGTGCTTCCGGGGCGACTCCCGGGCACGCTCCGGCCGCTGCACCGCACTTCGTGGACCAGTCCGCGGCCTGAACCTCCAGGAGGCTGCAGCGTGAAACGCACGTACCAACCTCACAATCGCAGACGAGCACGCAAGCACGGCTTTCGTCATCGCATGTCCACCCGCGCAGGCAGGGCAATTGTGAACTCTCGCCGACGCAAGGGCCGGCAACGGCTGAGCGCCTGATCGATTCGTGCCGCAGCAGGGCCGATTTCGCAGCGTTGCGCCGCGGCCGCCGCTTCGGCAGCGAGTTGCTGTGGATGTCGTTCGCGGCAGACCCGGAGCTCGAACGACCCCGTGTGGCGTTCGCGCTCAGCCGCTTCAGCGGCACCGCCGTCGAGCGGAACCGGGCGCGACGGCGTCTGCGGGCCGTGCTCGGCGAGCACGCCGACAGCTTGACGCCCGGCCGCTACCTCGTCGGCGCACGAGGCCCGGTCTCGCGAGTGACCTACCGCCGTGCACAGACTCAGCTGCTGAAGATGCTGAGGTCTGCCGGGGCGCTGCGGGGCCCGAAGGACTCGAAGACATGAAGTCCGGGCCCTTCGCGCGCATCGCAATAGCTGCGGTGCGGTTCTACCGGGCACTCCCCCGCTCGAGACCGCCCTCGTGCCGTTTCGATCCGACATGCTCGCAGTACGCGTTGGATGCGTTGCGCACCTGGGGAGTTCTCCGCGGCGGTTGGATGGCCATCCGGCGCATCTGCCGTTGCCACCCTTGGGGTGGCTGGGGCTATGACCCAGTGCCTGCGAGCGTGTCCCCCGACGAGGAATCAGAAGCCGTCACGGAGGCATCGGAGCACTCATGTTCGACGTGATCTTCGACGGCATCGCCGGCGTGATGGCGTGGTTCTACTCGCTGGTCAACGACTACACGTTTGCCATCGCCATGCTCACGCTGGCGATCATGCTGGTGTTCACCCCGCTGACGTTGCGGGGCGCCCGTTCGATGACGAAACAGCAGGTGCTGCAGCCCGAGATGGCGCAGTTGCGCAAGCAGTACGCCGGCGACCGTCAGAAGATGAACGAAGAGATCATGAAGCTGTACCAGGCCCACGGGGTAAGCCCGCTGGGCGGGTGCTTGCCGAACCTGGTGCAGATACCGATCTTCTTCGTGCTGTACCGGGTGATCTGGAACCTGCGCATTCCCGACCCGAATCCCCCGAATCCGGGCGACGATCCCTACCCGCGCAACCTGAATTCCGACTCGCAGATGTACGAGGACATCGTCGCGGCGGACGGCGAGTTGCGCTCGCTCGGCATGGACTTGGCCAAGTCGGCCCGAGAAGTCGTGCAGGCCGACTTCGTGGAAGGGCTGCCCTATCTGGCTCTCGTGGCGGTCACCTTCCTGCTCGCTTTCCTCCAGCAGCGGCAGATGGCGCGGCGGCGCGGCGGCGCGGCGATGCCGAATCGCCAGATGGAAGTCATGATGAAGTACCTGCCTTTCATGCTGCCGGTGTTCAGCTTCTTTGTGGCCGCAGCGTTGGTGCCGTACTTCATCGTGTCGAGCATCTACCGGATGCTGACCCAAGCGTTCATTCACGCCACGATGAAGCCGCCGCAGTCCATCGCCGCTTCTGGCAGCGACGGTGACGTCATCGAGGCCGAGACGGTTCCCGAACCCGAGCGTCCGATGCCGAACCAGCGGTCACGCAAGGCGCTTGATGCTGAGGCGGCTCGGCGCGCGGCTCGGGCAGAACGGCGCGCAGAACGGCGCGCAGCCGTCCCTGACGTACAGAGCAAGAGCACTGAAGAACCGGAACCGCCCCAAGCGCCGGTGGTTCGCCGGACTCGGGCTGCTTCCCAGCAACCTCCCGAGCCCCCCAAGCGCAGTCGGCGGGCAGCTTCGTCTGCGGGCCGCGCTTCCTCATCGCGCCGGGATGCCTCGGAAAACCGGGGCCGTCGACGCGGGCGCTCAGCTCCGGAACCGCAACCCAAGCGAATCCAGAGTCGTCGCACCTCGGGAGATGGTCGAACCCGCAACCGTCGCAAACGATGAACAGCATGCTGACGGGTCTGGGGTCCTAGGGCGCTCGCATGGAGTGGATCGTAATGACCGCCCCGACCGTGGACGAAGCGCGAGAGCGCGCACTCGACGCACTGTCCGTCGCCGCCGAAGACGCAGACATCGAGGTCCTCGCGGCGCCGACACGATCGCATTGGGGACTCCGGCATCACCCCGCTCGGGTGCGGGTCCGAGTGCGCCCCACGGGTCCGCCGCCACGCGTGGGTGACGCTCGGCGCGATCGGCGACAGCGCCGACGCTCCGGCGGGGGCAGTCGGAACGCGAAACGACGGCAGAATGCCCCGCAGGGTCAGAACAGCAGCGGCAAACGTTCCCGCCGTCGTTCCAGATCGGGTTCTCGCTGACCCAGAACGGCTCACTTTGTCAGTGGGTGCCTCTGCTTCGCGACCTTGAGCTTGAACCGCTTGTTGGGCGACATTGACGGAAACGGGCTGATCCTCAGCTTGTAGTTCGACGGCGAGATCTCGAAGGTGAAGTAATGCGCGAGCATCAACAGGCTCAGCAGCATCTGCAGTTCAACCATGTGAGAACCAAGGCAGCTGTGTGTGCCGAGGCCGAACGGTGCGAATCCCGGTGTGCGGTGCTCGCCGCGCGATGGCAGGTAGCGGTCAATGTCGAAAGTGAATGGATCCGGAAAGACCTCGCTCATGTAGTGCGGTGCAGTCGTGGCAATGAACACTTTGGATCCGACCGGCAGTTCGTAGTCTTCGACGACACATGCGTTCATCACTGTGCGGATCGACATCGGCACCGTAGGCCACAGCCGCAAGCACTCCATGATGAACCGTCGAGTGACGTCGGTCGCCGAAGAACTCAAGTCCTCCGGCGATGGATCTCCGTCGGTGAACAGAGCGTCAGCCTCGGCTTGGATGCGTTCATACAAATGCGGCTGTGAGACCATCGCATGCAGGATGAAGCTGAGTTCGTCTCCTGCGTACATGCCTGCCAATACTGGTGCCGAGAAGGTGAAGCTGAGATTTGACTCGGGCACGAAGATCGGATCGCTGATGTGCATGCTGAGTACGTCGTCGGCAAGGTCGCGAGGGCAACCAGCCCTCTGCGCGGCCGTGTGAGATTCCAGCACGCGCTTGTACAGAACGTCGACAACGTTCTTCTTGCGCTTCATGCGCGGCGTATTGAGCATGAAGTTCGGCAACACGTTGACGACTTGGGTCATGAGCACTCGGGACTTATAAGTGATGAGGTCGTCGATGACATCATCTGCCTCGATGCTTGCGAGGAACGGCGTGACCTGGGCGCCGGAGAAACCGCGACACATCGACACGGCGCCAAATGTGTCCCCGACATTCCACTTGCTGATGTACGTCCGGGCGTGCTGATATACCATTTCGAGCTGCTGTTCGAACCGTGCGCGACCGTAGCCAGCACGCAGCGATTTGCGCATGCGGAAATGGTCCGCACCATCCAACGCAGGCAGCAGCCCGGAGGCGTGATACGCAGTTTCGAGACCTCGGAGATAATCGCTCGATCTGAGGTGCATGCGACCATGACGGTGAACCCAGCGATTGACGCGAGTGCCTGATAGGAACGTGATCTCCTGTCTGGAGAACAGGGGGCTGAGCCTGAAGACTGAACCGAATTCTTCGGTCAGCTGTGCATAGACAGCTGGGATGTTTCCCCGAAGGAAATGACGATTGAGCAGCAGCTTGTTGAGCGGCAGCTTGGGTACCGACTTCATCAGCGCAGAGCTTCTGAGCAGCGACGCCACCAAGTTGTGCGCGACGGCATCTGCGATGGCCCTGCCGATCAGGTCCATCTGGCAGATGAGCTGAACCCGCTCTTCCGCTTCGTCGTCGAGTTCGAAGATGAAGCGCAGGACATCGCAGGTGTGGGCGAGGCCGATGATGATGACGTCTCTCGGGCTGGGAATCTCGCCCAGCAGAATCTTTCTGCCGATGCGTGTCTTGATGAATTGGGCGGCAGTGCCGTCGTCATCGTCGGCGAAGAAATCGCCGTGCCGTGCCGCGGCCGTCAAGCTCCAGAAGTCGCCGTCGTGACGCTCGAGAATCCCGAGCCTGGCCAGCTGCTCCAATGCCAAGTCGATCATCATTTCGGCGCGCGGCGCAAGACGCTCCACCCAGTACTGAGCACTGCGCTGATCGGGCTCGTTGGAGATCTGCTGGAGGGCGAGGTCCAAGATCGGCTTGCCGGTCGGCGTGGGGTCCAGCAGGATCAGCGACTCCATGTCGGTGTCAATGCGCGCCTGCAGCGAGAGCTCGGCAAGCGCCGCACCGGCCATGGCGCAATTCAGGTGCCAACCGGGAACCTGGTGGAAGTACCCGCTCTCCTCGTTGAGCAGCACCAAGATGAGCTCCTCGGTCAGGTCGAGCGGCCGCGCAGCCGCGATCTTGGTCGATGCCGACGATGCAATAGTCAAGTGACACTCCTGATCACGCCGGTCACAGTGCACATTCCGACGTCTGGGAAGATCGTGCCGAGTGTACGGATACTTGAGGGTGTGGAGTGCTGCACCGCCATTTCTCGGTAGTGCTCACTATGCGGTCTAGCCTGCTGGCATCGTTTCTGATGAAGAGCGCGTCTCGATGATCGCCGGACTCCAGCAAGGGGCAAACGTTAGTTCGCTCCCACCATTTCCAGAAGGCTGGTTCTTCATTGCGACGCGCGCCGCCGTTCAGAAGGCGGGATTGATTCAACGAACCTGGATGGGCGACGAGATCGTCATCTGGGCTGATCCGGTCGGCCAGATCTGCATCGCGAGATCGGTTTGCCCCCACTTGGGCTCCGACCTGGGACCCGAAGCCGGAGCGAAAGTAGTCGGCGGGAGACTCGTCTGTCCCTTTCACGGCTTCGAGTTCGAGACCAGCGGGCAGTGCGTGGCCACGCCATCTGGGGCGCCCGCCCGATCCGCGAATCTGGACATCCTCGAAGTGCGTGAGATCGAAGGTCTGATCTTCGGTTGGCGGGGCCTTGGAGGACGACCCTCACAGTGGCAGCTGCCTGATGTCCCGGGAGCCGGCGACGATTGGACCGATTTGCAGATCCGGACGATTCGCTTTGCCGGCCATCCGCAGGAGACCAGCGAGAACTCGGTGGACATTGCGCATCTGAGCTATATCCACGGTTACCACAACGTCACGAGTGATGCGCCAGTGTTGATCGACGGGCCGCGACTCGAGAGCAGGTTCGGATTCTCGACGACCCGGAGGATTGCCAAGCTCTCCAGGCTCACCCTGCATGTATCGGCCGTTGCCCACGTTGTGGGACTGGGCTACTCGTTCGTCGAGTTTCAGGAGCATTCGATCGGCATCGATGCCCAGTTATGGGTGTTGGCGACGCCGGTTGACGGCACGCTGATCGATATGTCCATCGTGTCGAGGATGCGTACATTGCGTGAGCCCAAGCGCTTCATCGCCGGCCTGAACTTCTTGCCCCAACGGATGCGAGCACCCATCATCAACAAGTTCATTGCGGACTTTCAGATCCGAGACGTTCAGCAGGATGAGGTCATCTGGAGTCGTAAGCACTACGTGCCGCGTCCCCGGCTCGTACACACGGACGGCGAGATCATGAAGTACCGGGCCTATTGCGCTCAGTTCTATGCCGACGGGCCTCGGTGCGATTCGTCCCGACCCTGAATGCTGCGTGCTGCCGTAATGAACGTCGCAAATCTCAGGGGTTCCGCGGCCGCAGACCCGTAGGCTGAGCAGCGCTCACGTCGTGCGAGCAATGTGACATCAGCACGCGTGGACAAGCTTCCGCGTGGCGGGCCACTACGTATGCGAGCCCGATCAGAGGTGATCAAGATGACAGGTGAAACAACGATAGCCGAACAGCAAGCCATGGTGCAGGAGTTCTTGGATGGCTTGGTGCAGGCGTTCGGCATCGAGGCGACGGCGGTTCCCGTCACTGCAGACGACGACAGCTTTGAGATCAATCTTGAAGGCACCAATGAATCCTTGGGATTGCTGATCGGTCCGCGCGGACGCCATGTGGTGGCACTTCAGGAAGTCGCCAAGACCATGCTGCAGCGTCGGCTTCCAGGAGTGCGCCGCGCCCGCGTCCGGGTCGACGTAGGCGGCTACCGCCAACGACGACGCGAAGCACTCGAGGCATACGTTCGCGAGCTCGCTCAAGCCGTGGTGGACCGGGGGACCGAACGAGGACTCGAGCCGATGAACGCGGCAGATCGCAAGGTTGTGCACGACACCGCGAACGAGATCTCCGGCGTCGACACTATTTCGGTCGGTGACGAGCCGAGACGCCGGGTCGTGCTCGTGCCATCGAGCTCATAACGGGCACATTCCCAGCCTGGGTGGCCCGACCCGCATAGCTCGCGCGCGGCAGCAGCGAGCAGCTCGTTCAGAAGATCGGCTGCTTGCGGATCTGCTTCCAGGCTCGCGGGTAGACGTCGAGGTGTGACGGCTGGCGCGTCAGAACCGCAAAGGTGGGCTCTCCTCCGCTCAGGCCGTCGAATTCCCAGCCGAGTTCGGCCAGCCCGTCGAACGGCCAACGCGCGAGCCTGTCACACGTCGACAGATGCGGCGGCTCGCTGACCACCAGCCTGCCGCCGGGTCGCACCAGGCCGTTGCTGCACTCCGCGACTGCCGCCGGCGGGCCGAAAGCTCGGCTGACGACACCGTCGTAGGCGTGTCGATGCTCGGGCTGGTGTGCGAGCTGTGCGGCATCCCCGTCGGCGATCCGCACCCTGTTGCTGATCCCGAGGCGCCGAATCGCGTCCGCCAGGAACTCCGTTCGTCGCTCGGAGCGATCCAGCAGAGCGAACTCGACGTGGGGTCGTTCGAGGGCCATGACGAGCCCCGGCACTCCCCCGCCGCTGCCCAGATCGCACCAGCGCTGGCCCGGTTCGGGACGGGCGGCGCTGCAATGGGCCCGCGCGTGCTCGATATGCGCCAGCAGATCGCCTGTTCCGAGGTAACCGAGCCGCTGAGCTCGCGCGAGCTGATCCAAGAGGAGTTCGGGCGCCGGACTCATGGCGGGGATCACCGTAGTTCAGACGTTTCACGTGAAACATCGGCTGCCGGGACCCCGTCGCGCGTACAGCCACGGCCTACCCTCAGAGGCGAAGCCGCGGCCCGAGCGGCCCGAGAGCGGAGGCAGAATGGGCCGGATCATCGCCGTGACGAACCAGAAGGGCGGCGTCGGCAAGACGACGACGGCCGTCAACCTGTGTGCGTCGCTCGCGGAAGTCGGTCAGCGGACCCTCCTCGTCGACATGGATCCGCAAGGAAACGCCGCGACTGGGGCCGGCATCAACCCGCGTGTGCTGGATCTCTCGATGTACCAAGTCCTGCTGGGGGCTGCCGACATGCATGACTGCATCCAGCCGACCGAGATCGAGAACTTCGCCGTCGCGCCCGCGCGGCTGGAGATGTCTGGAGCCGAAATCGAACTCGTGTCCGCCTTTAGTCGTGAGTTGAAGCTGCGTCACGCATTGCAGCCGCTGATCGACGACTACGACTACATCCTCATTGACTGCCCCCCTTCGCTTGGTCTTCTGACCGTCAACGCCCTGAGCGCAGCCACGGAAATTCTTGTGCCCGTCCAGTGTGAGTACTACGCACTCGAAGGACTCGGCCAACTGCTGCACAACGTCGACATGGTGCGCGAGGGGCTCAACCCAGCCCTCGTCATCAGTGCGATCGTGATGGTCATGTACGACGCACGGACGCGACTCGCGGCCGAAGTGGTTCGAGATGTACGTGGACACTTCGGAGACCGGGTCTGCAGAGTCGTCATACCTCGGTCAGTGCGACTGTCGGAAGCGCCGAGCGTCGGCCAGCCCGTGACCGTCTACGCACCGTCGAGCCGTGGCACCGTTGCATACCGGGAACTTGCCCGGGAAATTCATGAGCGGGGGGATCCGCACCATGGCGTCGTCGATCGTTCCGCCGCGGCTCAGACCGATGATGCTGATGACGCCTGCATCACCGACGAGCGATACGAGATAGTCGAAGGAGCGTCCACATGAACGCCCAGCGAGGACTTGGACGCGGGCTCGGCGCCCTGATACCGACTGGCCAGTCGGCCTACAGGGAGGTCCCGCTCGGTGCCGTCGAGGCCAACCCCTTGCAGCCCCGGCAGCACTTCGATGCTGCGTTGCTCGACTCCCTCGCCGACTCGATCCGCCAGATCGGCATCCTGCAGCCGATCGTGGTGCGTGAAACCGGCATTGTCGGGCGTTACGAGATCATCGCCGGGGAACGCCGCTGGCGGGCAGGCCAGATCGCCGGCCTCGACACCATTCCGGCAGTCGTGCGCGCTGCCGATGACGAATCGAGCCTGACGCACGCCTTGATCGAGAACGTCCACCGGGCGGATCTGAATCCCTTGGAGGAGGCGGCCGCGTACCGGCAGCTCATCGACGACTTCGGTGCCACGCACTCCGAACTCGGGCGCCGGATGGGCCGCAGCCGAGCAGCGATCACCAACTCGCTGCGGCTCCTGTCGCTGCCCGTCACCGCGCAGCGCTACCTGCTGGATGGCGAGCTCTCGGCCGGTCACGCCCGCGCGCTCCTGGGCTGCGAGGATCCTGTCGAGATCGAGATGCTCGCAGAGCGCATCGTGGACGAGGGCTGGTCGGTCCGTGCAGTCGAGGAAGCTGTCAGATCCTTAGGCACCGCGCCAGAGCCTGATGTTGAGCCGACCCCGAGCGATGACCGGGACCCAGGCACCGCCGCTGCTCCCGAAGCAGAACGCCCAGCCGCAGTCTTGGAGGTGGAGACGGCACTGTCTGCCGCCTTGGCAACCTCGGTGGAGGTTCAGATGGCAAGCCGTGGGGGACACATCGTCATCAGATTCGCCGATTTGGCCGATCTTTCCCGGCTCTTCGACGCTATGACGACCAACCTTCGAGATTCAGTCGAAGGCTGACCGAATTGATCGAGCAAGTTGAATCTTTGGCGCGAATTGATCAGACCGGCCAGATTCACAGCCTCAATCTGAACTTGTTGTCCACTTCCTGTGGACAAGCTGGGGAGAAGTCGAGTCTGGTTCGCAGTGACCCGCGGTGCGGTGAGCCTGAGATCACCCAGTAAGGATCAGCCGGCAGGGATCATGCAGATGGCTGGGTGGCCAGCAGATCTCGCGTGGACTGTGCAACGGCGCTGGCGACCTCTCGGTTGCACTCCAAGAGGATGTCGAGCCCTTCAAACCTGCACAGGACTGCGGGCATGGCGCTCTCGCGCAGCATCGGCAAGCCCATCCCGCTCGTCGGCATCTCACCGAACATTGGTTCGAGGCGTCCGGCGATATCTGCGGCCAACCGCTGACCGGCCCGGCTGACGAAGTGGCGCCCCTGAAAGTAACTGATCGAAGGCGCCGCGGGCTTCACTTCGAAGCCGATGTACACGGCTGCGCCGAACCGGTTGACCTGCGCTGCTTGTGCAGACCAGTCGGGATGGTGCACCGTGAGCACCTCTGCACCGTTGCGCCCGATGGCACGCCTGACAGACGCGGTGACCGGCTCGAGGCCGCCGGCTTCGCCGACAGCAATCCGGTGGCCTGCCAGCTGGCCTCCCGCGGACTCCAGCCGTTGACGCTCGGTGATGTGCGCGACCACCGAGGCGTCGCCGAGCGGGCGCACCAGTCGCTGCAGCATTCGCAGGGTTTGACCGCCGCAGACGCCGTCTCCGCCGAGTCCCATGTTGAGCTGGAAGTCGGCCAGTGCCCCCGCCGTCAGCGGTCCCCAGATGCCGTCGATGCGTCCGACCGAGAACCCCAGCGTGCTGAGCATGCGCTGCACTTCGGACACGTCATCGCCGCGCAGCTGAGGGGTGCGCAGGTACAGCAGTCGATCTCCGAGTCGCTGGCCGGCCTCGATCAGCAGGGACCAGGTCTCAGGACCGCAAATGCCGTCGACATCGATGGAGCGGTAGTGCTGGAATGCCCGGACGGCCCCGGCCGTCGCTGCATCGAAGATCCCGCTGACAGGGCCGTTCCAATGGCCCGTCGCGCTCAGTCGGTGCTGGAGGTCTCGTACGTGCGGACCTGCCGCGCCGATGCCGAAGGGTCGGATCAGAGGAATTCGCCGATCTCAACCAGCAAGGCACTCTTTGGCTTGGCGCCGACAAGGCGCTTCGCCGGTTCTCCGTCCCGGAACATGATGAGTGTCGGGATGCTCATCACCTGGTAGCGCATTGCCAAGTCGGGACTCTCGTCCACGTTGACCTTCGCGATGCGGATGTTGTCCTGCTCCGCGGCGATCTCTTCGAGAATCGGGGCAATCATCTTGCACGGCCCGCACCACTCGGCCCAGAAATCCACCAGCACCGGGCTGTCAGCGCTCCCGACGGTCTCGTCGAAAGTGCTGTCGTCCAAGGTGGATATGCCTTCGGCCATTGCGGGCTCCTCATGTCGCGATTGCCGCGAGGCTAACGCCCTGACCTCTGTACACGGCGGCTGATCGCCAGGAGCTAGTGCCCGAGCGCCTCGAGCCAGCGCTCTGCGTCGATGGCGGCTTGGCATCCCGAGCCGGCGGCAGTCACTGCCTGCCGGTAGTAGTCGTCCTGGACGTCGCCGCAGGCGAAGACACCGGCGATGTTGGTGCGCGCGGTGCCGGGCTCTGTCACGAGATAGCCGTTCGGCTTGCGATCCAGCCAGTCCGCGAACAACTCGGTGTTCGGCCGGTGACCGATGGCGACGAAGAGCCCGGTGACATCCAGCGAGGAGTGCTCGCCGGTCTGGGTGTCCTCCAGCGTGAGTCCCTCGAGCCGCTCGTCGCCGCGGATCTCCTGTACTCGGCGGTTCCACAGGAACTCGATGCGGTCATTGGCGAACGCGCGGTCCTGCATGATCTTCGAAGCCCGGAGCTGGTCACGCCGGTGCACGAGGTACACCTTGGAGGCGAAACGCGTCAGGAACAGGGCCTCTTCGAGGGCGCTGTCGCCGCCACCGACCACGGCTATCTCCTGACCCCGGAAGAAGAAGCCGTCACAGGTGGCGCAGGTGGACACGCCGTGACCGATCAGCCGCCCCTCGTTGGGCAGCCCGAGCAGCAAGCTCTGAGCCCCGGTCGACACGATCACCGTGCGGCCGAGATAGCAGCCGTCACCGATCCATACCGCAAACGGTTGTTCGCTGAAATCCACCTTGGTGGCTTTGGCCGTGCGAAACTCGGCGCCGAATCGCTCTGCCTGCGCCCGAAAACTCATCATCAGCTCGGGTCCCATGACGCCGTCAGGAAATCCGGGATAGTTCTCCACGTCGGTCGTCAGCATCAGCTGCCCGCCGGGCTGATCGGAGGTTGATGACGGTTCACCTTCGATCACCAGCGGCGCCAGCCGGGCACGGGCTGTGTAGATCGCTGCGGTCAGGCCTGCGGGCCCGCTCCCGATGATGATGACGTCGCGTATCGCTACGGCACCGTCCAGAGCACTGTCGGCGCTCGTCATGTGCGAGCCGTCTTGCTGCGACGGCGCTTGGACCACGCCCACGCGCCCACGAGGCCGAATACGGCGCTCGTGATGAGATGGGCTGCCCATACGTCGCCGGGCACCACGATGTCGAGTGCTCGAACTGCCGCGACTGCGACGAGCACCACGGCACCCACGGTCGCCGTTGCGATTGCCACGCCGTAGACGAGCGCGCGAACAGCGGTCACCAGGGGTCCGCTCGTACGCGAGCGGACAGTTTCGACGACATCGGTGAACTTGGCAACGGCCGCGTCAATGCTGTCGTCGACCGCGGGATCGGCGTCGGAGAGCGAGGCGTCGCTGCGCTCAGTCTTCGAACGGCCGGCGCCGCGCACGGGGCTCATCGGCGGCAGGCTAGTGGTGTGTCCCGGCCGCACGCCGCGATGACCCCATGCTTGGACCGCGATGGGGCAGCTGACTGCTAGGGCGTCACGGCATCGGTGCCCGTGGGAGCCTCCGGCGCCCCTGATGTCGTGCTGACTTCAATCCTGGACACGGTGACCCGGTGCCCGCCGCTGGGGAGTTCGTCGCCGAGGTCGGTGATCCACACCAGCAGGGCTGCGGCCTCGGCAGCGGGCAGTTCGAGCGTCGTCGAGCCGGTGATGTCCGCTGCGGCTGTCACCGGGCTGCCCCAGTCGATCAGCGTCCGGTTCCGCTCGGTCGAGACGTATACCTCGATCGACCAGCCCACGGTGGGGGAGTCGATCGCCAAGCGGTCCACTCTTGGCGGACCGTCGGGAGCGAGCACGATGATGAGCCCGACTCCGTCCTTCAGCCCGCCGAAGTTGCGGGTGCTGTAGCGCGCCGTGCTCCAGCCGGTGGTGGGATCGCCGTTGTTGATGAATATCAACCGCTCCGGGTGCTCGACCCGGTCGTCTCCGGCTGGGTCGAAGTCGGTGATGGACTCCAACGGCACCGGCACGCGACGCAACGGCACCGTGGTCGGGACCGGGACAGTGGGCTGCGGTGTGGTCGTCGTAGCCGCAGGGGACCCGGTGGGTGCCACGGTGACCACGGGCCGCGATTCGACACTCGGATCGACGCTCGGAACGATCGTGGCAACGGCCTGTGCCGCTGGCTGATCGGCATCTTCGGGCTGCTCGATGATGAGGGCGATGCCGACGAGGGTCGCAGCGGCGGCCACCAGGACGCCGACCGGCGCGAGCCAGTGGCGCTCGGCCTGCCACACCGACCTGCGGTCGGTGCGGTCGTCGTCGGCATGCGGCAGGTCGTCGACCACCGACCGCAGGGCGAGCAGCATCGACGGCACGTCAGGCCACGGGTCTGACGCACTGATGGCGCGCGCCAGCACCGGCGCCACCACATCAGGCACCGCGGGATCCAGCTCCCAGGTGCCGTCGGGTCGTCGCTGGGGAGCTGCGCCGGCGATCAGCCGATGTGCGAGCACGGCCACCGACATCAAGTCGGCCCGCCGGGTGGCAGGGATGGTGACCGCGTCGTCGGTCGGCGGGCCGTTGAGGATGACCCAGCCGACCTCAGCGCGCCATCCGATGTAGTCGGCGTCGACGCCGCCGTGAGCGAAGCCTGAGCCGTGCAGAACCGCCAGCGCCTCGGTCACTGCGATCACGATGCGGACGGCTTCGGACGCGGCGAGCCGTTTGATGTCGCCATTGGGGGCGGTGAGCTCGTCGACAAGCAGCTTGGAGGGCAACTGCTCGGTGACGATGGCGAAGTGCTCGACTTCGTCGTAGGTGTCCAGGATGTGCAGGAGGCCGTGATGCTCCACCCGAGCGAGAGCCTTGGCCTGCAGGCGCAGCCGGTGCCCGATCTCGCTGTCGGCGGCTGACCTGCGGATGGTGACGGGTCGGTTGAGCGTGCGGTCGAGGCCTGACCACGTCTCGACCGCGCCGGGCTGGAGCAGTTCGCGCCGCTCGTACCGCTCGCTTGTGACGCTGGGGTCTGTCATCAGCGCGTGGATGGAGCCCGTGGGACTGGACCTGAGAGGTCCTCGGCATCGGCTGTCGCGGTCACTCCGGTGAGGGAGATGCGGGTTCCCGCTCGACGAAGACCACGCCGATCGTTCCGGCGCCGGCATGCGCGCCGACCACCGGCCCGATCATCATCACCTCGGGCTCGGCATCGGTGAGAGGGGCGACTCGGGCCACGAACTCGTCGACGTCTGCGCAGTCGGCGTGCATGACGGCGAGCCGTTCAATGTTCGCACGTTCGGTTGAGACCAGATCGACGAGGTGTGCGAGCGCACGCGTGCGTGTCCGCTGCTTGCCGGCCAGTTCGACGCGCCCGTCGGTCACCGTGATCAACGGCTTGATCGACAGCACCGATCCGAGCAGCGATTGAGCTGCCCCGATGCGGCCGCCCTTGCGGAGGTTCTCCAATGTGTCCAAGGCAGCGTGAATGCGGACGCGCGGCGCGACTGCCTGAACGAAATCGACAATCGCTGCGCCGCTGGCGCCGTCGGCGGCGAGTTCGGCTGCGGCGATGACGATGAGACCGAGTCCTGCGCTCACCGAGCGGCTGTCGACGACGTGGCACCGAAGCTCAGCGTGCGTCCCTGCTGCCTGCTGGGCAGCCTCGATCGTGGCCGAGAGATCACCGCTCAGCGTGATCACGACCACTTCGGGAGCGCCCGCGTCCACAGCGCGCTGGTACGCCTGCGCAAAGGCGCCTGGCGCGGGTGCGGCCGTGGAGGGCAATTCGGGATCGGACCGGCAGCGCTCCCAGAACTCGGCCGTGCTCAACTCGACTCGGTCGACGAACGTCTCCGCGCCGAAGCGAATCTCCAGCGGCACGATCGTGATGCCAAGCTCGGCGACGGCGGCGTCGCTGAGGTCGCAGGAGCTGTCGGTGATGATGTGCACCGGTGATTGAGTTGTCATGGCTGGGAGCCTCCTTCATCGTCGTCGGCCGACGGCCGCGCCGCCTCGCCGGCTGAGCCATCGGGGGAACTGCCTTCGGGGCGTCGACGCCAGTTCAGCATGAGACGAGGCAGCTGCGAGATCAACGCCCCGGCGGCGGGCAGTTTGAGCGCCAGTCCGCAGCCGATGTGGACCGCAGCCATGAGCGCTGCCACGGCGCCAAACCGCAGCACGGCGGGCAGCACGTCCAGCGCCAGCGATGCCGGGATACCAGCAGCGAGTGCAACGGCGGCGGGCACCAGGTGGCGTGCTCCCGACCCGCCGAACAGCCGCTGGGCGGGCCAGTCGGCGCGCCGCGGCAGCCCGCCGCGCGCTGTGCGGCGCGCCAGTACCGCTCTGCGCAGCAATCCCATCTCCACCCATGCCCCGACGGCGGCGCCGAACGCGAGCCCGACGGCACCCAGGCGGGCCGGCAGCGCTGGGTCGGAACGGATCTTCGTGTCGAGCAGCGACCAGGTGGAGTCCCGCGAGAACAGGTCGATGTCACCGAATCCGGTCAGGGCTCCGTTGATCACCAGCACCCGATCCAGCGGCAGCATCAGGGCTGCGCCGATGACCAGCGACACAGCCAGGCGGATGGCGGCGATCACAGCAGCCGTCCGCGTGTCTCTCGCTGCGAACAGGACGTTCTGGCACAGCCGCGATGCCACCAGTGGCACCAGACCGAGCGAGTAGGCCCCGAGCACGAGCGCGATGAGAGCGATGTCGTCGTCCGCTATGGCATTGCGCAGTCCGGCCAGGTTGAAGATCGCGTCGCTCAGCGGAGAGCCTGCAGCGAGGTAGATCGCTGTGACTCCGGAGATCCCGAAGACGGTGGCGCACAGGCGCTGCGATGTCCGCTCCGCGATGACTGCGGTGTCACGGGCTCGACTCAGCTCCGTCAGCTCGGCTGCTGCGATGCTCGTGCCGATCAGGCTCAGCGGCAGCAGGTACAGCGTCTGCGCGGCAGCCATCGCCGCCGCGGCCCCGACACTGAGCAGAGACGCGAGCGCGAGATCCAAGAACGCTGAAATCTGCAAGACTCCGCGACCTGCAACGGCGGGCCCGAAGCGCTTGATGACGCCGGCTGCTTCGTGCTCGCGCCAGCGCAAGTTCAGCTGGATCTGGGGATCGGCACGCCAGACACCACGCAACTGGACGAGGACCTGTCCGGCCGCGCCCGCGGTGACGCCCCAGGCCAGCGCTGTTGCCTGGCTGGTGCCGGCCGCACCCCACAGGATCACACCGACGAGCACGGCGATCTGGGTGGCGTTCCAGACCACGGGCGCCACATAGGACAGGAAGAAGCGCCGATGGCTGTTCAGCACTCCCAGGCACCAGGCGCTCAGCACTGCCAGTGCCGTGCCGCACACAGTGATGCGCACGAGGGTGACGGTGAGCTCGAAGCGATCGCCGACGAAGCCCCAGGCAATGAGCCGCACGAGCGGTCGCGCGGCGAAGATGCTGATCAGCGCCGCAGCGGCGGTGACGGCGAGCAGGAACGTGGCCACGGCGCCGGCGAGCCGGCCGGCGGCGCGTTCATCGCGCTCGCTGAGCGAGATGTACGCCGGCACGAACGCTCCTGACAGTGCGCCCTCGCCCAAGAGGTTCTGCAGAAAGTTCGGGATCCGCATCGCTGCGGCGAAAGCGTCGCCGATCGTGCCGATCCCGAGGACGTTGGTGACCAGCGCGGTGCGTGCGAGGCCAGACAGACGCGAGACGCCGATGCCGGCGGCGGCCGCCGCAGCGCCCTGCCCTCGGCGCAATTCGGGCCGTCGGCGCATATTGGCGCCCAATCGCTGCTCGCTCAGCCGGCGAGCCGCAGTTCCACCTGCTGGCGGGCTTCGTCCTCGGTGACGTCCATGCTGATGGACAGCTCGGAGACGAGGATCTGGCGGGACTTCTCGAGCATGGACTTCTCGCCTGCCGACAGGCCCTTGGCGTTCTCGCGCAGCGCGAGATTCCGCACCACCTCGGCGACCTGGTAGATGTCGCCGGACTTCAGCTTCTCTTGGTGATTCTTGAAGCGGCGGCTCCAGTTGGCTGGCTCGCGCACATCCTTCTTGGCGAGCAGCTCGAAGAGATCCTCGACGTCATCGGTGTCGATCGGCGGTCGCATGCCGACTTCGTCGACCATGTCGGCAGGAACCTTGACCGTCAGATCTCCGTGCGCGGTCTTGAGCACCAAGTACTCGCGTGCTTCGCCGAATTCGTCCCGCTCCTCGCGCGCCGTGATCTCCGCCGCCCCATGATGGGGGTAGATCACGCGGTCGCCAAGCTCAAACTTCATCGTCACCTGCTCCGCTGCCGACTGCTGCGGGAGCCGATCGAGACCCGCGCCGGACAGCTAGAAGGATGCCAGAAAGTGGTCTAGCTGCCACTTCGCGAGCAACCCGCCCCGAGCGTCAGCGTCCTGGCTGGGTCCAAGGCAGGTCAGCTCAGCCGGCGCCTATCGGGTAGCGCCGGATGAGATGGTTCCAACCGCAGTCGGGACATACCTCGAGTTCGTAGGCCACGAAGCTCCCGCGGCGCCGTGCGACGCGCTGGAGTTCCGCGTCCGACAGGACGCACTTGCCGCCGCTGCCCATCCTGGGTCCGAAGACGTAGCCGACGATGCGCAGTTCGCCGTCTGGGCACAGCGGGCAACGGCGCCCGAGCGGCAGGGCTGCGTTGCGGGCCGCCCGCAGCAGATCGGGGTGAGCATCGCATGCTTCAGCACGTGAGACCACGCCGGCTTCCACGTCAGCGAGCAGCCGTCGCCGCTTGAGCCGGTAGTCGACGGAACCCGGCACCGGCGATGCCGGCTCGGGTGCGGTGTAGGGCTGGAGCGCCACGCAGTTCACGTTAGTTGCGTGTCTTGAGCCTGATGGCGCCCCGCCGGTTCAGCCGTCTCGCCGGCGATCCCACTCGCGAAGCAGCTCACCGGCGCGTTCCGGGCTCAGCGGACCGAGCTCGATCTGCCGCTCTCGCAGCCAGCTCAGTGCTTCGCCGACGACTGCACCGGAGGTCTCGAGCGCCTCCATGACTTGGTGGCCGTCGACAGGGAGGCAACCGAGCACCGGGCCTTCTGCGGCGCGCACTTCGGCCAGCCATGTGGCGAACGGCTCGATGAGGGGACGGCCCCACGCCCGCAAGACGACGAGGGCCGCGTCGAGGCCCGCATCATGATCGGTGACGAGCCGACGGGCCACGGGACGCCACGTTGCAGCGTCTGCGACTTCTGGCGGCGGAGCGTTGGCACTCGCTGCTGCCAGCGCGTGGGCGGCTCGCAGAATGGATCGGGCCGCCTTGATCGTCGCGCTCCTGATGCGCAGCGCGGACAGACAGCGTGCAGCTTCGGCGTCGTCGTCACAGACGGGTCCCAGCAGGATCGCCCAGCGGACAGGGACACGGCCTTCGGCGTCGCCGAGGCTGTCCAGCGCTGCTGTCGGAACCTCGACATCTGAAGTGCGCCATGGGTGCACGAGATCGCCGAGCAGCCCGGTCTCGGCGAGAAAGGCGGCACCTGCTGCGACGCTGGGCAGTTCGAGGAGCTTGGTGAGCTCGGTCGCGATGCGTTCGCGCGACACGATCGCCAGCCGCGGCCGCACGCTGCGAACGGCAGCGATGAGTTCAGGTTCGGCTGACAGGCTCAGCTGTGAGCAGAACCGTGCCGCCCGCAGCATCCGCAGCGGGTCGTCAGAGAACAGCCCTTCTGGCTCCGAGGGTGTGCGAAGGACACCGTTCGCCAGATCTTCCATGCCTCCGAACGGATCAAGGACAGCCCAGCCCGGCATCTCGACGGCCATGGCATTGACGGTGAAGTCCCGCCGTCCCAGATCGGTGGCGATGTCAGAAGAGAAGCGGACGTTCGGCTTGCGCGACTCGCGGTCGTAGGACTCCGCACGATGGGTGGTGATCTCCACCGTCGTGCTGCCTCGGCACGCACCCACGGTGCCGAAGCTCTTGCCCTGGTCCCAGACGGTGTCGGCCCAGTCGGCAAGGAGCTGAGCGATCTGATCCGGGACGGCGTCGGTGGTGACGTCGATGTCGCCTGTCAGCCCGCGGCCCAGCAGCGCGTCACGCACGAGCCCGCCGACGAGAAAGAACCGGTGCCCTGCGTGGGCGAACGCCTCGGCGAGCAGGCCGATCCGCTCATCGAGCTCATGCTGGTCGTCGTCGCTGATCGCCGCAGCGGGCTGGGGCGCTCGGGCCGGGGCTGACGGCGTTGGGTCCGATCCCGCCGGGTTCGATCCCCTTGGGTCCGATCTCGCTGGGCTCGCTCCCACCCGTCCGAGAGTACAAATTCAGCGTCGATCCCTTCGTTGTCCCATTCGTTGTACTCTGCGCGGCGCGAGCGACATGGACCGTCCATCCTCTGACGGCACACCCGCCTTGCGGCGGCCACCGACTTCCGGCACGCCAGGCGCGGCGACCCACGGGCTCGGACTGTCGCGCACCGCACCTGCCGCGATCCCCACAGGCCGACGCTGGGCTCGGGTCCTGCTGTGGCTGGGCGCAGCAGCGTTGATCGCCATCGGAGTGGGGAGTCGAGCGCTGGACACCTTGGGGTCCCCGCCGGCCCATGTCGAGGTGGCCCCGAGCGCGCTGCATGACCGTCACGGCACAGCGCTCGGAGAAATCGGGCCCCCGGTTTCGCACGCTTCATTGGGTCTCGAAGACGTAGCCCCTGCGCTCGTAGACGCCATCGTGGCAGCGCTGGATCCGTTGTTCCTCGAAGCCGATGGCGTCGATGCATCCACGTATGCCGACTCGGCGCGACGCCTGGTGACCGTTGCTGAGTCCGGGGGCGCCGGTGCCGGGATCATGCGCCGGTACCTCGACACCGTCCACCTCTCCGACGGGAGCGTGACCACCGAGACGCAGTTGCTGCTCGCGGAGCTGCGGCTCGCCCGCGAGCTGAGCCGTCCGGAGATTCTCGAACGCTTCGCCAACGTCGTCTACCTGGGACGTGGTGCGTACGGCGTGCACGCCGCCGCCGCAGCCTGGTACGGGATCCCGGCGTCCGATCTCACGGTGCCGCAGGCGGCGTATCTCGCGTCGCTCATCGATGCGCCGTGGGGCGTCGACGCGCCATCGGGAGATGCAGACGATCCGCACCGATCGGCGCGCCTGCGCCGGGACCAGGTATTGGTGGCCATGTTCGACAACGGCATGCTCACGCCTGATGAGCTGGCCCTCGGCCGAGCGACAGCGGTCATCGAAGGGATCCGGCCGGCCGCTGACGTGGGCATCGTCGCCGGGCCGGCTCGCACGGCTGCGCCCGACGCAGCCTCGGGCGGGTTCGTCAGGCTGCTGGTTGCCGACGCAGGCCTCGCGACCGCGGCGACGAATGCGTACCTGCAGCTCGTCGAACGCTACGGGGTGCATCGCGTTGTCACCGGCGGCCTGCACGTCACCACGAGCATCGACCTGCCAGCCCAGCGGGCCGCCTTTGAGACGATCCAGAGCCAGCTCGGCGCCGCAGCGGAAGCGGAGGTGGTCGTGCTGGACCGCAGCGGTGATGTGCGCGTGCTGTTGAGCCTCACCCCTGAAATGGGCACGGGTGCGCAGCCGTTGGGGGGATTGCGCCGCCGACCGGTCGGCGATCTCGGCGGGTCGGATCCCGACACGCTGCGGTCGCTGATCGGGCCGGATCCTGCCGGCGGCACCGTCGGGGCTGCCGGCGACGTCGTCGAGGTGGCCTCAGCATTCGGCGTCATCGCTGTCGGCGGCACCGAGCGGCCCTCGCGCATCGTGCTGGACGCTGCCGTCGCGCCGCACCGGCCGCTCGGGGACCGAGATCTCGATCGCTGGCGCATGACCCCGCGCATCGTGCTGGACGCTGATGCAGTCGCTCGGATGCGCGCAGGCATGGACGAGCACTCGCTGGCATCGGGCGTGACAGCTTGGGGCCGCGCCGGAGTCGTTCCGCACACCGGTGATGCATGGTTTGCCGGCTGGACGTCCCACTACACGGCAGCTGTTCGCGTCAGCCTCGATGCTGCGGATTCTGCTGCCGCCGCGACGGCCGCTCGCGAGCTGTTTCTCGCAGTGTTGGAGCCCTTGCAGTACGCGCCGAGCTCATCGGTCAGCCCGCCCCGGTGAGAGCGCCGGCAGGTCTGCTGCGCCTTGGCACGGCGGTGCGGCGCGGGGGTGACCGGAAATTCGGGTGCGATCCGTCGCCGCCGGGTCTAGCGTTGCGGGAGCACCACGGGCGCTCTTGTGCCCGTAGCGCCTCAGACGCCGATGGCTTTTGCCAGTGACGTCTGTACGGGGCCTGCTCATTGGGGCCGGGCTCGCAGGCCGGTGCAGCAACCCATACCTGCCCCGCAAGGGGCCCCGCTGCGGCGGGTCCACAGGAGGACGCCCCCAATTGCGCGCGTATGAGCTGATGGTCATCTGTGACGGTGACTTGGAGAATTCCGAAGCCCGCACTGCCATGGACGAGATCCAGGGCAGGATCTCCGAGATCGGCGAGGTCGCCTCGTTCGATTTCTGGGGTCTGCGAGACTTCGCGTACGAGATAAACCACAAGACACGCGGCTACTACTCGGTGATCGAGCTGCGGGCAGAGCCCGGGGCGATGGACCCGGTAGAGCGATATCTGCGAATCGCGGACGGCGTCGTCCGCCACAAGCTCATCCGACTCCCTGACGACGAAGCGCAACGGCGCGGGCTGCTCGATGGGACGTCGGCAAACAGCCAATAAGCGGAGGCGTCATGGCTGACAACACCATCACCGTCGTGGGGAACCTGACCCGCGACCCCGAACTTCGATTCACCCAGGCCGGCCGTGCCCGGGCGCTGCTGGGCATCGCCGTGAACCGGCGATGGATGAACCGCCAGACCAACGAATGGGACGAACAGGTCTCGTTCTTCAACATCGTCTGCTGGGCCGAGCTGGCCGAGAACGTCAGCGAATCGCTGGCGAAAGGCAATCGCGTCGTCGTCACGGGTCGGCTCGAGCAGCGGAACTGGGAAACCCAGGAGGGCGAGCAGCGCAACGTCGTCGAGATTGTCGCCGACGAGATCGCACCATCGCTGCGCTGGGCAACTGCCGAGATCACACGGACCCCGCGGGGACCGGGGGCTGAGAGCGTCGGCGCCCGTGAGCGCCGCCCGTCCAGTTCCGGCTGGAACGGCGGGGACGCGCCCGCACAGCACGCTCCTGAGGAGGAACCCTTCTGATGCCACCACGCAAGCGAACCGGTCGAGCACGGACGAAGGATCTGCGCAGCCGCCCGCGCCGCCGCAAGGTCAGCCCGTTGACCACGGCGGGGGTGTCCTACGTCGACTACAAGGACGTC
>JAJEIW010000175.1 GCA_022828045.1 Acidimicrobiia bacterium | reverse complement strand
GCTGGTTCTTGGCGAAGACGATCGTCTTGCCCAGCCGATCGCCGCCGGCCACCTTGATGCCGTCGGTCACCAGGTACTCCAGCGCCTGATCGACGGTGTCCTTGTTGAACAGCCACTTGTTGAGCTCGGCAGCGTCGACCTCCTCGGGCGGATCGAGCGGGCTGCCCTCGTCGTCGGTGCCCCAGTCGAGCTCGTCCCAGTCGTCCTTCTCGTCCTCGCTCAAGTCGTCGTACTTGATGCCCTCGCGCACGAACCTCAACGGCACCGACACACCCCGCGGCGGCACCAGGCAGCCGTCCTTGATGGCGTCGTCCAGCGAGTACGCATCGGTGGGCACGCCGCTCTCGAGATCGAACAGGTCGTAGGTGTTCTTGTCCACCTCGTCCTTGGGGGTCGCCGTCAAGCCCACCAGCAGCGAGTCGAAATAGTCGAAGATGCCCCGGTACCTGCGGTACACCGACCGGTGCGCCTCGTCGATCACCACTAGGTCGAAGTGCCCCACGCCGAACCGGCGCGTCCCGTCGGCCCGGTACTCGTCGATCTTGCCGACCATCGTCTGATAGGTCGACACGTACACCCGGCCGTCCTCGTTGCCTTCGGTCACCAGGTTCACCGGCGCCGAATCGGGCAGATGGGTCTTGAACGCGTTCACCGCCTGGTTCACCAGCGCGGTGCGGTCGGCGAGGAACAGCACCCGCTTGACCCACCCGGCGCGCATCAGCAGGTCCACCAGCGCTATCACGGCGCGGGTCTTGCCGGCACCGGTGGCCATCACCAGCAGTGCCTTGCGCTGCTTGTCGTTATCGAAGTGCTCGGCAATGGCCCGGATGGCCCGCTCCTGGTAGTGACGGTCGACGATCTGCTCGCCGACATCGAGCGATGTCAGCGACTTGCGTGACGTGCGCCGCTGGATGAGCAATGCCAGTTCGTCGCGGGTGCAGAACCCCTGCACCGGTCGGGACGGGTACTGAGTGTCGTCCCACAGCCAGTGCTCGTAGCCGTTGCTGACGTAGATGAGGGGCCGCTGGCCGGTCTCGGCCTCCAGGCAGTCGGCGTAGAGGCTGGCCTGCTGCTCGCCGACCTTCGGATCCACGAGGGCCTTCTTGGCCTCCACCACGGCGAGTGGCCGCCCGTCGGGGCCCCACAGCACGTAGTCCACGTAGCCGATGCCCGACCCCGACGGCATCCCGTGCACCTCGTACTCGGTGTCGTGGCCTTCGGTCAGGTTGGTCCAGCCGGCTTCCGCCAGCAGCGCATCGATCTTGTACTTGCGCGTTTCGGCCTCGGACCAGTCGTATGCCTCCGACGGGACGGTCTCGGTCGCCTGCTGCTTCGCTGCGGCGACTTGTGCTCGCAGCTTCGCCAGCTCGGCGGTCAGTTCATCGGCAGTTCGGGTCGACTCGGCCAGTCGCAGCTGAGCGGAGGCAAGCTCTGCCGTCTCCCGCTTCAACCGTTCCTCAAGTTCTTGGCGCTCGCGTAGCGATGTTTGCTCCGCCTTGCCCGAGTCGAGCAGCTTGTACGGGTTGAAGCGCAACGCCGGGCCGGGCTTCGCCGAACGCCCATAGGTCAAGGCAAACCAGAGGCAGAACTGGAACAGCGCCGAGACGATCTCGACCGCCTCCAGCTTCGAGGGCGCCTTCGACTCGTGGACGGCACGATTCCCAGCCAGCTGAATCTTGCGCGCCACGCTGAAGACCCGCCCGCCTTCCAGCGCCTTGAACGCCGCTTCGTTCAGCCGCGCGCCAAGCGTGTCGTCGTATGGCTCGGGCAGGGACCGGTCGTGCTGGTACGCCCACTTGACGGCGGATTCGAGACACTTGCGCGCATAGATGACCGCAGTACCCGGGTCCGACAGCGCGTACCCCTCGGCCCGCGCCGCCGCCTCGAACTCAGGCTTGAACTCAGCTTCAAGGAAGGAGAACTGCGACTCGCTCACAGCTCCCCCCGAAACGCCCGCTGCTGCAGCGACGCGAACAGCACGTCGATTTCGGCTGCAGACCTCATGAGCACCGTGCGGTGTTGATCGACACGATCCGCTAGCGCGACGAATCGCTACTGATGTGATAGCGCAGGCACGGGCACGGCGACACTTCGTACGTCGCTTGTCGAGATCGTGTTCAACCCGGAAGTGGTATTCGCTGCGCGCAACAGCGCTCGCCTACCAATCCCGCTGTTCATGAAAGCCTCAGCGAAGCATGGCAGCAGTCGATGGCGGTCACACCGAACACGAATGAGATGGTTCTGATGTACGCAGGGATCGATCGAGCCATCCCACATGCCCACTCGTCCGATCTCGTCCTTGTTGCCATGCCCCTCCACAACGAGGAGATCACCCTCTTGGAGGCGCGTGCGGGAGAGTTCACGCTCGGTGACCTGCAGCATCTTGACCTCGGACAGATCCAGCCTGCCCCTGTACACGTTCGCGACTCGGAGGTACGGCACTTGTATCGGGTGCCCCTTGCGTTTCGCCGATACTTGGAGACCTCCTTGGATGTCGCCCAATTCGTCGATCAACATCATCTCGTCGATGCCCGAGCCGAACATGTCGAAGAAGACCGCTTGCGTCAGCATGTCCAGCTTGGAGAGCGCCTGACGACGCAGCGCTCGCACTGCCTCCGCCCCATCCAGCACGGACGCGATCCGCTGCTGTTCCTCGATCCGCGGCAACGGAATTGTCCAGGCGACGAGATCAGACTTGTTGACCTGCTTGAAGGTCGCTCCTCGTCCTCTCCGCGCTAGTTCATGCGAGTTGTAGCTGATCCAGTGCCACAAGTACTGCCTGTCGAGAGGCGCTCGGGGCCGAAGCCCGGCAACGCCTCGGCCCAAGCAATACACCGAATCAGCGAGGACCTTCTCGCCGATCGACGCGCGAATGCCCAGAACAAGGTCACCGGGCTCACACAGACGCACGTTGGTGGCCGTCGTGAACTTCCGAATGGCTGGGTAGAGGTCACCAAAGTCACCAGCCCCAGCGATGAGAGGCCAGCCAGCCCCTTCGCTGTTGTAAGTGTCGCCCTCGGGGGCCTGACCCATTGTGATCTCGCAGACCTCGCCAAGGGCGACAAGTTCAGAACTCACGAAACCATCGCCCTCAGGTCTTGTAGGCCCGTTCGAATCTGCGTCTCAAGTAGCTCGATTTCGTCCAGAACGGCCGCCGGCGGCGGAGTCTCGACATGGTCGAAGATGAACTCCTTGTAGCGGTTGATGCTGAGGTCGTAGTCGCTTGCCGCGATCTCGGCCTTCGACACACAGAATGACTGCTCGGTTGGCTTCCGCTCCATCTCGGAGCCGTTGCGGAGTTCCCAGCGTGCGAGCGCATCGGGCAGGTTGTTCTTCTCATGCTCGTCAGCCGTCAACGGCACTTCGACGCGCGCTCCAAGTTGAGTGTCGTCGAGCAGCCGGTCACGTTTGTCGTCGAGGCTGTAGCCGTCGGCTTGGAGGTCGTAGAACCAGACGAGGTCGGTACCACCGGAATTGGTTTTCGTGAATAGCAGGATCGCTGTGGACACTCCGGCGTATGGCTTGAATACGCCAGCGGGCAACGACACGATGCCGTCGAGTTTCTGATCCTCGACCAGGATCCGGCGAAGTTCCTTGTGCGCCTTGGTCGATCCGAACAGCACCCCGTCGGGGACAATCACCGCTGCCCGGCCGCCAGGCTTGAGGAGCCGCAGGAACAGCGAGAGGAACAGCAACTCGGTCTTCTTCGTCCTGGCAACCTGCAGGAGGTCCTTGGCCGTGCCTTCGTAGTCGAGCGAACCGGCGAACGGCGGGTTGGCGAGGATCAGGCTGTAGGCCTCGGCATCGCCGGAATGATCCTCGGCGAGCGAGTCCCGGTAGCTGATGTTCGGGTTCTGCACTCCATGGAGCTGCATGTTCATCGAGCCGATGCGCAACATCGTGTTGTCGAAGTCGTAGCCGGAGAACATCCCGCTGTGGAAGTGCTGCTGCTGGCGGTCGTTGGTGAGGGCACCCGGATGCTCACGACGGATGTACTCGCCGGCACCGACCAAGAATCCGCAAGTCCCGCTGGCGGGGTCGCAAATCACGTCGTCGGGCTGGGGCGCGGTCATCTCGACCATCAGCTCGATGATGTGCCGCGGCGTGCGGAACTGGCCGTTCTGGCCGGCGGTGGCGATCTTCGAGAGCATGTACTCGTAGACATCGCCCTTGGTGTCCCGGTCCACCATCTCGACCGCATCGAGCCCGTCCACCGCCTTCTGCAGCAGGGCCGGCGTGGGGATCGTGAGCCGGGCATCACGCATGTGCTTGGCGTGGCTGCTCTCGCCGGCCCGCTGCTGGAGGAACGGGAACACGTAGTTCTCGACGATGTCGAACATCTCGGCGGCGGGCCGGTTCTTGAACCGCGACCAGCGCAGGTCACCGTACGACCGACCCTCGGCGCGCCCCTCGGGCCTGAATTCCCGCCCGTCGGGGAAGATGTCGTCCTCGGCCGGGATCGGCTCGTACGTGCGGTTCGCCTTGTTC
>JAJEIW010000173.1 GCA_022828045.1 Acidimicrobiia bacterium | reverse complement strand
CGAGCTTCAACAGCCCTCGGCGGCTGTGGTGATCCTTGTGGTGGGTCTGGAGGTGTTCTGTGAGGTGCTCGATGCGGGCGCTCAACTGAGCGACCTGCACCTCTGGCGATCCGGTGTCGGCCGGGTGATGACGGTGTCCGTCGATCAGCGTGGCCGCTGGACTTGATCTCTTGGCACTCATGCCTTTGCTGTATTCCCTCTGTGTTGCCGCCGCATCTCCGGTGGGAGGCCTGATGCGACGAACCGGCCGGACAACCCAGCCGTGATTTTCTGTCTCTTGTCAGCCGTGCAGGCTACCAGCGAGTCAGGTATGCAGGCACTTCGCGGCGTCTTCGATGTCGCGGCGAAGCTGGGCCTTCAGCTCGTCGATGCCGCCAAAGCGCCGCTCGGGCCGCAGCCTGCGCACAAAGCGGAGCTTGGCCGTCTCGTCATAGAGATCGCCTCGAAACCCGATCAGGTGCGCCTCGATCAGCGAGCGCTCGGCGAACTCGTAGAAGGTGGGGCGACGGCCGATGTTGACCGCGGCGGGATACTGCGCACCGTCGGGGCGTGCGTACCAGGCCGCGTAGACGCCATCGGCGGGGATCTGCAGGTCTGGCGTGGTGGGCAGGTTGGCTGTCGGCACCCCGATCTGCCGACCGCGCCGGTCGCCGACCGTCACGGTCCCGCGCACCTCGAATGGGCGCCCCAGCAGCCGGTGTGCCCGCTCGACGTCACCCGTCGCGAGCGCCTCGCGGATCGACGTGGACGAAATGACATCGCCGTCGCCGGTCATCTGCTTCACGAGCGGCAGGCCGACGACCTCGTAGCCGTAGCTGGCACCCACCTGGCGCAGCGTCTCGATGTTGCCGCGCCGTCCCTTGCCGAAGTGGAAATCGGCGCCGACCACCACGGCTCGGGCAGACAGGCAGTTGACCAGGATCCCGTGCGCGAACTCCTCAGCGGGCACCGCAGCTTGGGCTTCGTCGAAGGTGACGACCAGCGTGTAGTCCACGCCAGTCTCGGCGAGCAGCTCAAGCTTGTGGCCGAGATCGCACAGCAGCTTGGGCGCCGATTCGGGCCGGACCACCGTGGCCGGGTGCCGGTCGAAGGTCACGACCGCGGTCGAGCATCCACGCTCTGCGGCCAGGCGGTGCATCTCGGAGACCACCGTGCGGTGCCCCCGGTGGACGCCGTCGTACTCGCCGACGGTCACCACGCTGCCGTGGTCGAGCACCGGACACCAGTCCAAGTCGCGGATGACCTCCATGAGCCCAACGCTACTGTCGCCGGGCCGCGCTGGCGTTGCCGGGCCGGGGGGCCGGCAGGCCAGCTCAGGACGGCAGCACGGTGGCGCGCAGCCGGTCACCGACCCGCGCGTGCACCCCGATGAGCGCTCCGTCGGGGTCGACGAGCACCCACGGCCCCGCACCGTCGTAGCGATCGGCGTCGAGGTGGGCGCCGCTGCGGGCACGACCCGCTTCGTCGGGGCTCAGGCGAATCTGGCCGAGATCCCGCACGAGCTCTGCGGGCTCGTGCAGCGCGGCGTCGGCGACCGGTGCCGCCTCGGACTCCGTGAAGGCGCCGCTGCGCGTCCGCCGCAACGACCGCACATGCGCGCCGCCGCCGAGTGCAGCGCCCAAGTCGGCGCCGAGTGACCTCACATAAGTGCCCGCAGCACACTCGACATGGGCCCGGTAGATGAGCGGATCATCGGTGGGGCGGGTGTCGAAGCGGTAGACCTCGACCTCGCGCGGCTCGCGTGCCACGGCCTGGCCCGCGCGGGCGACCTCGTGCAGCCGGCGCCCGCCGATGCGCACGGCGGACACCATCGGCGGCATCTGCGAGATCGTGCCGACGAAGGCCGCTGCCGCGTCAGCGACCCCGGTGGGGTCGAGGCGCATGTCATGGGTTGCAACGGTCTCGCCGGCCGCATCCAGCGTGGCGGTCGTGACGCCGAAGACGATGTCGCACTCGTAGGTCTTGCGCCCCGCGGTAGCAAAGCGGAGCAGGCGGGTGGCATTGCCGATGCCGATCACGAGCACTCCGGTAGCCGAGGGATCGAGCGTGCCGGCGTGCCCGATGCGGCGCTCGCCGAAGCGGCGGCGGGCCATGGCGACCACATCGTGGGACGTGGGTCCCGCCGGCTTGTCGACGATGAGCGCGCCATGGACGGTCGGGGGACGGCGTCGCGCCATCAGCGCTCGTCGGGCTCGTCGCGCTCGGCAGCGATGCCTGCCAGCAGGTCGTCGATGCGTTCGGCCTCCACCGCGGAGTAGTCGCGCCGGAAGCGCAGCGTCGGCGTCCGGCGCAAGCTCGTCCGGGCGCCGAGAGAGCGCTGCAGCCGGTGGTGGTGCTCGTCGAATGCCGCCGCGGCCGCATCGTCGTCATCGGGGTCGCGCACGTCGTAGTGGACGACGGCCAAAGTCAGCTCGCGGTCCACATCCACGCCGGTGATGACGACACCCTCGAACGCCTCGTCGAGCCGTTCCATCTCCGACGCCACGACGCTGCGCACCAGCGTCCCGACGCGATCTGTGCGCTCGTACCGGTGTGCAGTCGGCATCGAGCGCCTCCGGCTGCGGGGGCGGCGAGCCATGTCTCTCAGGCGACGCGGGCGATCTCGCGCTCGGTGTAGGTCTCGATCACATCGCCCTCTTTGAGGTCGGAGAAATCAGAGAGACCGATGCCGCACTCCATGCCTGCGCTCACTTCAGCGACATCGTCCTGGAAGTGACGCAACGACGAGATCGAGCCCTTCCAGATGATCGTGCCATCTCGCAAGAAGCGGACCTTGGCACCGCTGCGCACGTTGCCGTGCTCGACCACACAGCCAGCCACCGGACCCACACCGGAGATGCGGAAAACCTGGCGCACCTGCGCTTCGCCCACCACGACCTCCTCGAATTCGGGCTCGAGCAGGCCGACCATGGCGTTCTGCACGTCGGAGATGAGGTCGTAGATGATCTCGTAGAGGCGGACCTCGACGTTCTCAGCCTCGGCGGCCTGACGCGCATTGCGATCTGGTCGCACGTTGAAGCCGATGATCGTGGCCTCCGACGCCGCCGCGAGCTGCACGTCGTTCTCATTGATCCCGCCGACGCCGCGGCTGACGAAGGTGAGCTTTACGTCGCCGCGTTCGAGCTTGCGCAGGCTGTCGGTCACTGCTTCAAGCGACCCGTGGACGTCGGCCTTCAGAACGAGGTTGAGCGTGGCTGTCTCGCCGGCCTGCACCTGTTTGAAGATGTCCTCCAGCTTCGCCCCGCCGCCGCCGCCCGCAGTGCCGGCCAGGCTGGCCTGGCGTTGCCAATGTTCGCGGGTCTCGGCCACCTTGCCGGCGGTCTTCTCGTCGGGCGCCACCACGAACATGTCCCCGGCGCGGGCCACCTCTCCCAGACCGAGCACCTGCACCGGCGCGGACGGGCCCGCTTCGGTCAGCGGATTGCCCCGATCGTCGGTCATCGCACGCACCCGGCCCCACGCGGCGCCCGCGACCATCGGCTCGCCGACAGACAGCGTGCCTCGTTGCACCACCACCGTGGCAACAGGGCCGCGGCCACGATCGAGATGCGCTTCGAGGACGATGCCCACGGCACGGCCGGTCGGATCTGCAGTGAGCTCCTCGAGTTCCGCGACCAGCAGGATCTGGTCGAGCAGTTCGTCGATCCCGTCACCGGTCATCGCCGACATGGGAACGGTGATCACCTCGCCGCCGTAGGTCTCGGGGACCAGGCCCCGTTCGGACAGCTGGGCACGCACGCGATCAGGGTCGGCGCCGGGACGGTCCATCTTGTTGACCGCAACGATGATCGGCACGTCTGCCGCCCGCGCATGGTCGATTGCCTCCACCGTCTGCGGCATGACCCCGTCATCGGCCGCGACCACCAGCACCACCACGTCGGTGGCCTGTGCACCCCGGGCGCGCATGGCGGTGAACGCCTCGTGGCCGGGCGTGTCGATGAACGTGATCGGGTGGTCGCCCCGCATGGTCTGGTAGGCACCGATGTGCTGGGTGATGCCACCGGCCTCGCCCTCGACGACATTTGCCGAGCGGATGCGGTCGAGCAGCAGCGTCTTGCCGTGGTCGACGTGACCCATGACGGTGACCACCGGCGGGCGAATGTGTTGTCCGCCTTCGGCGAGGTCGACCTCGAGCGCCCGCAGCAGCTCCTCTTCCTGCTCAGCACCGGGCTCTGTGATGCGCACTTCCGCGCCCAGCTCGGCAGCGAAGAGCTCGATCATGTCGTCGTTGAGCGACTGGGTGGCGGTCACCATCTCGCCCTGCTGCAGCAGGAACCGCACGATGTCGGCGGCTGAGCGATTCAACCGGGAAGCGACGTCTTGGGCCGTGGAGCCGCGCTCGATGACGATCTCGCCCTCTGGGACGGGAGCATCGACCGGGGTGTACGCCGTGAGCTGCTGGGGCTGCAGTTCTTCGCGCTGGCGGCGACGGCGACGTCGTGGACGGCCGCGACCTCTCGGGGGGCCGCCACGCGGTCCGCCTGGGCGGCCGCCAGGGGGTCCGCCGGGGCGGCCTGGGGCGGCACCCGGGTGGGGCCGTCCGGCCGATGGCGGCGCTCCGCCGCGTCCGCGCTCGCCGCCCCCGCCGCCTGCACCGGAGGCTGGTCGGCGGAACCCGCCAGGCGGTCCTGTCCGGTACGGGCCGCCTGAGCGTGCCGACGTGCGGGGCGGCCCCGGGGGTGGCGGGATCGGTTTGCCCGATCCGGATCGGGGCGCAGCGGGCGGTGGCGGTATGGGGCGGCCGTCGGTCGATTTGGGCGGTGCAGGCAGGCGGGGCGGCGGCGGCAGGCCCGGTTCGGCGTTATCGGGGAGAGCCGGCCCAGGCGGGACGGGCGGCTCGTCGATGCGCGGCGCAGGACGCTGGGGCGGCAGGACGGGGCGAGCGGATTCGTGGCCGCTGGAGGTGACAAGGCGCCTCGGCGGGGGCACGTCGGGCGGGGGCATGCCCGGCGGGGCCGACGCAGCGGATTCGTCGGCAACGGCCGGAGCCGACGCGCTCGCAGCGGGCGCCTCAACGGCCGCGGCGGGCGCTTGGGGTTCGGCCTCGGCGGGAGGCGGCTTCGGCGGAGCGGGACGGCGAGCCGCTCGCGGCGGGGCTGGAGCCGGGCTGTCCGCAGACTCGGCAGTCGTCGCGGACCGTGACGAAGGAGTGCGGGCACGCTGAGGGGAGCGCTCGGCGCCAGATGTCGATTTGGCGGGCGCCTTGTGCGCCTTGGTTGCCTCAGGGGGCGGATCGTCGCGAATCAGCCCTTCGCGCGTCGCCTTGCGCCGGACGCGGTCCGCTTGAGCGTCTTCCATGCTGGACGAGTGCGTCTTCACACCGATGCCCAGCGACTCGCACACGTCGAGCACCTCGGTGAGCGTCATGCCCAGCTCTTTGGAGAGCTCGTGCACACGGACTTTCTTCGGCAAGCGGTCGGTCTTTCTGTCGAGTTCTGGTGCGTCACCCGGCGGGGCTGACGGAATGTAGCGGGGACGCGACGAAGAGGGCCATCGGCCTCAGGACGTCGCCGGGTCCGATCGAAGGGTACTGGGGTCGGTGAGAGCCTCTGCAGGGACTTCCGGGGCAGTGGCCTCTTCAGGGGCGGTGACGGGCGCACCTTCGGCGGCAGTGTCGGATGCCGTCTGGAGAGCGACGGAGGGAGCACCGTTGGGAGCGCCGTCGGCGGAGGAGTCGACCTCGGCCTGCTCGGTGACCGCTTCAGACCACTGCCCTGCAGTGATGGCCTCGCTGCCGTCGGCCGGAACCCAAGTCTGCTCGCCTGTCTCGGGGTCGGTCACCCACTCGCCCTCGGCCCAGTCCTCGCCGCCATAGCCGGCCTCCTCCTCGGCGATCTGTGTCTCGCTCTTGATGTCGATACGCCAGCCGGTGAGCCGAGCGGCCAAGCGGGCATTCTGGCCTTCACGGCCGATCGCCAGTGACAGCTGGTGATCCGGCACGATCACCTCGGCAACTCCCCGCTCGGAGTGAAAGCGAACCTCACGCACCCTCGCCGGGGACAGGGCCTTGGCCACAAAATCGTGCAAGTCGTCGGAGAACGGGACGATGTCGATCTTCTCGCCGCGCAGCTCATTCACCACCTGGCGAACGCGGCTGCCGCGCGCGCCCACGCACGCACCGACCGGGTCGATATTGGGGTCATTGGACCATACGGCGATCTTGGTTCGATGACCCGGCTCGCGGGCGCATGCCTTCAGCTCCACGACGCCGTCGGAGATCTCGGGAACCTCCAGCTTGAACAGCTCGCGGATCAGACCGGGATGCGTGCGTGATACGACGATCTGGGGGCCCTTGGCCGTCTTGCGGACCTCGACGATGTACGCCTTGAGGCGGCTATTCGGCTCGGGCCGCTCATAGGGGACCTGCTCGGACTGGGGAAGCAGCGCCTCGACGCGACCGAGATCCAGCAGGGTGTAGCGCGCATCGTTCTGCTGGATGATGCCGGTGACGATGTCGCCCTCGCGCCCGGCGTACTCGTCGTACTTCATGTCGCGCTCGACTTCGCGAATGCGCTGGTTGAGCACTTGGCGCACGGTCTGGGCGACGATGCGACCCAGATCGTGCGGCGTGTCGTCCCATTCGCGCACCACATTGCCGAGCTCGTCGACTTCCTGCGCGTACACAGTGATGTTGAACGACTCGTCGATGATGACGTAGGCCTGCTCGGCGGAGCCCTCGCGGCGCTTGTAGGCCGATTCGAGGCCGTTTGCGACTGCTTCGAGCAGCACTTCGGTGGTCATGCCCTTCTCGGCGGCGAGTGCCTGGAGCGCTTCCATGATCTCCGGGCTGTTCATCGTCGCTGCCTTTCTGTGGGTGTGCTGCCGGACTTGCTGTGGCTGTTGGCGCCGGGCCCGGGTTTGGACGGCCGCCGCGCACCCCACTCAAAGGTGGTGCGCGCCTTGGAAATGTCGTTGTAGGGCACCGCCATCGGCTGGCCGATGGGCCCGGGCTGAGCCCGCTGGGCCCCTTCGGCACTGCCGGACTGCGCGCCTTCGGCGCCGACAGACAGCTCTTCGACCTGCACGCAGACCCCGCTGGCATCGGCGCCGGTGATCTCGCCGACGATGCGTCGCCGGGGCGATTCGCTCGTGCGGATCACGACCCGCTCGCCGACGGCACCCGCAAAGTGCTCCGGGCGCAGCAGCTTGCGCTCGAGCCCGGGGCTGGAGACCTCGAGCACGTACTGGCCCTCGATCATGTCTGCGGCATCCAGCTCTGCTGACAGCCGGCGGCTGAGCCGACCGAGCTCCTCGACGCCGACCGCTCCCCCGGCGGCTGCCGAAGCCAGCACCACGAGCGTCCCGCCCCGCCATTGCACGTCGTACAGAGAGCAACCGACCTCGTCTGCGATGGGACCTGCGAGCTCGGCGATGGCCGATGGGTGCACACCGTGCTGGGCACTTTTCGGGGCGGTGTTGGGGGCGCGCGAGCCGTCACACTCGGCCTCGCGCCGCGAAGAAGTTCCGCGGCCGACACCCGGCTGTCCAGGCTCGGGGGCGCGCGAGGCCGCAGCAGTGTCCGTCATCGCAACCTCCCTGCTCGTGTCGCCTCGGCCGACATGGGGCTGTGCCTGCGGAATGAGCGCTTGCAGCCGAAGCGCATGCGCAGAGCCCATGACCAGCCGAAACTGTCCTGAACGCCCCACGCTACCAGTGAGTTCGAGAGCTCAGATACCGACTTCGACCGGCGCCTCGAGGGCTACCGGCGCCGGATGAGGGCGACTCGTTCGGCTGCGTGGTTGACGTCGTCGCCCTGGGCGCTGATCAGCGCTGCACGGTCGGCTTCGGCTGCGTCGGCCGCACCCTTCTCAGCCCGCGCGAGCGCCGCATCGGCACCGTCGGCCGCCACGACCTTGGCCCAACTCACGAGCGCGTCAACCATGCCGCCCTCAGGAACCACCGCGACCACCTGTCCCTTGACGAACAGGTGCCCCCGCGCGCGTCCCGCCGCGATGCCCAAGTCGGCGCTGCGAGCCTCGCCTGGCCCGTTCACCACACATCCCATCACCGCGACCTGCACGGGCAGGTCGAGATCGGCGAACGCCTCTTGGGCCTCGTGCGCTACGGCAATCACATCGACCTCGGCCCGGCCGCAGGAGGGACAGGCGACGAGATCGGTGCCGCTTCGTTCCCGCAGCCCCAGCGCCTCCAGCAACTGCCGGCCCGCCGCTGCCTCTTCGACCGGGTCAGCTGTCAGGCTGTAGCGGATGGTGTCTCCGATGCCCTCGTTCAGCAGGGTCGCGATGCCCGCTGTGGCCTTGACCAGGCCGGCGGGCGGGGGCCCCGCCTCGGTGACGCCGAGATGCAAGGGGAAATCGACTTCGTCGGCGAGCATCCGGTAGGACTCCACCATCAACGTCACATCGCTCGCCTTCACCGAGATCTTGACGTCGCTGAAGCCCACATCGGAGAAATAGCCGAGTTCGCGTTTGGCGGACTCCACCAGTGCTGCGGGGGTCATGCCGAATCGGGCTTCGATATCGGGGTCGAGCGAGCCGCCGTTGACGCCGATGCGGATCGGCACGCCGCGATCGCCCGCTTCGGTGGCTACAGCACGTATCTGGTCCGGCTTGCGGATGTTGCCGGGGTTCAGCCGCAGGCAGGCGACCCCGGCATCGAGTGCAGCCAGCGCGAGCCGGTACTGGAAGTGAATGTCGGCAACCAGCGGAACCGGCGACCGGGGCACGATCTGTGCCAGTGCCTCGACGGCGGCGACGTCGTTGGCGGTGCATCGGACGACGTCGGCTCCCGCACCGGCCAGCGCGTAGATCTGAGCAAGGGTGCCCTCGACGTCTGCGGTCTTGGTGGTGGTCATCGACTGCACCGAGATGGGCGCACCGCCCCCGACGGGGACGCCGCCGACATGCACCTGCCGGGTGCGGCGTCGCTCGTAGCTGCGAGGCAGGCTCATGGCCGCGATGGCCTCACAGGTTGATCGGGTTGGCGATATCGAGATACAGCAGGCCGACCCCCAAGAACGTGAGCAGCGCCATCACAGCAATCGCGAGGGGTGCCAGTGCCCGTGGGTCGATCATGTAACGGGCACGCCCGCCGCGCTCGCGCCAGCGCTCGTAGGTGGCGACTGCTGCATGACCGCCGTCGAACGGCGGCAACGGGATCATGTTGAAGACACCCACGAAGACATTGACCAACGCGAACAACGCGAAACGCTCCGACCACCCCCACGATGCGTCGGAGCCCACCTGCACGATGCCGAAGACCGACAGCGGGCGAGTGCTCAGATCCTCGTTTGCCGACGGGTCGCCCGGCGGGGACAGGATGCGATCCACGACGTCGTCGAAGTTCGAGATCAGCACCCAGATGCTGGTGACCGAATTGGCAATCGACGTGCCGAGGTCGGCAAACGACCGGCCGATCGCAGCAGGCAGCGGGACTGTCTCGTACAGGATCGCCGCCTCGGCGCGCACGCCCAGCAGGCCCGATCCCGTCTCAGGGCTTGTCGCCAACGTGGTCTTGACGCTTCGGTTGACACCGCCGCGCTCGATCTCGAGCAGCACCTGTTCCCCGGGTCGGGACTGGATCTGGGACACGAAGTCGTTCCAGTCCTCGGTGGCAACGCCATTGACCGCCACGACGCGATCTCCCACCTCGACGCCAGCCGCGCTTGCGGGCAGGACGATGCCGTCTCGCGTGCTCATGACCTCGGCGACCTGCCAGCGATTCGAGCCGTAGTCGGGCGCGCCGAAGACCGAATGCAGCAGCCCGAATGCGACCAGCGCCATGCACAGGTGCATGAGCGACCCCGCACACACCACCAGCAGCCGGCGCGGATAGCTCTGCGCGCGGAACGAGCGACGCTCGTCGGTGGGGTCGACCGTGTCGGCGCGCGACATGCCGATGATGCGCACGTAGGCACCCAGCGGCAAGACCCGCAAGCCGTAGGTGGTCTCGCCTCGCCGCATACTCCACAGCCGCGGGCCGAAGCCCAGGAAGAAATCCGTGACCTTCATGCCGACCGCGCGGGCGGTGACGTAGTGGCCCAGCTCGTGCATCAGCAGGACACCGGCGAGGACTGCTGCCGCGCCGACAGCCAGCGGCCACTGCCAAGCCAGGCAAACGAGCACTACGAGGGCCGCGATCCACCCGAGCCCGCGCACCGCAGGACTCTGCGCAGTGGAGTGCTGGGCCGCCTCGGACCCGAACTCGTCGGTCGAGTAGCCCTTCATGAGCCGGCCCGCTTCACGGCATCAGCGGCATGTCGGCGTCCGGCGCTGTCGGCCGCAATCACGGCCTCGACGCTGTCGGCGGCTGCGCCGTCGTGGTGTCCCATGGCGTGCTCGATGACGCTGGCAATCTCGTGCCAGCACAGACGTCCGTCCAGGAATGCCCCGACGGCGCACTCATTGGCGCCGTTCAACCACGCCGGTGCGGTGCCGCCGACCCGGCCCGCCTCGTACGCCAATCCCAAGCACCGGAACGTACCGGCGTCGGGGAGCTCGAAGGTGAGGCTGCCGAGCGCTGCCCAATCGACCGCGCCGAACGGCGTGTCGATGCGCTCGGGGTAGGCCAGGGCATAGCCGATCGGCAGGCGCATGTCCGGCATGGAGAGCTGCGCGACCGTGCTGCCGTCGCCGAAGGTGACCATCGAGTGGACCACCGACTGGGGCTGGATGAGCACGTCGATGCAGCTGTAGTCGACGCCGAACAGCTCGTGTGCCTCGATGACCTCGAGCCCCTTGTTCATGAGGGTCGAGGAATCGACAGTGATCTTCGGACCCATCGACCAGGTGGGATGAGCCAGCGCATCGGCGACGGTGACCTCGCGCAGCTCGTCGGCGCTGCGGCCCCGGAACGGACCACCGCTGCCGGTGAGGATCAGCCGTTCCGGCGGAGACGGCTCACCCGCCAGGCACTGGTGCACGGCGCTGTGCTCGCTGTCCACCGGGATCAACTCCGCACCGGGCCGCGATCGCAGCGGCTGCACGAGCGGCCCTGCGGCAATCAGGCTCTCCTTGTTTGCCAGCGCCAACCGCCGCCCCGCACCGAGCGCTTCCAGCGTGACGCCCAAGCCGGCAAATCCGACGACGCCGTTCACAACGACATCGGCCGTACCAGCGAGGGCGGCGAAGGCATCGGGGCCCGCCACCACCTCGCTGCCAGCGGGAACTGCCGACGTGAGCTCTGCGGCCAGTTCCTGATCGCCGATGCCCACGACCGCGGGCCGGAACTCCGCGGCTTGCGAAGCGAGCTCACGCACCGATCTGTGCGCGGCCAGCGCCGCGACGCTGAAGCGATCAGGCTCCGCGCGCACCACCTCCAGCGTCTGAGTGCCGATCGAACCCGTCGAGCCGAGCACTGCGACAGTCGTCGCGCCCACGGGACTACCCGACGACGTATGTGCCGACGAAGTACGCCGCCGGCAATGCGAACAGCAGGGCGTCGAAGCGGTCGAAGACGCCGCCGTGGCCGGGCAGCAGGTTGCCCATGTCCTTCACGTCGACATCGCGCTTGACCAACGACTGGGACAGGTCGCCCAACGGCGCGGCGAGGGCGACGGCGAGGCTCAGCCACAGCGCGTCGAGCAGGCTCCCGGTCCACGGGAACACGCCAGGGAACCGGTTCATCACCAGCGTCGTCACGACGACCGACAGCACGATGCCCCCGATGAGACCCTCATGGGTCTTGTTGGGGCTGATGCGCGGCGCGAGTCGGCTCTGACCAGTGGTGCGGCCGACCACGAAGCCGCCGACGTCATAGACGACGGTGCCGATCACGGCCGCGATCAGCAGCGAATCGCCGTTCGGCTCGCGCAGCATCAACGCGGCAAACGAGCCCAGCCCGCCGATCCACAGGAGCCCGAGCGCAGTGATGGCGAGGTTGGCGGTGGGGTGATCACGCTCGATGCCGAGCAGGAACCAGCAGAAGATCGTCACCGCGGCAGTCGCCAGCACGATCGGGTAGGCCTCGACACCGCGCAGATGGACCCCGACCGTGAGGCCGCCGACCCCGACGAGACCGGCCAGGGTCGCCGGCCGGTACCCGAGAGGCCGTGCTGCGCGGTAGAACTCCGCCGCGGCGAGCACCAGCACGACGACGATGAGCGCGACGATGGCGGCTTCGCCGAGCCAGAGCGCGCCGAAGAACAGCGCGGCCAGCGCAATGCCGACGGCGATGGCTGCTGGCAGGTTGCGACCGCTGCGGCCCGCGTTCTGCGGACCGTTGTGCAACACAGTTCGGGCTTCGTCGCTCACGACTCCACGCTCCTCATAGTCCTGGCTTCCCTCGCGCCAGTGCGATGCGGATGCATCGAGCCGGGCCCATTCAGCGAAGCGATCAGGTTCGGATGTCGCCGCGCCGGCCTCAGAGGGAGCCTCGGTCTCGCCGACTTCGGGGACCTCAGCCGGGGCTGCCGCGACCGCTGGCTGCGGAGCCTGTGGCGTGGCCTCTGCGGCCGGCGGATCAAACAGCGGCTCGTAGCCGGCCGGATCTGGATCAGGATCCTGGGGCGCCTCGGCAGCTTGGGGAGCGAGGCGCGGGTCGTCGGGCAGCTGCGGGAACAAGCGTGAGCCGCCGCGTCGCTCTGGTTCCGCGGCCGACGCAGGAGGCGCATCAGACCCAGCCGAAGGGTCTGGTGCACCGGTGCCTGCCGACTCGAAGTTCACCAGCGGGCGCGTCGCGCCCAGCGTCTCCTCGGCGGCAGCAGGATCGTGTGGAGCATCATCGGGTTCTCTCGGCGGATGCTCGCTGCTCTCGGACATCTACCTCAACACCTGCTCGATCAAACCTCGAGGAGTTCCTGCTCCTTGGCGTCCAGCGCCCGGTCAATGTCACCCACAAACTTTGCGGTATCGGCATCGAGCTCGTTCTCGAAGCTGCGCTTCTGGTCGGAGGAGATCTCCTTCTCCTTTTCGAGCGTATCGAGATCGTGACGAGCGCTGCGACGCAGGTTGCGCACCGCGACGCGCCCATCTTCGGCCATCTGCTTCACCACGCGTACCAGATCTCTGCGCCGATCTTCGGTCAGCGGGGGGAACACGAGCCGCAGGACATGGCCGTCGCTGGAAGGATTGATTCCCAGGTCAGACTCCATGACCGCCTTGGAGATCGCATCGAGTGCCGCACGGTCGAATGGCTGGATGACCAGCATGCGCGCTTCGGGCACGGAGAAGCCCGCGAGCTGCTGCAGGGGGACATTGGCGCCGTAGTAGTCGACCGTGAGCTTCTCGACGAGTGCCGGCGTTGCTCTGCCCGTGCGGACGGTGGCGAAGTTGGCACGAGCGTGCTCGACGGCGCCGCCCATTCGCTGGCGAGCGTCCGCGCAGATATCGGCGGCGAATTCGCTCACCTGACCAGCGTACTCCCGCCCACCCACGCAGGGCCGGAACCCCACACCGGTATTCGCGTGTTTGGGATCTATCGCACCAGCGTGCCCAACGCCTCGCCTTCGACAACGCTGCGGAAGTTGCCCTGCGTCATCAAGTCGAAGACGACGATGGGAGTGGCGTTGTCCTTGCAGACGGCGATGGCCGCTGAGTCCATCACCGCAAGCTCCTGTGAGAGCACCTCGAGAAACGTGACCTCGCTGAGCAGCTTGGCGTCGGGATCTGTCTGCGGGTCGGACGTATACACGCCGTCGATGCCCGAGTGAGTGCCTTTCAGCACGACGTCGGCGTCGACTTCGGCAGCGCGCAGCGCCGCAGCTGTATCGGTCGTGAAGAACGGGTTGCCGGTGCCCGCCGCGAAGATCACCACGCGCCCCTTCTCGAGGTGGCGGACGGCGCGCCGGCGGATGTAGGGCTCGGCTATCTGGGCCATCCCGATCGCTGTCATGACCCGGGTCGGCACATCCCGGCGTTCGAGCGCGTCCTGGAGCGCCAGCGCGTTGATGACGGTGGCCAGCATGCCCATGTGGTCGGACTGGGCACGATCCATGCCGCCGATCGAGCCCGCCATGCCACGCCAGATATTGCCGCCCCCGACCACGACGGCGATGTCGACTTCGAATGACACCCAGACATCGGAGATCTCCGACGCGAGCTGATCGACGACCGACGAACTGACGTTGTTGCCGCCCTTGTCGGCGAGAGCTTCGCCGGACAGCTTCAGCACCACTCGCTTCCACGCCGCCTGCTTGCGATGACGGGGGCGCAGCGGCTCAAAGGGCCCCGCCTGCTCGTCCGGCGGCACGTCTGAGCGGGCGGCGGTCATCGGTGCGCTCAGCGTCCGATCTCGATCTGGGCGAAGCGCGTCACGCTTGCGCCCCCGACCAGATCGGCGATCGTCCGCTTCTCGTCTTTCACGAATTTCTGCTCCATCAGAGTGTGCTCACGCAAGAAGCCCACCAAGCGGCCTTCCACGATCTTGTCGAGCGCAGCTTCGGGCTTGCCCTCATTGCGACTCAGGGTTTCGAGCGTCGCTCGTTCGCGGTCCAGCACGCCGGCGGGCACGTCCGAGCGCTGGATGTACGTCGGTCTGCTGCTGGCGATGTGCAGCGCAACATCGTGAGCGACCTCCGGTGTCGCTCCGTCGATCTCGACGAGCACGGCATTGACGCCGCGGCCGTTCTGCTGATGGACGTAGGCGTCGAGGCAGGAGCCTGCGGGAGCCTCGTAGCGTTCGACAGCCCCCACTGCGATGTTCTCCTTGAGGGTGATCTTGAGATCGTCGATCGCGTCGGCGGAAGCGGCGACAGCGTTCGACCCTTCGCCGAGCACAGTGTCGAGGAGCTGATCCGCCAAGGCCTGGAATCCATCCGACTTCGCCACGAAATCCGTCTCGCAGCGCAGCTCCACGATGGCGCCCACCGAACCGTTGCCGCGCTCGACGACACGGGCCACGACGACGCCGTCGCTGTTGTCGCGACCTGCTCGCGCCGCGGAGGAGGCGATGCCGTTCTCGCGCAGCCACTGGGCCGCGGCTTCGGCATCGCCTTCGAAGCGGGTCAGCGCATTCTTGGCATCCATCATGCCGGCGCCCGTGGCCTTGCGCAGGGCTTGGACGTCCTTCGCTGTGAACGCTGCCATGTCAGGCGGCTCCTTCTGTTCCGGTCGAATCGGTTGATTCGGTCGATTCGGTTGACTCGGCGGTCGTCGTGGAGGCGTCGGCGGCACCTTCGGAACTGTCAGTCTCGGCCTCGCCAGTTGCGGCGGCATCGCCAGCAGCGGGGGCCGCGATGGCGGCATCAGCGGATGTCGATGGGACCGCCGACGAGCTCATGTCGGGCACTGCTGCTGCGGCCGCTGCCTTGGCAGCCTGATCGGCTGCGATGCGAGCCTCGCGTGCGGTGGCCTCAGCCAGTGCCGCACGCTGCGCCTCGGCCTGCTGCGCTGCGATCCGCGCCTCCTCCTCGGGCGAGCGCTCCCCCGCAGCGGGCATCGTGACGCCGCTGTGCTCGGCCATGAAGCGGCCCTCCCGCGCTGCGTCCGCCATGACCCGGCACAGCAGCTCGGTCGAGCGGATGGCGTCGTCGTTGCCTGGGATCACATAACTGATCGGGTCGGGATCCGAGTTCGAGTCGGCCACCGCGACCACCGGCAGCTTCAGCCTGACCGCCTCGGCCACGGCGATGTGCTCCTTGGGCGTGTCGAGCACGAACACAGCATCGGGCAGCCTGTCCATGTTGCGGATGCCGTTGAGGTTGCGCTGCAGCTTGGTGAGCTCGCGCATGTGCAGGAGAGCTTCCTTCTTCGGCATGTTGTCGAAGTCGCCGGCTGCCTGCATCCGCTCGTACTCGAGCATCTTGGTGACCCGGCCGCGGATGGTGCGGAAGTTGGTGAGCATCCCGCCGAGCCAACGCTGGTTGACGTACGGCATGCCGCAGGCGTTGGCGTGGCGCTGGATCGGGTACTGCGCTTGGCGCTTGGTGCCGACGAACAGGATCGTCCCGCCTGCGGCCACCGTGTCGCGCACATAGCCGTAGGCCTGTTCCAGCAACTCGAGCGTCTGGCGCAGGTCGATGATGTAGATCCCGTTGCGCTCGCCCCACAAGAAGCGCTCCATCTTGGGATTCCATCGACGGGTCTGGTGGCCGAAGTGGACTCCGGCGGTGAGCAAGTCGGACATGGTCACGACAGCGGACATGGGTGCTCCTCCCCACGGTTCGCGCTTCTGCACCGGGGTCGACACCGCTGCGGGCAGCGGTGACCGTGGGGTCGCCCCGGCTGATCAGCCATTTGGGTCAGCCATTTGGGTCGTTGCGCTGCGGCGGAGGTGTGGCCCGAGCTCTCCGAGACAGGGTCCCCGATGGTGTGGACCTCACAGCACCGCAATGCCAGCGCTGGAGTGTAACCAGCGCAGCTGCAGCCGGTACACGGAGTCTGCGGATCGCACGAGCCTCGGGTGCCCACCAGATCGGCGAAGGCCTGCGCCGGGGGAGGGCTCGAATATCTGGGCTGGATCGAGGTAGACCTCTCCGGTGCGCACGCCGACATGCAGCCGGTCCGACACCGTTCCGAGCCTCTGGCCCTGCCGTACCCGCTCACCCCGGTCGACCCCGATGGTCGCTACCCCGGAGTAGGAGACACGCAGGCCGTCGGGATGGCTGACCGTGACGTGCAGCCGCCCTCCGACCGGGCCGGCGAAGCTGACCACGCCGTCGCTCGCCGCCCAGAACGGCGCTCCGGGCTGTGTCGCGAACTCGAGGCCGCGATTGCCCGGTCCGTAGGCGTGCGACGGAGGTCGGAACGGATCGACGACAGTCCCGTTCACCGGCCAGATGTAGGACGGCGACGGCCCCGTCTGCGCAGGGGCCTCAGCAGTGCCGGCGATCAGCACCACGGCGCACACGGCCGCGAGCAGCGTCGATGCGCCCGACGCTCGGGCACCCCCGAGCGGCCGGCGCCGGCGAGAGCCCGGCGAGAGCCGGGTGGCCGCGCGGCTCAGGCGCGCGGGTGGGCCGACTCGTAGACCTCTCGCAGGCGTTCCCTGCTGAGGTGCGTGTAGATCTGGGTGGTCGCGAGCCGCTGGTGGCCGAGCAGCTCCTGCACCACCCGCAGGTCGGCGCCCCCGTCGAGCAAGTGCGTGGCGTAGGTGTGCCGCAGGGCGTGCGGGTGGGTCGGCAGCGCTGCGTGGCGGTCCAGGATCCGCTGCACGTCGCGTGGCCCCAGCCGCTTGCCGCGCAGGTTCACGATCAGGGCTGCCGGATCGCGATCGGCAGGGCGACCCAGACGCTGCGCATCGAAATCGTCGCTTCCGCCGTTGCGCCATGCGGCGAGCATCTCGATGGACGGATCGCTGAGCGGAACGCGTCGGTGCTTGCCGCCCTTGCCGATCACCTCGAGGTGACGGTCGCCCACCCGATAGGCGCCACGGTCGAGCTGGCACATCTCGGTGACCCGCAGCCCGCTGCCGTAGAGCAGCTCGAGCACGAGCCGGTCGCGCAGCTCGGTCGCGTCGTCGGGCACTGTGCCGTCGCCGAGCATCTCGGAGACCTCGGACGCCCCGAGCACACGCGGCAGGCGTCCGGTGCCGGCGGGGGCGGCGAGCGCGATGGAGGGGTCGCGGCCGATGGCGCCGTCGCGTACGAGCCAGCCGAAGTAGCGCCGGAGCGCTGAAGCCTTGCGCGCCGCCGACCGCCGGGACAGGCCGCGCACCGACAGGAACGCGACGTAGCGCCGCAGCCAGCGCCGGTCGACGTCGCCGGGCGAGCCGAGGCCAGCGCGCGAGGCCCACTCGGCGAACTGGCTCACGTCGGTCCGGTAGGCGCGTTTGGTCGCCTCGGACGCCGCTGTCAGCGACAGCACGAATTCTCCGACTCGCCACTCCAGGGGCGCATCCGCCACCAGAACCACAGTACAGATGACGCCCAGCGGCGGGTCCGAGCGGTGACATCAGCGGGCCTTCTCCCACCACCCACCGGTCTCGGTGACCCATCCCGCCAGATGCAGCCGCCCGAGCGCCGTGGCCAGCTCCGCGAGCGATGCCTCGACGCACAGCGCCAACTCGTTGACCGAGCGCCCGCCGGCGGTGAGCTCGCCCAGCAGCTCGCGTTCGAGCGGATCGTCGGGCAGCGGTACGACCGGGGTCACAGCGGCGCCCCCGGCCGTTGTGCCCAGCGCCAGCAGCACGTCGTCGGTGTCGCACACGGGGGCGCATCCCTCGGCGAGCAGCCGGTTCGTCCCGCTCGAGGCGCTGCTGGTGATCGGACCCGGAACGGCCATCACGGTGCGGCCGCGTTCGACTGCGGCCTCGACTGTGTACATCGAGCCGCCCGATGGGCCGGACTCGACCACGACGAGCAGCTCGCACAATGCGGCCACGATGCGGTTGCGTGCGGGGAACTGCCACGCCGCTGGGTGCGTGCCCAGCGGGTATTCGCTGAGCAACGTGCCGTGCTCGCCGACATCGGCCCACAGAGCCCGGTTCGCGGCGGGATAGACGCAATCGAGCCCGCTGCCGACGACGCCGATGACCGGGCCGCCCGCATCGAGAGCTGCTCGCTGGGCGATGCCGTCGATGCCCGTGGCCAGACCCGAGACGACGGCAACGCCGTGCGCGGCGAGAGCGTCGCCGAGCATCTGCGCAACGGTGCGCCCATACGCGCTGCAGCGGCGCGTGCCCACGATGCCGACTCTCCGCCGGGCGAGATCGACGGGCGCGCCACGGCCGAACAGCACCGCTGGAGGTTCGGGATCTGTCTCCCACAGCTCGGCGGCGCCGCCGGCCGATGGCGCGTGCAGCCACACCCCGGCGGCGGCGTGCGCGTCGAGCAATTCGGCGCCGACCGGCCGACCGTGGCGCGCTGCGGAGGCTGTCGCGGCCGCTGCACGCCGCTGCCATGTCGACAACAGTGCTGAATCCATGCCGCGGCATGCGCCCAGCGCTGCCAGCGTCGCTGCATTTCCGCGGCGCAAGTCGGAGATCGCGTCGAGAGCGCTGCGGTCGCGCAACAGGGCACGCAGGCGCGCTGGACCGACACGAGGCAGCGAGCACAGCTCTGCCAGGGCGCCGAGCTCTGCTGCAGCGTCACCGTCGGTCGGCGCGGCATCCACGTAGCCCGTCATCTCGCCGCGGCGGGTGTGTGCAGATTGCCGACGCTCGCCCGGAGCGTCAGCGCTTCGTTCAGGCGTTCAGCATCGATCGGCGGCTCATCGCCCGCGAGGTCGCACAGCGTCAGCGCGACGCAACGGACTCGCTTGAGGCCGCGGCCGCTGAGCAGCCCCTGCCGCAGGCGCTTGCGCAGCTCGTCGCGGCTCGAGGCGGTGAGCGGGGCGTGACGTTCGAGCTGGAGGCCCGAGAGCTCGGCGTTGGACTCCACCCCCCGGGCGGCGGCTCGGTCGCGGGCTGCAGCCACCCGGGCGCCGACCGTCTCGGTGGACTCGCCGCGGGTGCCGTCGAGCAGCTGGTCCGGGTCGGGGCGCTGCACCTGCACTCGGAGGTCGAAGCGGTCGAGCAGCGGCCCGGACAGCCGCCGCAGGTACCGCTGCCTGACGTAGTCAGAGCAGCGGCAGGCGTTGGGTCGGCCCGCCTGCCCGCACGGGCAGGGGTTCATGGCGGCCACCAGCAGGAAACGGGCAGGAAACTCGCAGGAGCCCGCCGCCCGGCTCACCCGCACCACGCCTTCTTCGAGCGGCTGGCGCATCGCGTCGAGCACGCTCGGCGCGAACTCGCCGAGCTCGTCCAAAAACAGCACCCCGCGATGTGCGAGGGAAACCTCCCCGGGGCGGATCGCCGCCGAGCCGCCGCCGATGAGTGACGCCATGGTTGCGGTGTGATGGGGGCTGCGAAGCAACGGACGGGTCGCGAGGCCTGTTGGCAGCGGCAGCCCGGCTGCCGATTGGACCCGGGTCGCCTCCAAGGCGCGCTCGGGGCCGAGCTCGGGCAGCAGTCCCACCAGGCGGCGCGCCAGCATTGTCTTGCCAGCTCCGGGTGGCCCCAGCATCAGCAGGTGGTGACCGCCTGCAGCGGCAACCTCGATAGCCCGGCGCGCCAGCGGCTGCCCGACGACATCGCCGAAGTCGGGCACCGCCAGGCACCGGGGCCGGGGCGGATCCGGCGGCGGATCGGGCCACGGCGACCGGCCAGCCAGCACCGATGCGAGCTGGCCCAGATTCCGGGCGGTGCAGACCTCGCTGGGATCTGCGGCGATGGCGACGTGATAGGACTCCGGCGCAATCACCACGGCGCGGTCGCGCAGCGCGTCGACGAGCGGCACGACACCCACCACGTTCCGTATCGCCCCGTCGAGACCCAGCTCGCCGACGAAGGCCTTGCCGTCGAGCGAAGCAGCCGGCACTTGCTCGGTGACTGCCAGGTACGTCACGGCGATCGCCAGATCCAGGCCCGCGCCGCCCTTGCGCAGACCCGACGGCGCAAGGTTGACGGTGACTCGACGCTGGGGCCATTCGAGTCCCGACGACAGCACGGCGGACCGCACCCGATCTCGTGCCTCGCGGCAAGCGGCATCGGGCAGGCCGACGATCGTGAACGAGGGCAGACCATCGGTGACGTGCACTTCGACGGTGACAATGTGGCCGTCCACGCCGACGAGCGTCGCGGCCGTTGCAGTAGCCAGCATGGGCCTCCTCCAGCAACTGAGAGCGGACGCGGCTCGCAGCGAGCGCCGTCCGGATTCTTCGAGGAGGCCCGCCGGGGGCCACGATCACATCATTGGGTCGTGCTGCAGCCCGGGCGAGCCCCGCTGCCACGGCGACCTCGCCACCCACGGTAGATCACGCACCGCCGGTGCAGTCCAGTGATTTTCTCGAATCCGAGGCAACTCCGGTACTGGGCGCCGGTGCTGGGCGCCGATACTGGGCGGGGGGCGGCGATACTGCTGTGATGGGCTACGACCCGTATCGCAAGCACCGCACGACACGCGTCGACTACGTGCTCGTTGCCGCTGCGACGATCGTCGCGGCCGGGCTCGTCGTGTGGGCGCTGGTCGGCTGAGCGGATGGGTCGGCAGATGCGGGTTCTGGAACCGGTGCCGGGCTTCGAGGTGCGTCGCGTGCAGCCCTACCAAGCCACCAAGCGCTACACCTGCGCCGGCTGCGCCAGAACGATCGAGGTCGGCGTGGGCCATGTGGTGGTGGTGCCGCTCGACGCCGTCGATCTGCGGCGCCACTGGCATTGGGGCTGCTGGGCGGCGCGGGACCGCCGACGGCCGGTGGGCTGAGAGGCTGAGCCCCGGCCCGAGCGGCCCGTGAGCGCAGCGAACAGGAGTGGGAAGCAAGGTGCGAAGCCGTGGCCCGAGCGGCCCGTGAGCCCGTGTCGAACAAGAATGGCGAACAAGAGCGGGAAACGACTGGTGCGACAGCGAGAAGGCTCACCTATCGGCGCGGCCTCTAGCGAAAGACGCTGGCTCGCTCAGAACGCGCCGGTGAGGACTTCGACTGTCCGGCCCATGACGGACGCTGCGTCGCAGCGGATCGGCCCGCGCCAGCCTCCCCGCTGGCGCAGGTACTCCGCCGCCACGCGGCGAACCTGTTGCTGCTTGCGCGCCGTGATCGCCTCGAAGCCGGTGCCGAAGCGGCCGCTCGAGCGGGTCTTCACCTCGCACACCACGAGCTGCGACCCGTCGGTGACGATGAGATCCAGCTCACCCGCGGCGCAGCGCCAGTTGCGCTCGAGCACGCGGTAGCCGCGCTCGGCATACCAACGCTCGACCAGGCGTTCTCCGTAGCGCCCCAGCGCTTGACGCTGAGCGCTCACCGCGCCGCCGCACCTTGCCGCGTCGGCGCGATGTCTCTCGAAGCGATCTCTAGAAGCGCTTCTCGCGGACCCGGGCCGCCTTGCCCACGCGATCGCGCAGGTAGTACAGCTTGGCCCGGCGCACATCGCCGACCGCGACGCGCTCGATCTTGGCGATCGTCGGCGCATGCAGTGGGAAGGTGCGCTCGACGCCCACCCCGAAGCTGAGCTTGCGCACGGTGAACGTCTCGCTGATGCCCGAGGACTGACGAGCGATCACGTATCCCTCGAAGACCTGGGTGCGGCGCCGGTTGCCCTCCACGACCCGGACGTGGACGCGGACCGTGTCGCCGGGACCGAAGTCCGGATGGTCATCGCGCAGGCGAGGCTGGTCGACTAGATCGGTGCTTCCCATGGCGGCCCGACTCCCGAGATCGGCGTGGCGACGGCCTCTGGAGGCTAATGGTCTGGCCCCCCGATGCGGCATCGTGCCTGCCGCCGATGACGCTCGCGGCTAGCCGTCCTCGGGAATCTCGAGGCCGAATTCTGCGAGCAGCTCGCGGTCGGGATTGCTGATGCCGCGCTCGGCCAGCAGATCCGGGCGTTCGCGCGCCGTGCGGACCAGCGCCATGGCCCGGCGCCAGCGGGCAACGCGTGCGTGATCCCCGCTGCGCAGCACTTCGGGTACGTCGAGGCCGCGGAACTGCGCGGGGCGCGTCCAGTGCGGGTACTCCAGCAGTCCCGCAGAGAAGCTCTCATCAGAACTCGATGCGGTATTGCCGAGTACGCCCGGCACCAGCCGCGCGACTGCCTCGGTCACGACCATCGCGGCGAATTCGCCGCCGGCGAGCACCACATCGCCCACCGAGACCGAGCCTTCCACGAGATCGGTGCGGATGCGCTCGTCGACGCCCTCGTAGCGACCGCACAGCAGGCTGAAGCCTCCTGTTGCCGCAAGCTCTGCGGCCATGGCCTGATCGAAGCGCCGACCCCCGGCATCCAGCAGCAGCAGCGGCCGCGGCGGCGACACCTCCTCGACTGCGGCAAAGACCGGTTCGGGCATCAGCACCATGCCCGGCCCTCCCCCGAAGGGAGCGTCGTCGACGGTGCGATGGACGTCCGAGGTGGCCTGACGCAGGTCCCAGCAGCGGATGTCCATCAGGCCGCGCTGGCGGGCCCGTCCGAGAATGCTCAGATCGCACATCGCGTCAAGCTCGGCGGGGAAGATCGAGAACAGGTCGATGCGCAAGCTGCTGCCGTGGGGGGCTGCGGAGCTGCCTTCAGCGCTGATCGAGTTCGAAGAGCCCATCGGGCACCTCCACGCGAACCACGCCGGATTCGCAGCGCACCACAAACGTCAGCGGCACCAGGTGGCCCGTGTCCAGCTCGAGCAGGTCCGCCGCCGGGTTCGACACGACCGCGGTCACGACACCGGCAGCTTCCCCCCGCTGATCGACGACCGTGGCGCCGCACAGGTCGTGCACCCACAGCTCGTCGGGGTCTGCGAGCGGCTCGGCGAACACGGTCGTTCCGGTCAGCGCCGCTGCCGCATCCCGGTCGTCGATGCCTTCGAATCTGACCAGCCAACGATTGCCGTCGGCGCGGGCGCGGGCGACGGCCCTGGGTCCCGCTGCGGTCACAAGCACCGAACCAGTATCGAATCGCTCGAGGCGGTTGGTGACCGGGTACACAGCGACCTCGCCCCGCACTCCGTGTGCGCGACCGATCGTCGCTATTTCCAGCAGTCCGGACAGCTCGGCCTCCGGAATGCCGGAGTCAGTCCCGGAAGTCGACTTCGACCCCGACGCCATCGCGATGGGCGGCAGCGCGCACCAGCGTGCGGATGGCGTTGGCGACGCGTCCTCGCTTGCCGATGACCCGGCCGATGTCCTCGGAGCTCACGGTCGCCGTCAGGCTCAGCTTCGATCCCGACTCGGCAATCTCGACCTCGACCTGGTCGGGATGCTCCACGAGCTGGGCGATGAGGTACAGCAGCACCTCTTCGGCAGCGGTGGTCTCGGCTTCGGCGCCGGTTTCTGCAGTGGTCACCGGTCCTCCTCGTCGTTCTGCGGCTCAGCATCTGCTGCCGCTGCGTTGGCTGGCGCTGCGTCGGCTGGCGAGGGATCGTCGCCCTCTGCGGGGCCGTCGAGGACCAAGTCAGGCACGGGGACCGCCGACGCGACATCGGGCGACGGCTCGGCGACGGCCGCTCCGGCCGCCGCGGCAGTCGGTTCGGATGCCGAGCGGAAGTCGTCCCACGCACCGGAGATCGTCAGCAGCTTCGAGACGGTCTCGCTCGGCTGCGCCCCGTGGCTGAGCCAGTGGACGGCGCGCTCGTTGACGATCGAGATCGCCGATGGCTCCTGGCGAGGATCGTAGGTGCCGATGACTTCCAGCACGCGGCCGTCGCGGGGCTTGCGGCTGTCCACAGCGACGACGCGGTAGCTGGGCTGCTTTTTCTTGCCGGTGCGCTTGAGGCGCAGACGAACGGCCATGTTGCTCCCGGTGAGGTGAATACGAGTTTGGGGGCCTGTGGGGGCGGGCGAGCCGACACATGGGGTGTGGCTTGGTGTGACACTCCGATGGGCCGACACGCCGACGAACGAGGATAACGGGACGCCAGCCCGTCGCCCCCGACGCGACAGCACGGATCGGCCGCGCCGGAGTCGCTCAGCGACCGGGCAGCTTCAAGTCCAGTGCTTCCCAGTCGATCGCGTCGCTGAGCGGTTTGGTGCCAGCCTTGGGTCCCGAACCCTTGGGCGACACCCGTCCCCCGCCGCCGGCGCGGCTCCCGCCGGCGCGGCCCGAGCCCCGACCACGCTTGCGAGCAGCCTTGCGGCCCGCCGGCCGGCGTTTGGAGCCCAGCCCCATCATCCCGCCCATCATCTTGCGCATCTGGGTGAACTGCTTGAGCAGGTTGCCGACCTGTGCCGACGATGTGCCGCTTCCCGCAGCGATGCGAGCCCGGCGGGACGCATCGATGATCTCCGGCGACACTCGCTCGGCCGGCGTCATCGACAGCACGATCGCCTCGGCCATGGTGATCCGGTCGTCGTCGATCTCGGCATCGCGGACCTGATCGGACATGCCCGGCATCATCTGCACGATGCTCTGCAGGTTCCCCATCTTGCGCAGCTGCCTGAGCTGGTCCACGAAATCGTCGAGCGTGAAGGTGCCCTCGGCCAGTCGCTGCGCGGCTGCTTCGGCTTCAGCCTCCTCGTAGACCTGCTCGGCCTTCTCGATGAGCGTGAGCACGTCGCCCATGCCCAGAATCCGGCTGGCCATGCGGTCGGGGTGGAACTGCTCGAAGTCGTCGATCTTCTCGCCGACCGACGCGAACGCCACCGGGCGGCCGACGACCTCGGCGACAGACAGCGCGGCGCCGCCGCGCGCATCGCCGTCGAGCTTGGTCAGGATGATGCCGTCGACCTCGAGCGTGGCGTGAAACGCCTCGGCAGTCGACACGGCGTCCTGGCCGACCATCGAGTCCACGACGAGGAACGTGTAGTGCGGTTCCACCGCGTCGGAGATGCGGGCCACCTCGGTCATGAGCTCGACGTCGATCGCCAGGCGGCCTGCAGTGTCCACGATGAGCACATCGCGCCCGGCCTGGCGGGCATGTGCGAGCCCTCCTGCAGCGCAGGCCACAGGGTCGCCCGGCTCGCTCCAGACCTCCGTGTCGATGCTGCGGGCCAGCGTCCGCAACTGTTCGACGGCCGCGGGGCGCTGCAGGTCGGCACCCACCAGCAGCGGGTTGCGCCCCTGGGACTTGCACCACTGAGCCAGCTTGGCTGCGGCAGTAGTCTTGCCCGAGCCTTGGAGTCCGGCAAGCAGCACGACCGTGGGCGGCTTCGGCGCGAACTGGAAGTTGAGCGGGTTGCCGCCCAAGATCGCGACGAGCTCGTCGTTGACGATCTTGGTCACCTGCTGGCCGGGCGTCAGGCTGGCAGTGACCTCGCCGCCGATGCTGCGTTCGCGGACCCGCTCGGTGAACTGCCGTACGACCCGAACGTTCACATCGGCTTCGAGCAGCGCCACGCGGATCTCCGCGAGTGCCTCGTCGACATCGTCCGGGCGCATCCGCCCGCGCCCGCGCAGCGACCGGAGCGTCCCGGAGAGGCGGTCAGTCAGCGTGTCGAACATCGATCATTCCCCCTCGGAGGGCTGTGGCTCGTCGGCAACCCCCAGCAGCGCGTCGACATAGCTGTCAGGGTCGAAATCGACGAGATCTTCCGCATGTTCACCCAGGCCCACGAGCTTCACCGGGAGCCCCAGCTCGGCCTCGATGGCGAAGACGATGCCGCCCTTGGCTGAGCCGTCCAGCTTGGTGAGCACGACACCGGTCACATCGGTGGCCTCGGCGAAGGCCCGCGCCTGGCTGAGGCCGTTCTGGCCGGTCGTGGCGTCGATCACCAGCAGGGTCTCGGCGACCGCGCCGGGCTCTCGATCCGCGACCCGGCGCACCTTGGCGAGCTCGTCCATCAGGTTCTTGCGGGTCTGCAGCCTGCCGGCGGTATCGGCGAGCACCACGTCTGCGCCGCGTGCCGCTGCCGCCGTGACGGCGTCATGCACCACCGAACTGGGGTCTGCGCCCGAGCTGCCCGAGATGAGCTCGGCCCCGCAACGATCAGCCCAAGTCTGCAGCTGGGAGGCAGCCGCAGCGCGGAACGTGTCGCCCGCGGCCATGACGACGCGCTGGCCCGACGACGAGAATCGGTGGCCGACCTTGCCGATCGTGGTGGTCTTTCCCACGCCGTTGACTCCCACGAACAGCCACACTGCCGTTGCGTCGTCCCGGCCGGGCACCGAGGTTGCAAGCGATCGCTCCGCACCGAGCACCTCGCGCATCTGGTTGCCCAGCGCGCTCAGCAGGTCGTCCCCCTCGGTGATGCCGGCTTCGGCAGCCGCGCTGCGCAGCCGATCCAGCGTCGCCATCGTGGTCGCTACGCCCACATCGGCGCCGAGCAGCGCTTCTTCGAAGCTCTCCCACGTCTCGGCGTCGGGTGTGCGCCCCCGGATGGAGGCGAGCCGATCCCGCAGAGTCCGGCGCGACGAGGCCAGGCCCGAGGCGAACGTGACCGGCGCCCGCTCGGGTTCTGTGCCGCGGGTGCCAGCAGCGGGGTGCGGTGCCGCTGTGGGCGTGGCCGGAGACTCGGGTGGCGGCGCCATTTCCGGCCGGGAAGGGAGGCTCGACGAAGCGGCACGACGCTGCCTGTTGCGCTGCGCGAAGGGCACCGTCATCAGCGCCAACATCACCACCACGAGACCGATGACGGCGATGCGCCAGCCGTCGGGCAGGGCGTCGCTCCCGCCGAGGAGGAGAATCGCGCCGATGAAGATGACGATGGCGCCTGCGCCGACGGCCGCCCTGATGCTCACGGGCGGGCAGGCTACCGAGGTACCGTGACGGGCTCGCTGGCTGTCAGCGGGCCGTCCGCAGCAATGAGCGCTGCGGCGGCTGACGGCCGTTCGGACACGACCACACTGGATCCTCCCGGCGGCATCGACACGCCGTAGAGCACGTCAGCCGACTCCATCGTGCGACGCTGATGGCTCACGATGACCAGCTGCGATTCGCTCCGGAATTCGGTCACGAGATCCAGGAAGCGCTGCAGGTTCACGTCGTCGAGCGCGGCTTCGACCTCATCGAGGACATAGAAGGGCGAGGGGCGGCTGCGGAACACCGCGAAGAGATAGGTCAGCGCAACCAGCGAGCGCTCGCCGCCCGAGAGCAGCGACAAGCGTCCGACCCGCTTGCCGGCCGGTCGCACGTCCAGCTCGACGCCGCAGGCAAGCAGATCGTCGGGATCGGTCAGCGAGAGCTTGCCGGTCCCGCCGGGGAACAGCGTGCCGAACAGGTCCGCGAAGTTCCGCGCGACGTCCTCGAAAGCCTCCGCGAACGTCGACACGATCTCGGCGTCGATTGCCCGGATCACCTTGCCCAGCTCTCGTCGGCTGCTGCGCACGTCGGCCAGCTGGGATGCCACGAACTCGTGGCGCTCGGACGCTGCTTCGTACTCGGACAGCGCCAGCGGATTGGTCGGCCCGATCCGGCTGAGATCGGCACGCAGCGACCGCTCGTGGGCCTTGGCGGTGACGCCATCGGGTAACGGCGGCGGCAGTGCTGCGAGTGCCGTTTCCGGCTCGGCATCGAATTCCGCTCGCAGGGTGTTGACCAGCACGTCGCGCTTGGTCCTGCGCTCGGCTTCGCTCACGTCCAGGGCAGCTAGCTCAGTGCGCACGCTCTCTTGACGGGCCGAGATGGCATCGCGCTCACGCCGCAATGCGTCAAGGCGGTCGGAGAGCTGGTGCACCAGCGCTGTCCGGGCCTCATGGCGTGCTCGCAAGCGGTCGGCTTCGGCGTCGAGACGGTGACGCCGCCCCGAGAGCAGCAGCGCGAGCCGATCCAGCGCCGTGGTGATGTGCCCGGATCGCTCGAGCCGGGCAGAAGCGGCGGTGCGGGACGACTCATGGCCCGCGAGGCGCTGAGCTATTGCCCGTAGCCGGTGCTCGAGGACAGTCCGGCGCTGCTGCTGGGCGGCTGCGCCGGCTTCGAGTGCCTGAGCCTGCGCAGCCTGCCTGGCGGACACAGCGGCGATCCGCTGCCGCAGCGATTCGACGGCCCGCCGTGCGTTGCGCTGGGTGTCGAGCGCTGCTCGGTGCGCCTGTCGAGCGGCGTCGAGCGCTGCGGCCTTCTCTCGGTGCCGGTCTCTCAGTTCGGCGATGCGTCCCTGCGCCTCCTGGTGCGCCGCTTCGGCCGCGGCGGCACCGGTGCCGCCGATCCGCCAGCCGCGGGGACCGAATCGGTCCCCGCCGAGTGTCACGAAGATGCCGTCGCGATCTGCGCATGCCCGCTCGTACGCAGCAGACCAGTCGTCTCCCACGCACACCGCGTGACCGATGAGCACATCCACCAGCGCCGTGATGCGGTCGTGGCAATCCTCCGGTGCGTCGGGGTCTACCCCGACGTGCGGCCTCACGAGCTCGTCTCCGGCGCCCAGCGGCGACGAACCCACCGACACTCCCGGCTCGCCGGGATCGCCCACGGCGCTGAGCGAGATCACCGATCCGGCCAGCCCTGCCGCGTCGAGCGCGCCAAGCGCTTCCGAAGCAACACCGTCATCGCGCACGACGACAGCGCTCAACGCGCCGTGCGCCGCGGCCTCTGCCGCCGCCTCGAAGCCCTCTTCGATGGCGAGCAGGTCGCTCAGCACTCCCAGCACGCCGAGCACTCCGCCGAGCGCTTCGACACCTGAGTCGTCCCGAGCCGAGCTGATCGCCGAGTTCAACGCCTCTGAGCGTCCGATCCAGCGCTGCAACTCCTCCACCACTGCTTGCTGGTCTTCGTCGGCCTCCCTCACGGCTGCGGCCGCTTCGTCGAGGCGCGCTTGGGCTTCCGATGCGGCCGTCGAGGCCTCGTCAAGTTCTTCCTCGTGACGCGCTGCCTCGTCAACCTTCCGATCGGGAACTTCCCCCGAGCCCGATCGGGCTGCAGGCTCCCTCTCCCTGCCGCCTGCCTGCGCAGCATCCAGCTCTGCAATCTCCGCAGACAACCGGGTGTGCTCGTCGGTGAGCGTCGCGACGACGTCTGAATCGAGCAAGGCGTCTCGCTCGCGTTCGACCGAGCGCATCCGCTCGTAGGTCTGACCCATGAGGCCGCGAGCCCGTTCTGACAGCGACGCCACACGTGACAGCCGGTCGGTCGGCTCGCTGGTCAGCTCGGCAAGCTGGCTCTGCGCGGCCTCGATCGCGGCGCCGGTCTCGGCAAGCGAGGTCGCGGCACCGCCCTGCTCCGCCTGCATCTCCGCCCGCCTTGCATCCGCGACGGCCTGCGACTGCTGGTAACCCGCCAGCTCCCGTCCTGCGTTGTAGAGCTGAAGGTCTGCCAGCTCTGAGCTGATCTCAGCGTGGCGGCGTGCGGCTTCTGCCTGCCGTTCGAGCGGCTTGAGCTGGCGGCGCAGCTCCCGCTGCAGGTCCGCGAGACGCGTCACGTTCGTCTCGGTGCTCTCGAGCCGTCGCTCCGCCCGTTCCTTGCGCCGGCGGAACTTCAGGACCCCGGCGGCTTCCTCGATGAGCGCACGACGTTCTGACGGCTGGGCTGCGAGCACTCCGGTGATCTGGCCTTGGGCCACGATGATGTGCTGCTGCCTGCCGACTCCGGCGTCGTTGAGGAGCTCCTGCAGATCGAGCAGGCGGCAGGGTGTCCCGTTGAGCGCGTACTCGGACTCACCCGAGCGGTACAGCGTGCGGGTGATCGCCACCTCGGCGGTCTGGGTAGGCAGAGTCTGCGACTCGTTGTCGATGACCAGAGTGACCTGTGCGCGGCCCAGCGCGACACGGCGATCGGTGCCTGCAAAGACCACATCGTCCATCCGCTGGCCCCTCAGCGTGCGGGGCCCCTGGGCGCCCAGCACCCAGGCGATCGCGTCCACGACGTTGGACTTGCCGCTGCCGTTGGGGCCGACCACCACGGTGACGCCCGGCTCGAACGTGAGCGTGGTGGTCTCGGCGAACGACTTGAAGCCGGACAGCGTCAGGGAGCGGAGGAACACAGGGCCAGTTCAGATCAGCTAGTTCAGATCAATCGGGGCAGGGGCCAGCGCGTCGAGTTTGGCAAAGACTCGAGGCGCGGGCGGGGAGGCCTACACCTGATAGTTGCAGTAGTGGTGGGTCACGCCCCGGATCACGGCGGTGAGCACATCGCCCCTGCCGTTGCGGCACCGCTCGCCCGCGCGCCCGAAGACCTCGAGGTAGGTATCGAAACCGCCCGCCTTGCCGAAGATGTCGAGGTGCCCGCCGACTGAGGCACCCCGATACTTGATCGAGTTGTGAACGGTCTCGACGATGGCTCGGTAGAGCCGTCGGACCTCCTGGGTGTTGAGCGCGCTGGCGACCCGCGCATGTCCCAATCGGGCCGCATGCAGCACCTCATCGGAGTACATCGGCCCGAGGCCCACGACGAACGTGGGATCGAGCAGGAGATCTCGCACGGTGTCGGTACGGCCTCGCAGCATGAGCGCGAAGTCGGTCCATGGCATCGGCATGTCGACCGGGTCGAACCCGAGATCGTCGCGGTCCGGGTAGAGCTTCTGGTAGCGGGCCCATGTGACGACTCGCAATGTTGCCTCATCACCGGAGTCGAGCAGGCGAAGCTGACCTCCCTTGGTGAACGTCATGATCACTTTGGTCTCGGGCTCAACCGGGGTTCTCGAGGTCGCCCGCCGGAACGAACCGGTCTCGCCGAGGCGCGCGACCATGATCTCATCGGTGTCGAGCATGAAGTGGATCAGCGAGCCCTCGCGGGACACCGAATCGATCTTCTTGCCCACAAGCAGGTCGGCAAACTGCTGCTTGGAGCGCATCGCCGGCAGTGCCCGCTTGGTGCCGGGGACGTCGACTGACTTGAACTTGCGGTTCGAGACCTCCTTGTCCAGATCGCGCTTGGCAATCTCGATCTCAGGCAATTCAGCCATGAGTGGGCTCCTTCGCAACGGTCGATCGGTCATTGCAGTCCTTGGCAAACCGCACACACGCGGCTGCGGCCGCTTGGCGCTCCGCGGCTCGCTTCGTGGGACCCTCGCCCCGGCCCCAGATCTCGTCTCCGGCACGGGCCTCGGCCACGAAACTCCGCCTGTGCGCAGGTCCAGAACCCACCACGACGTAGGTGGGCTCGGCGCCGAATCGTCGAGCGACCAATTCTTGGAACCGGTTCTTCGCCTCACGAGCGCCGGGCGCGGCAGCCGCAGCGGCAATGCGCGGCCCCAGCAGGTGTCCGACAACGTCGCGGGATGCGTCGATGCCCCCGTCGAGATACACCGCGGCCAGCACCGCTTCGAGCGCGTCGGCGAGGATCGAATCCCGGTCAGCTCCCCCGGTCGCCGCCTCGCCCCGGCCAAGCAGCAGGGCTGACCCCAGGTCGCACTCGCGGGCCGCGGCGGCCAAGGCGCCAGCGCTCACCACCGCCGACCGCACCGCGCTGAGGTCGCCAGGGCCGAGATGGGGCCAGTGGACAGTGGCATGCTCGCTGACGCAGAGCCCGAGCACGGCATCGCCCAGGAATTCCAAGCGTTCGTTGGACACAGCGACGTCGTCGTTCGCGGCCGAGCTGTTGTGCTCGTTGCACCAGCTTCGATGGGAGAGCGCCTCAATCAGCAGTGCCGGATCGGCGAAGCGATGCCCGACCCGCTCTTCGAGGCAGCGGAGCTCGGCGCGTTCAGCGGCGACTGTCTCCACGTCAGCCGACGCGTTCCATCACATAGTCGATGGCATCGCGCACAGTCTTGAGATCTTCGAGATCCTCGTCCTCGATCCGAAAGCCCACCGTGCGGTCCGAGAGCTCTTCCTCGAGCGCCTCCACCAGCTCGATCAGCGCCAGCGAGTCGGCGCCGAGGTCGTCGACGAACGACGACGACTCGGCCACCTGCGACGGCTCCAACTCCAAGATGTCGGCGAGCTGGTTGCAGATGAGGTCGAAGACTTCGTCGCGTTCGGGGGGATTCTGGCGCACATGGGTTTCAGCGGGCATGAGAACTCCTGCCGTCTTCGGCGTTCGGGCGCTGCGGTACCACTGTTGTCGGCACCGCTGTGGGACGACGGATGGATCTTGCGCATCCGTGCTGCAGATGCGCGGGTGAGCCTACCGTCAGCCTTCAAGATGCTGGAAGGCTGACCGCCGCCAGCTCGCCCAGCAAGTCGGCCTCGACCATGCGGTGTGCGACTCTGATGGCGCTGGTGATGGCCTTCGGGCTCGACGAGCCGTGCGCGATCACGCAGACGCCCCGCACGCCCAGCAGCATCGCTCCCCCGACATTGTCGGCGCTCATCTCTTCGGCCAACGGTGCGAGCAGCCGAAGTGCGTCCGCACCCGCCTCCCCGCCCTCGGCGAGACGCTCGAGAATCAGACGCACGAAGAACGACGCCGTGCCTTCCAGCGACTTCAGCAGCACGTTGCCGGTGAACCCGTCGGTGACCACGACATCAACGGGGCCGTCGAGGAGATCGCCGCCTTCGACGTTGCCATAGAAATCGATCTCATCGTCGGCCGCCAGCAGCTTGTGGGTCTCCTTGACGAGCAGGTTGCCCTTTTCGGGCTCCTCGCCGATCGAGAGCAAGCCGACGCTGGGCGCCGCCACACCGAAGCGGATGCGGCTGTAGGCCGAGCCGAGACGGGCGAACTGGTGCAGCCATTGGGCGTCGCAGTCGGCCATCGCGCCCGAGTCGAGCAGGACGCGGGCCGTGCGGCTACCGGGTACCGGAAACGCCGTCGCTATGGCCGGGCGGGCGACGCCGGGCAAGCGCTTGAGCCTCAGCAGTGCCGCTGCCGCCACGGCACCGGTATTGCCGGCGCTCACGACCGCTGAGGCCTCGCCGTCGCGCACGGCGTTCACAGCACGGCTGATCGAAGAGTCCTTCTTGGTCCGCACGGCACGGCTCGGCTCCTCGGACATCTCGATGACCTCGGATGCATCGATGATGTCGAGCGATCCCCCGCCAGCAGCGACGATGGCGTCACGACGCCCCACGAGTACGACCTTGAGTCCGTCGGCGGCTGCGTCGAGGGCACCCTGCACGACTGCGTCGGGCGCATGGTCGCCACCCATGGCGTCGACGGCGACCGACTGCGTCATGAGCCCGGGCCCGTCCACGCCATCCGGCACGATGTCACACGATTCTGGCTCAGGCGATATCGAGGGCTTGACGACCGCCGTACCAGCCGCACTGCCCGCACACCCGATGAGGCAGTTTCGCGGCGCCACAGCGTGGACAGACGCTTCGCGGCGCCTCGTTGAGACGCCATGCCGCTGCACGACGCGAACGCGTCTTGCTCTTGGACGTCTTCTTCTTGGGGACTGCCACGGCTGGACTCCTCGAGCGGACCATGCAGCCTATCCATCCATGCCCCGAAGCTGACTCGCCTGAAAGTCCTCATGGCGACTCGGCCTGGCCCCGGCGCAGGGCCTCCAGCGGTGCCCAGCGCGGGTCTGTCTGTCCGGCCGGGTCGTCGTGTGCGGGTTCATCGGGTGCCCGATCGAGACCCGGCGGGCGGTTGGGGCACGGATCGGGATGGGGGCACGCGATGGCCTCGATCGGCAGTTCCAGCAGGATCGCCTCACGCACCATCGGTGCGAGATCGGCGTGTTCGGGGTGAAGCCGGTACTGCTCGCCTTCGCGTGGCACAGCAGCGAACACCTCGCAGACGTTCGCACACGCTTCGCCCTCCACGGGCATCCAGCAACGCGCACACGGTCCCTGCCACGCAGCAGCGATGCGGCCAGCGGCGCTCAGTCCGCCGCTGATGAGTTCCAGCGTCAGCTCGACGTCGACCTTGCTGTCGCGGGGCACTTCCACATCTGCGATGCGCAGCTCGGTGCTGTCGTCGGGTTCTGCGAGGTCCGCCGCCCGAACTGTCGTCGACCAGGTGATCGGGCCGCGTCCGAGCAGTCTCAGCGGCACGGACAGGGACCGCTCCGGGCACCTCTCATGCGCCGCGCTCGGGTCAGTCTTCCCGTGTTGCACCAGTTCTTTCCCGCTCTTGTTCGCTGCGCTCACGGGCCGCTCGGGCCGGGGCTCAGCCTCTTGGACTCACGCCTGATCCTGGTCGAACACCACCGGGTCGGTGTCGGGGCCGCTGCGGGCCGTCTGCGGGTCGCCGGTGTCGATCTCAGCTTCTCCAGTCACGGCGGGTGGTGTGCCCGGCGCGGCTGGCGCTAGCGGCGTGGCAACCCGCTTGCCGAGCTTGCGCCGCGCCGCCTGCACGGCGATCTGGATCTGGTCAACCGCGCCTGCGAACTGAGCGAGATGTCGCTCGCAGTACTCGTCGACTTCGTGGCGGCGTCGTCGTGACTGGATCTGTGCATCGTCGAGCAGCTGGCGGGCGCGCCGCTCAGCGCTGCGCACGACCTCGGTGCGCTGCACCATCTGGGCCACGCGGCTGCGCGCCTCGTCGATGACCATGTTGGCGTCGACTCGCGCCTGGGCCAGCACTTCGTCGCGCTCGCGCAACAGCCATCGAGCCTGGCGCGTCTCGTCGGGCACTGCCGCCAGCGCTGATTCGAGCAGCGTCATCACCTCGTCGCGATTGATCATGACCGAGGTCGACAGCGGCATCGGCCTCGCTGCGTCGATAATCCCCATGGCTTCGCGGATGAACTGCTCGGCGGTGACCGACGGGCGTCGCGGCGCCAAGGTGCCCGGATGGCGCGACTCCGGCGACGCGGCCGTTTCTTCGGTGGGAGCGCCGTGGGTGTCCATTGGGGGCGCCGCAGGAGCGACGCCTGGATGCGCATATGGCTGCGGCGGGGCGTCGACGCCCCCCTCCGACGTGCTCACGAGGCAGCCTCCTGCGCTGCTCGTTGCCGGAGCCGTTCGGCTACCGGGGACGGAACCAGGTGGGAGCAGTCGCCGCCGAACTTGGTGATCTCGCGGATGTAGTTGGACGCGATGAAGAGGTGCTCGGTGCGAGGCGGCACGAAGACGGTTTCGACACCGGTGACCGAGTGGTTCATGTGCGCCATGCGCAGCTCCGATTCGAAGTCGCTCTGGCTCCGCAGGCCCTTCACGATGACATCGGCGCCGAGCCGGTCGGCGAGGTCGACCACGAGTTCTCCGAACTGCACCACCGACACGTTGCCAAGATGGCCAGTCGATTCAGCGATCATCGTGACGCGCTCATCGTCGGAGAACAGCGGCGTGGACTTGGCCGGGTTGCGCATCGCCGCGACGACCACGGAGTCGAACAGCCGCGAGGCTGCCGAGATGACATCGAGATGACCGTTGTGCACAGGATCGAACGAGCCTGGATACATCGCCATGACCACCGAGAACGGTTCCTCCAGATCGAGCCGTGTCCGGCGAAGGTACCGCGCAGCAGTCCCGAATCGAGGGACCCTCAATCGCCCGACGAGCCCCCCATCTCGGTGTCGGGCACGATGAGGTCCCAGCGGTCGCCGCAATCAGAACAGCGGTATGCGACGACGTCTCCTGGCTGGAACCCCCAGTCGGGCTCGGGCACGCTCAGCAGCCCGCAGCGCCCGCCGCAGTCGACGCACATGATTTCTGCCGGCACTGCCGCATCGTCGACATCGTCCACGCCCTCAGTGTGGCACCCGCCCGCTGTCACACCCGTCGGCGTCCCGCCTGCAGCCACACCCGCAGGCCTCCGGCCTACGGTGATGCCATGCGTGTCGTCGGCGGGGCGTTGGGCGGCCGCCGCCTAGTGGTGCCTGCGCCGGGTTCAGATTCCACCCGGCCGACATCCGACCGGGCCCGCGAAGCCATCTTCAACATGCTCGCCAGCGTGCAAGCTGTCGAGGGCGTCACCGTGACTGACCTGTTCGCTGGCACCGGTGCTCTCGGCATCGAGGCGCTGTCACGGGGGGCGACGCACGCCACATTCGTCGACTCCGACCCCGCTGCCTGCCGCATCATCAACGCGAACCTGGCCGGACTCGGGCTCACCGAGCGAGCCGCAGTCAGCCGCAGCGACGTCGAGTCGTACCTGGCCACGCACCCCGACCCGGTGGATCTGGCCTTCGCGGATCCCCCCTACGGCTTCGACGGCTGGGCTGATCTGCTGGGAACGCTGAACGCCGACGTGCTCGTGTGCGAGTCGGACAGCGAGATCGAACCCGGCCCCGATCACCCGTGGGACACGTGGAGGGTGCGCCGCTACGGCACACCGGTCATCACCATCCTGTTGCGTCCCAACAGCACCGATCTGTCAGCAGGCGGGGCTTCCCCCTCCAACCCCCAAGCCTGAGAACTCAGGTTCAGACCGTGCCGACTCCTCCGGCAGCCGTTTGATCGGAGCGATCGCGGTCGTCGCAACCGTCGCTCCGCAAACGTCATGCGGCAGTGAACAGGTCGTGTTGCTCAGCCTCTGGCAGTGATCGATCGTCGCCCGCTGGAGAGCCATCGCCCCCAACATCTCGCACCGGCGCAGCGCAACCAGCCGCCTCGAAGCCGACAGATTCGTAGCCAGCAGGGTCATCGGCAACACCGACATCAACAGCACCGTCTGCAGCATCGCAACCAGCAGCTGCGTGGCCCGCATGGATGCGGCCGCCAGCGTGACTGCCGCTCGGTGCGGGCTGCATCGAGCCATTGGTCGACGATCTGCGTGATGGTTTGCGTGATCGGGCTGGGTTGTGCGGATGTGCCGGGTCGGGTGGGGCCAGCCGGAACCGGCCGTCGCGGACGATCACTCGCCAGTTGTGATCGTGGATGAGGTCGTGGCACGACCAGCACACCAGCACGAGGTTGTCGACGCGTGTCTTTCCGCCGCACCTCCACGGAATGATGTGATGCGCCTCGCAGTCGCCGGGGGGTTCGCCGCAGCCGATGCATGCGCCGTCGCGGGCGATCAGGGCTCGGCGCTGGGCTGCGGTCGGCGCCCGGCTGGCGACGGCCTCGTACAGCGGCGTGAAATCTTCGCCGCACAAGACCAGCGATAAGTCGGCGCCGCACAGGAGCCGAGCCAGCGTGCTCGGCGGGATGGGGCCTGAGCCGGCGATCTCGGCAATGCCGCCGGACTTGCCCAGGAGTGCGTCGAGATCGGCTCGCACGATGATCTCCGTGACCGTGCGGCGGTGCTCGAGGCCAATCAGATCGTCCGCCGATGGCGTGCGATCCAGCGATGTCGGGACCCCAAAGGACTCCGGAGCAGGTTGATCGGTGGCGGACGGGCGGTGAGCCGACGTGCATCCCTCTGAGGGAGCCGCAGAAGCGCCAGCGTCGGCCGCAGGGGCAACACCAGCGTCAGCAGTTGGGGCGGAAGCAGGGGCAGCCGCAGCGCCAGGGCCAGCGGTAGCGCTTGTTGGCGCCGCGGCGGTCGATGGGATGCCGGCGAGCAGCCTGTCGAGGGCGTCGGCCATGCGTTGATCACGTGTCCGAACAACAGCTTCGACCCGCGTGTCAGGAAGCGTCGTCCCGTTGACGGCAGCTCCGCATTCGCCTGGGTCAGCGGTGCCTCCCGCGGCAGGGGTGCTGTCGCGGAGTTTGCGGCGGTCGGTGCGTCGGAGCTGTTCGGCCGCCGCCCGAAGACGGCTCTGGATGCGTGCGCCCATCTCGGCGTCGAACGCACCGCGCATCTGCACGGTGCCGTCTTCGCCGTTCCAGAACCGCACGCTGCGATTGCGCCGGTTGCGGCGATGCTGTGCTTCGAGGTCGGACACGCTCTGGTGCTGGATTGTCCAGCGCTGGGCAGCCTGCGCGAACTCGTCTGCAGGCAGTGCTTTGGCCATTTCGACCAGGTCGGCATCGTCTTGGACTGCCTCGGGGCTGGTCTTGCGTGCGGCCTGCGCCAGCTTCGCAGCGTTCGCGAAGCTGATCTCGCCGTCAGCGACTGCCGACCGCGCATCGGGCAGCGCGGCCAACTCCGCAGCAACGCGCACGTTACGGGCAGCCTCGGACCGGGACCGGCCGCCGACTTGGCTCAGCAGCCCGGCGCCGCCGTCGCCGTGGCGTTCGCGCTGTGCAACCAGCGACGCCGCTCGAGTCTCGAGCAGCTCGGCCTTGGTGCGCAGCGACTTGGCGAGACCTAGCGCGCGGCGCAGTTCGCCGGTCGGCGCCGTCTCTACGCCGTCGAGGGCTGCGCTGAGAGATTCAAGCGCCTGCTGCACCTGCGAGAACATACGTTCATCATAGCCACAGCATGTGACAAGAACACCCATCCGAAGGCATTCAGATGATTACAAATCTTTTACACCTATTTATTAGCAATTTCATGTATTTATAGATCACTGCATATCTGAAGTGCTCACCGAGGATCGACGGCCAGTCATCGCGGTGCTCGTTGCTTCTTCCCTGATTCGCTCCACTCGCTCCCGCCTTGGCCTAGCCGGTGCCCACGCGACGCACTACAGGCCCAAAGCGCTGTGGCATTACATGAGCAGCGCGACGGCAAAGAAAGCAGCGCTGTCGCGGAACTACGCTCAGCGCTCTCATGGAGGAGTTCCTCATTGACCGGGTGCCGCAGACGTGGACGGCGCCGTCTGGGTTTCCGAACTCCCTTGCAGCTGTCCAGCTGTTCGTCCAACCGGGGCGCAATGGCCTAGAGGTA
>JAJEIW010000140.1 GCA_022828045.1 Acidimicrobiia bacterium | reverse complement strand
ACGCCTCACCACTTCTTCACCGAGCCCGCCGAGGAGCGCACCAAGCTGTTCTTGAGTCAGGTGCTCTAGCGGGGTGTCCGCTGCGCAGGCGGCAGGGCGTGTTCGGCCTAGCCCTTGGGTTCGCCGTAGGGGGTGTCGGCTTCCTCGTAGCACTCCGGGTGGTAGTGCTCGACGCGATCCCAACGGTTTTTCACGTACACGTTGCAGATGATCTGCTCCGCACGGATGCGCGCCCGGAACTTGATGAGCTCATCGCAGACAGCACAGTAGGCCGAGTTGCCGGCGTCCACCGTGCGTGTCACCGCCCTGCTGCGCCACCGCTTTTGTTTCGGTGCGACCGTCGGTGCTGCTGCGGTATCTGTCGCAGCCGGTGACGACGCCGAAGTGTCCGTAGCCATGGCGGGACCCTAGCGAACGCTCGCGCGCTTATAGCGGATATTCGCGCGATGCGCGCGAATACAGATACGTTGCATGCGAAAGATCGCCCGATGCTCACGTGTTGCGCGTGTCATCGCGACAACGGGCCGCATCGTGGACGGCGGGCCAGTCGGCGTGCGTCAGTGCTCTGAGCGACTGGCGAGCGAAGCCGGATAGCGTGCGCCGCCGTGCCCGCCTGCCGATCCGACACCGCCGAATCGGCCGGTGGCGCTGCTGCCCGAGCGTGCGGCGACCAAGCGGCTTCGGCGACCGTGAATGCCGTGCTGTTCGACTTCGGCGGAGTCATCACCGAGAGCCCGTTCGAAGCGTTCAACCGCTACGAGGACCGCATCGGCGTGCCGCGCGGCACCATCCGGCAGATCAACGCCACCAACCCCGACACCAACGCATGGGCACGACTCGAGCGCAGCGAGGTCAGTGTCGATGAGTTCGCCGAGCTGTTCGAGGCAGAAGCTGCCGACCGGGGGTACGAGATATCCGGCGCGCAGGTGCTGGCGTGCCTCAGCGGCGGGCTGCGCCCGCAGATGGTGCGTGCGCTGGAGATCCTTGCCGCGCGCCTGCCGGTGGGCTGCATCACCAACAACGTGAGAACGGGCCACGGCGCCGGCATGTCCCGGGATGCCGCCACGGCCGCGGCGATCGCCGAGGTGATGAAGCTGTTCGGCGTGGTGGTCGAGTCGTCGGTAGTGGGCCTGCGCAAGCCCGATCCGCGGATCTACGAGCTGGCCTGTGACCGGCTCGGTATCGACCCGGCCCGCACGGCATACCTCGACGACCTCGGCATCAACTGCAAGCCGGCTGCAGCAATGGGCATGGCAGCCATCAAGGTGACCGATCCCGACGAGGCCCTGCGCGAGCTGGAAGCACTCGTCGGCTTCGAGCTGCGATGACCAGCGCTCCCTGACGGCGATGGCGATGCGCTGATGGAGTCAGGGTTCATCTACACGCTGCGCAAGCTCGGGCGCTACTACCCGCCCGACCGCGAGGTGCTGCGCGACGTCACGCTGGCGTTCCTGCCGGGTGCGAAGATCGGCGTGATCGGTCACAACGGCTCGGGCAAGTCCACGCTGCTGCGCATCATGGCCGGCCTCGACGACGGCTATTCGGGTGAGGCGCGGCTGGCTGCCGGAGCCTCGGTGGGATTGCTGCCCCAGGAGCCCGAGCTGGATGCCGCGCTCGACGTGGAAGGCAACGTGATGGCGGGCGTGGCCGGGACGGCTGCCCTGCTGACGGCCTACGAGGAAGTGATGGCCGGCTGGGCCGAGCCCGACGCCGACTTCGATGCGTTGGGCACGCGCCAAGCAGAGCTGGAGGATCGGATCGCTGCAGCCAATGCCTGGGACCTGGACCGCCAAGTCGCCATCGCCATGGACGCGCTGCGCCTGCCGCCCGGCGATGCCGACGTGACGACGCTGTCGGGAGGGGAGCGACGGCGCGTGGCGCTGTGCCGCCTGCTGCTGTCCCACCCAGACCTGCTGCTCCTCGACGAGCCGACCAACCATCTCGATGCGGAATCGGTCGCATGGCTGGAGCGCTTCCTGGCCGACTATTCGGGGACCGTTGTCGCCATCACCCACGACCGCTACTTCCTCGACAACGTCGCCGGCTGGATCCTCGAGATCGATCACGGCCGCACGCATCCCTTCGAAGGCAACTACAGCGCGTGGCTCGAGCACCGCAATGCCCGGCTTGTCTCGCAGCAGCGGCAGTCCGACGCCCGAGCCCGCACGCTGGCGCAGGAACTGGAGTGGGTGCGCATGTCGCCGCGGGCGCGACAGGCGAAGAGCAGGGCACGCGTCAGCGCGTACGAGGAACTGCTGGCGACCCATCGCCGGGCCACCGACGAGCAGCGCCGAGCAGATGCGCTGCAGATCACGATCCCGATGTCACGTCGTCTGGGCTCGCAGGTCATCGAGGCAGACGGTCTCGTCAAGGCCTACGGCGACAAGCTGCTGTTCGACAATCTCTCGTTCCGTTTGCCGCCGGGCGGCATCGTCGGGGTGGTCGGCGCGAACGGTGCCGGCAAGACGACGCTGTTCAGGTTGCTGGTCGGCGACGAGCAGCCCGACGCAGGCAGCATCACCATCGGCGAGACGGTCGATATTGCGTACGTGGACCAGTCACGGGCGGTGCTGGACGACAGCCGCACGGTCTACGAGGAGATCACCGGTGGGCACGACACGCTGCGCATCACCGGTTTGGACGGTGCCCGCGAGGTCAACGGTCGGGCCTTCGTCGCATCGTTCAACTTCACCGGCTCGGATCAACAGAAGCGTGTGGGCGACCTCGCAGGCGGCGAGCGCAACCGGGTGCACTTGGCGCGCACGCTGACCAGCGGATGCAACGTGCTGTTGCTCGACGAGCCCACCAACGACCTCGATGTGGACACGCTGCGTGCGCTCGAGGCCGCCTTGGAGTCGTTCGGCGGCTGCGCCGTGGTCATCAGCCATGACCGCTGGTTCTTGGACCGAGTCGCCACTCATGTGCTGGCCTTCGAAGGCGACAGCGTGGTGCGCTGGTTCGAAGGCAACTTCACCGACTACGAGGCCTTCCGCAAGCGTGAGCTGGGCGCCGATGCAGACCCGACTCGGATCACCTACAAGCCGCTCGCCCGCTGATTTCTGCCGTTAGCGTCGAACCGGTGCGGATTGCCACGTGGAATGTCAACAGTCTGAACGCCAGGCTGGAACGGGTCGACGAGTGGCTCGACTATGCCGAGCCGGACGTGCTGCTGCTGCAAGAAACGAAGATGTCCGACGAGCAGTTCCCGCACCTGCACTTCGAGGCGCAGGGCTATGCCTCGGTGCATCACGGCGAAGGCCGCTGGAACGGCGTGGCCATTCTGTCGAGCGTTGGCATCGACGATCCCGTCGCTGGCTTCGCCGACGGCCGTGAGCCCGACCCGGACGCTCGGATCATCTCGGCCCGTTGCGGCGGTGTCACGGTGAGCTCGGTCTATGTGCCCAACGGCCGCGCCGTCGACCATGAGCACTACCGCTACAAGCTGGACTGGCTTGCACGGCTGCGTGCCCACCTCGAGGCCACGTCCGATCCGGCCGAGCCGGTGTTGGTCGGCGGCGACTTCAACGTGTGCCCCGACGACCGGGACGTGTGGGACCCCGACAACCCTGAGCCGCGCACCCACGTCACCGATCCTGAGCGAGATGCCATAGCGGCTGTATGCGATTGGGGGCTGACCGACGTCTTCCGCGAGCACTACGACGCGGACGGCCTGTTCAGCTGGTGGGACTACCGGGACGGCGCGTTCTACAAGCGCCACGGCCTGCGCATCGACCTGTTGTTGGGCACCGGGCCGGTGGTCGCGGCCACACAGTTCTGCCTCATCGACCGCAACGCTCGCAAGGGAACCAAGCCCTCAGACCACACCCCCGTCTTCGCCGACCTCGCGCTCTGAATCGTCGCGCGCGGTGCAGTCAGCGCCGCGCCTGGCCGGTTCAGGCGAGCTGCAGCGGACCCGGATCGGGCGTGCCGGAGCGTCCTTCTAGGCGCGCCACGCGCTCGCGCACTAAGGCGACCTCAGCGGCCACGCCGTCGATGCGGTCGGACTGGTGGTCGATCCGGTCGGACTGGTGGTCGATGCGTCCGCTCAGGTGAAAGGTGATGCCCAAGCCGGTGCCGATCATGCCGGCCACGACGGCCGCTGCGGCGACTAATACAGCCCACGCGTCGACGACGAGCTGCGTCCCAGTCGTCACGTCGGCTGCCATGACCTCACCCTAGAACAAACCCCGCTCGACGCCGCAACCAATTTTCTGACCACGGCGATCATGAGGCTGCTGTGTGGCGGGCTGCGGAAGACAACGCGATGCCGCGGGGGTCAGCTAGGTGGTTGTCGGGTGGCATCAAGGGCGGCGCGGGCGGCGGCGAGCCGGGAGGCAGCGTCGTCTGGTGACAGCGGTGGGGGCTCGGCGGTGGCGGCTGCGATCTGGGCCAGCCAGGGTGAGGGGCTGCGAGGCCCGGCTGCCGAACCGCGGCCCGATCGGTGCCGCGCCCACGTGACGTGCAGCGTGCGCGCCGCCCGCGAGACGGCCACATAGAACAATCGCCGTTCCTCGGGGTCGTCGCTGCGCAGCGGCACAAGGCCGTCCTCGACGCCGGCGATCACGACGTGATGCCACTGCAAGCCCTTCGCTGCATGAAAGGTCACCAGTGTCACGGCCCCGTCTCGCAGATCGAAGCGGTCGCTGTCGAACAGGTCTGCTGTGAGTTCGCGGTCGCTGGCCGACAGCAAACTGACCCATGTGGCGAATCCCGCTCCGGTAGGGCCGCTGCGACTGAACGTGCGGCCCGATGTACGAGACATCTCGGTGAGATAGGCGTCGGCGAGATCGAGCACTTGCGCCAGCGCCAGCTCGGATCCATCGCCTGGCTCGGCATCCTGCACCTCTGCTTGCATGTCGGAGACCGCTGTCGAGAACTGATCACCGGTCGTGCGGAGGCGCTCCAGCACCTGCCGGGTGGCGGGCAGTTGCAGGAACGGGCTTCGCTGCCCGCTGAGGCGGCAGGGGATGCCGCGAGCGTCGAGCACGGCGGCGATGTCGGAGAGTTGGGCGTTCGTGCGGGCGAGGACTCCGAACGAATCCCAGCGCACGCCGCCGACATGGCGATCGGCGATCCATCTGGCAATGCCGGCGGCCTCTGCTGCGGCATCTTCGAACGCAGTCACCGTCGGAGCGGGGCCGGTCTCGTGAGGACGTGCCGGCGACTGTGCCGTTCTGCCGGCGTCTGTGGCGACCGGCTCGGAGTCGGTGTTCACGACGGCCTGCGCGGCGGTGACCAGCGAGGGGTGGCTGCGGTAGTTGAGCTCGAGCCGGACGACCTGCGCCTCTGCGAAACGGCGCTCGAACTCGGTGATGTAGCGGCTGTCGGCGCCGTTCCATCCGTAGATCGCTTGATCGGCATCGCCGACGGCGCAGATGTCGGCGGCCCCGCTGTGCACCGCTTCGGCGCCGCCGATCCACTCCTGCAGCAGGTTCCACTGCAGCCGGTTGAGATCCTGGAACTCGTCGACGAAGAAGTGCCGGTGAAGCCAGCGCCGCGCCGCCGCGAAGTGCTCGTCGGAGCGCATCAGGCGCGTGCATTCGGCGAGCAGGTCATCGAAGTCGAGCAGCCGCCGGCGGGACTTGGTGCGCTCGAAGTGCCTGAACAGCTCCGCGACTACCTCGCCTGCGGACGGTCCGAGCCGTCGGCGGGCGGGGCCGTCTCGATACTCGGCAACTGACAGGTCGCTCGCCTTGGCCCAGTCGATCTCGCGCAGCGCGGTGGCGACGGTGACCGGCGGCCTCGCGCCGAACGAATGCTGGAGATGCTCCGACAGTTCGCCGCTGAGCGCAGCCCGACTCGGCAGGATCTTCCGTTCGGCCCGGCCGTGGTCTGTGTCGTACTGCCGGACCTGTGCAAGCGCAATGGAGTGGAACGTGCCGACTGGCCCCATGTCGTCGACATCCAATTGCCGCAGTCGCGATCGGAGCTCGGTTGCAGCCCGGCGAGTGAACGTCACAGCCATCGCCCGCTGTGGCTGCATCGACTCGGTGGCAGCTCGCCAAGCAATCCGCTGTGTGAGCACGCGGGTCTTGCCGCTTCCCGGACCGGCCACCACCAGCAATGCGGCGGCCCCTGAACGCACGGCGGCACGCTGGGCGGCATCGAGCCCGTCGTCGGTCGGCAGCGCCTCACCTCGATCCGCCGCCGCATTGCCCGCCGAGTCATTCATCGCTGCGAACCTAGACCCCTCTGACCCTGGGGTTGGCGGCCATACGCTGCTGAAGGTGCGAGTTGTCAGCCTTGTTCCGAGCGCTACGGAGACGCTGGCGACTTGGGGAGCCGATCCGGTGGCCTGCACCCGCTTCTGCGAGCGACCCGACCTGGAGCACATCGGCGGCACGAAGAATCCAGACATCGCCGCCATCACCGCGTTGCAACCCGATCTTGTCGTTGTGGACCGCGAAGAGAATCGGCGTGACGATTACGACGCGTTGCTGGCGGCCGGCCTCGAAGTCGAGGTGCTGCACATTGCCGCGCTCGATGATGTCGCGCCGGAACTGGCCCGGCTGGCAGTTCGCATGGGTGTCGACTGGCTGCCCGAGCCGCTGCCTGACCGCGCCGCGCTGCCGCCGCTGCCTCACGCGTCCGGCAGTGCCCAGACGGTGCGTGTGTTCGTGCCGATCTGGCGGCGGCCGTACATGACCGTCGGCGCCGCCACGTACGGCGTCTCGCTGCTCGAGTACTGCGGCGTGCAGGTGGCCTTCGCCGACCGGCCCGAGACGTACCCCACCCTGAGCGAGGAGGACCTCCGCAGCGAGCCAATCGATCTGGTCCTCGCTCCCACCGAGCCATACGAGTGGCACCGCCGACACTTCGACGAACTCACTGCGATCGGGCCCGCCCATCTCATCGACGGTCAGGATCTCTTTTGGTGGGGGACACGCACGCCTGCAGCCGTGACCCGCGTGGCACAGACGATCGCGCGGGCGTTGGCCTGAACGCGACCCGGCCCCGTTGGTGACTCGGGGAAGTCCACAACGGCGCGCAGTAGCGTGACCCGCAGGTCAACCGGCTACCGCTCGACAAGGACAGGAGTGACGATGGGCACAGGACCGCTGGCAGGCGTGCGAGTGATCGAGCTGCAGGGCATCGGCCCGGGGCCGTTCTGCGGGATGATGCTTTCCGACATGGGGGCGGAGGTCATCCGCGTCGACCGCTCGGCCAACGTGCGAGACCGTGACCCAGCGAGGCCGCCGATCGACGTGCTGGCCCGCGGACGTGCCTCCATCGGGCTTGATCTCAAGAACCCCGACGGCGTCGAGGCACTGCTGCGCCTGGTAGAGCGCTCCGACGCCCTCATCGAGGGATTCCGGCCCGGCGTGATGGAGCGGCTCGGCATCGG
>JAJEIW010000129.1 GCA_022828045.1 Acidimicrobiia bacterium | reverse complement strand
GGATGCCGAGCGGTGGCGCGTGCAGCGCTTCCCGATGTCGTTCCGCCGAATGCTGCGCCAGGCGGTTGTGACGGAGGTCATGTCGCCGCCGACCGCCGCCTCGTTTGCCGGAGTGGCGATTCCCGACATCGTGCAGATCCTTGGCCAACCACTCGGGGGCGAGGAGCAGGAGTCGCCGCATCTTGAGGCCGAGTTCAACGAGTTCGAGGTCACTGGCGTTGTCTGAAGGCACCCACATCGCCGACACCGTGGTGTTGATGTACTTCCTGCTCGTCGGGCAGGAGGGTTTGCTGGGCGATCTTCTCGGTAGACCGCTGCAAGTCCCGGTGGCGGTCTACGACCCTGCCGATCGGGCGCGTTCACGTGGGCCAGCGTCGCGACCCGAATTGCGTTCAGAGATGAGGCAATCGGTGGAGCACTACGAGACGGCGGCCACGTTGGCCGAGGAATCTGAATCACCGGATCATGCGGTCGAGTCGCTCAGGAGCATCAAACGCGTCGATGATCTCTACGACGAAGGGGGCCTCGTACCGGTTGAAATGACCGAGACAGAGCAGTTGCTGGCCGCCCGACTGCAGGGTGGAGACGTGGCCGAGTACGGACTCAAGCTTCGGCTTGGGCCCGGCGAGGCGGCGTGCGTCGCAATCGCATTTGAACGTGGATGGACCATCGCCACTGACGACGCCGATGCGTTCAAGGCGTTGGACAAGCTGCACGGCGGCCAGGGCTTCCCTTATGAGCGCATCCGCAGGCTGCTGACTCGTGCTGCCACCGAGGGACGCATCACGCGCGAGGAAGCCAATCGCCTACACGACGAGATGCGCACGCTGGGATTCTGGGACTCTGGCCAACCGTTCTCCTGATCGTCACTTTGGCACTGCAATGCCCGGTGACGTCGAGCCTCGTCGCGACGTTGGCTTGGCGCGGCGGCAAGAATGTGGCGGTTCGTCGGAGGGATGGGTGTGGCGACAGATCTTGGTGAACTGCAGAGCAAGCTCTGGGAGACAGCCGACCAGCTGCGAGCCAACTCGGAGCTGAAGTCGTCCGAGTACGCATCGCCCGTGCTGGGACTCATCTTCCTCAGGTACGCCGATCAGCGATTCGCCGCAGCCACCGAACAGGTGGGCGAGGGCAGCGAGCGTCGGAAGATCGGCCCCGACGACTACAAGGCCATCGGAGCGCTGTACCTGCCGGAGGAGTCCCGCTTCGAGCGGTTGCTGAACCTGCCGGAAGGCGCTGATCTCGGCAAGGCGATCAACAAGGCCATGGAGGCGGTCGAAGAGCACAATCAGGACCTCCGCGGTGTGCTGCCGAAGGACTACTCCCGCATCCCCGACGACATCCTCGGCGAGCTGCTGCGGTTGCTGCAGACGCTGCCCGACGCCATCGAGGGCGACGGGTTCGGGCTGATCTACGAGTACTTCCTGGGCAAGTTCGCCCTCGCCGAGGGGCGCGGCGGCGGCGAGTTCTTCACACCGACCTCGATCGTGCGCCTTATCGTCGAGATCCTCGAGCCGTTCCACGGGAAGATCTACGACCCCGCTTGCGGCTCGGGCGGCATGTTCGTGCAGTCGGCGCACTTCGTGGAGCGCCACCGCGACGATCCGAGCCGGGAGCTCTCGATCTATGGTCAGGAGCGAGTGGCCGACACCGTCCGGCTGGCCAAGATGAACCTTGCCGTCCATGGGCTCGGCGGCGATATCCGCCAGGGCAACACCTATTACGAGGACCTACACGACTCGCTCGGCCAGTTCGACTTCGTCATGGCGAACCCGCCGTTCAACGTCGACAAGGTCGATAAGACCAAGCTCGAAGACGACGACCGGTTCCCGTTCGGCCTGCCCGCGGCCGACAACGCCAACTACCTGTGGATCCAAACCTTCTACTCGGCCCTCAACGGCACTGGCCGAGCTGGCTTCGTTATGGCCAACTCTGCGTCGGATGCCCGAGGAAGCGAGCTTGAGATTCGCCGCAAACTGGTCGAAGACCGCTGCGTTGACGTGATCATCGCCGTCGGGACCAACATGTTCTATACCGTGACGTTGCCGGTGACGCTCTGGTTCCTCGATCGCGGGAAGCGGGGCACCGAACGCGAGGGCAACGTCCTTTTCGTTGACGCTCGCGAGATCTACAACCAGGTTGACCGAGCGCACCGAGACTGGACTCCGAGACAGATCGACCAATTGGCTAACGTCGTGCGCCTCTGGCGTGGTGAACCTCCGCAGCTTGCTGACGGAAGTGCAGAGCTTCTCGACGAGCTTCTATGCGGTAGAGAGTATTCTGATGTAGTTGGATTCTGCGCAGCCGCCTCAATTGAAGAAATCGAAGCTCAAGGATGGAGTCTCAACCCCGGCAGGTATGTGGGCGCGGAGACGCGGGCGGTCGACGATCTCGAGTTTGCAGCACGGCTTGAAGCACTTCTCGAAGAGTTTGAATCGTTGTCGGCTACAGCTGATGTGTTATCTCGCTCAGTTCGCGAGCAAATGCTGCAGGCACTCTCGTGAGCGTTGCGTCTTGGATGACTGTTCCATTTGAACAGTTAGTTGAGTTTCACGACCGCAGGCGAATTCCACTTAGCAAGCAGGAAAGGCACCAGCGTCCCGGAACGTTTCCGTACTATGGCGCACAAGGCATTATCGACTCTATAGATGACTACATCTTTGATGGAAGATTCCTCTTGATCGCTGAAGATGGCGAGAATTTGCGGTCTCGGAAGGAACCTATCGCGTTTATTGCAGACGGAAAGTTCTGGGTAAATAACCACGCACATGTTGTAAGAGCCATTGATAAGAAAGCCGATGCGGATTTTCTGCGTGCATATCTCGAGTTCCATCCTTTGAAGGGCTTTGTGACGGGCGCCGCACAGCCGAAACTGTCTCAGTCCAATCTCAAGAGCTTGCCAGTCACGGTTCCCCCATTTGACCTTCAGTTCAAGATTGGAGAAAGAGTCCGCGCCATAGACGGGTTGATCGAGCAAATTGGGCGACAGATCCACATCTTGGAGAAGACGGCACAGCTATTGTATGACCAAAGGTTCACTTGTTTCCTGTTTCCGGGGCATGAGAAGTTCGAACTCGTCGCGTCTGAACTCGGCTCAATACCCAAGGATTGGGCGATTTCCTCTCTTGGTGCAGAAATAGAGCTCAAGCGCCAGAACATCAAGCCATATGAGAGCGCGGATGAAGTATTTGATCATTATTCGATTCCTGCATTCGACGCCCATCGCCGACCGAAGGTTGAAGCTGGCTCAGATATCCGCAGCGGCAAATACTTGCTTTCGGGTCAGTCCATTCTGGTATCAAAGCTGAATCCTCGTCTACCGCGTATCTGGCGCGCTGATGTGACGAACGGATCCCGGCGAGCAGTGGCATCCACCGAGTTCTTGGTGTTAAGCGAACCGATGCGTTGGCCGTTGGCCTTCATCTATGGGTTGGTGTCATCGACTGGGTTCACCAGTGCGCTCGCATCGACTGCCGGGGGCACTTCGACAAGCCATCAACGGGTGAAGCCAGCGGATGTGATGGCTACGGCGATTGTGGACCCTCCATCGGAGCTGGTGGCGAACTATGCAAGGGCGGTGGAACCCATACTTGCCATGGCCGACGTGCTTCTCCGACGAGTGGAGGTCTTGCGCGAGTCACGCGATCTTCTGTTGCCACGCTTGGTGTCTGGTGAGTTGGATATCTCAGATTCGGACTTGGAGGCGGTGGGGGTGTGAACCCCTCCGGTCTGACCGAGGATGAGCTGGTCGAGCAGCCGGCGCTTCGACTACTGGCGCAGCTCGGTTGGGAAATCGTCTCGGGCTTCGATGAGACGCTTGGTCCTGCTGGCACCCTCGGCAGGGATTCGCAATCGGAGCCTGTCCTCACTCATCGACTTCGAGATGCTCTACGGGGGCTAAACCCGGGGCTCGACGACACCGTCCTTGGGGAAGCGATCGACCAGCTCGTTCAGGATCGATCTGCGATGGATCAGGTGCGAGCCAACCGCGGGATCTACGAACTGCTCCGAGACGGCGCGAAGGTCGAGATCAGCGGCGACGACGGCAACCGGCAGACGACAACCGTCCATTTCGTCGTTGGGATCGAGTCGATGCCAACGACTGGCTCGCTGTCTCGCAGTTCTGGATCGCTGGCGACATGTACAGGCGGCGTGCCGACGTCGTGCTGTTCGTCAACGGCATCCCGCTCGTGCTCATCGAGCTCAAGGTGTCGCACAAGAACGTCCACGATGCCTACGAGGACAATCTGCGCGATTACCGCGACACGGTGCCTCGTCTGTTCTGGTTCAACGCCTTCGTCATGCTCTCGAACGGTTCTGACACGCGGATCGGCTCCACCTTCGCCCCGTGGGGGCACTTCGCAGAGTGGAAACGCATCAACTCCGAAGGCGAGCAGGGCATCGTGTCGCTGGAGACTGCGCTGCGGGGCACCTGCGACCGATACCGAACGCTCGACCTCGTCGAGAACTTCATCGCCTACACCGAGCGTCGCGGGGGTCTGGTGAAGGCGCTCGCCAAGAACCACCAGTATCTCGGAGTCAACAACTCGCTGGAGGCTTTGCGAGTGTTGCAGCAAGGCGACGGCCGGCTCGGCGTGTTCTGGCACACGCAGGGTTCGGGCAAGTCGCTGTCGATGCTGTGGTTCACCCAGAAGGTGCTCCGTAATGAGCCCGGCAACTGGACGTTCGTGCTGGTGACCGACCGCAAGGAGCTCGACGAGCAGCTCTACGAGCAATTCGCTGACTCTGGAGTCATCACCGCCGGTCAGGAAGTCCACGCCGAATCGTCGGCTGACCTGCGGGAGCTGCTGAGCCAAGACCACCGCTACGTGTTCACGCTGATCCACAAGTTCATCCCGGCCGAGCAGGGCCAGCAGATGCCGGTGCTGTCCGAGCGCGACGACATCGTGGTCATCACCGATGAGGCTCATCGCACCCAGTACGACACGCTGGCGGCCAACATGCGTCTGGCGCTGCCCAACGCCTCGTACCTTGGCTTCACCGGTACGCCGCTAATTGTCGGCGAGGAAGAAACACGTCGCGTCTTCGGCGACTACGTGTCGATCTACAACTTCCGGGACTCGATCGCCGACGGCGCCACGGTTCCGCTCTACTACGAGAATCGCACACCCGAGCTGCAGCTCACCAACGACGAATTCGACGACGAACTCGAAGACCTGCTCGAAGAGGCCGAGCTGGACGACGCCCAGGAGCAAGCCGTCGCCCGACGCTTCTCTCAGCAGTACGAGCTGATCACGCGGCCGCAGCGCTTGGAAGAGGTCGCCGCCGACTTGGTCCACCACTTCGTCAATCGCGGGTTTCGCGGCAAGGCCATGTACGTGGCTATCGACAAGGCCACAGCCGTGCGCATGTTCGATCTAGTCGAAGCCGAGTGGGCCCGCTACCGGGCTGAGCTCGAGGGGCAGTTGGCCGATACGCCTGAGGTGGAACGCCCGCACTTGGAGTCGCTGATCGAGTTCATGCGCTCCACCGACATGGCCGTGGTGGTGTCCCAAGCACAGAACGAAGTAGCGGACATGGCCACCGCCGGGCTTGACATTGCCAGGCACCGCAAGCGGATGGGCGAAGAGGATCTCGATTCCAAGTTCAAGGACCCCGGCGATCCATTCCGGTTGGTGTTCGTGTGCGCGATGTGGCTGACCGGCTTCGATTCGCCGTCAACGTCGACGGTGTACCTCGACAAGCCGATGCGCAACCACGCGCTGATGCAGACCATCGCCCGGGCCAACCGGGTGTTCGGCGACAAGGACAACGGCCTCATCGTCGACTACGTGGGTGTGTTCCGGAACCTGGAGCGCGCCCTTGCGATCTATGCGGCGGGGCGGCCAGACGCCGACGGTGACGACACCGGAAGGGAAGTTGACTCGCCGATTCGTCCCAAGGATGAGCTGATCGCCGAGCTCGAAGCAGCCCTCGCTGAGACCATCGATTTCTGCGACGCCCACGACATCGACATTCACGACCTGGAGTCGGCGCAGGGGTTCGAGTTCATTGCGCTGCAGAAGGCCGCTGTCGAGGCGCTGCTGGTCGACGAGGAGACCCGGCGCCGATACATCGCCTTGGCGCGGCGAGTGCGCAAGACGTTCAAGTCGCTGTTGCCCGACCCCGAAGCCATGGCCGTGACGCACCGAGTGGCCGTGATCCGCTCGATCGCATCGAAGATCGAGTCGTCGTCCGAGACGCCTGACATCAGCGAGGTGATGGATTCGGTCTCCGACCTACTCGATCGGTCGGTCGGCGCGAAGGAGTACATCATCCGTTCGGCCGGCGGCGCTGACCCGCTGATCGACCTGAGCCAGTTGGACTTCGATCAGCTTGCGTTCCAGTTCGCAGCCAGGAAACGCACCGTCGCGAAAGCCATCGAGAAGGATCTCGAACAGCGTCTCGATGACGCTGTTCGGAAGAACCCGATGCGCCTCGATCTTGCCGAGCGGTTCCGGCAGTTGATCGACGACTACAACGCCGGCACCCACAACCTTGAAGAGTTCCTGCGTCGGCTCAAGGCCATCAACGACGAGCTGACCGAGGAAGAGCAGCGGGCTGTTCGAGAGGACTTGAGCGAGGCCGAGCTAGCGATCTTCGACCTGCTCACCAAGCCCGACCTGGAGTTGACCGAGTCGGAAACCCGCAAGGTCAAGGGTGCAGCGAAGAAGCTGCTGAAGCACGTCGAGGACAAGCTCGTCCTCGACTGGAAGAAGCTGCAGCAGACCCGTTCGGCTGTGAAGGTCACGATTCGCGACGTCCTGGACCAAGAGTTGCCCGAGGTCTATGGCCCCGAACTGTTCGATCGCAAGGTCGGCAACATCTTTGATCACATCTATGCCAGCTACTTCGACGATTGCGGAAGTGTGTACGACGCTCCCGCGACCGCGGCCGGCCCGACCACAGCCGTGGTCACGCTGCCGACAGCCGCGGAAGAGGTCAGTAACGAGTTGGTCGAGCTGGCCGGCATCGACCCGGAGGTCCGAGCGTTGCTCATGGAGCAGTTGCTCGGCGCGCACGCCACATGGGCACGCCCGACCGAAGAGCTGCTCCGCGGCGAGACGCGTGAGGTGGAGTACAAGCAGACTGCCAGGTGGAACGTTCGGGAACAACGCAAGGATCGAGCCATGGAAGAGGTGATCGTCAAGACCGTCGCCGGCATGCTCAACGACCACGGCGGCACGCTGCTCATCGGCGTAAGCGACGACGGCGAGCCCGTCGGCCTCGACGACGATTACACCCAGGTCAAGCCTCCGAGCGCAGACGGCTTCGTCAACTGGCTCGACACGCTGTTCGACAACCGCCTCGGCCATGCCGGCGCCAGCCGCCTAACCATTCGCATGGACCGAGTCGACGGCCACGACATCTGCCGCATCGACGTCCCCGCCAGCTCCCAACCCATCTGGGTCAAGAACCCCACCGGCACCGACACCCTCTACCAACGCCGCAACAACTCCACCCGCGCCATCCCCGCCGACGAGATCGAAGCCTTCCTCACCGACCGCTTCGATTAGCCCTGATTATTCATGAGAATGGGGGACTGTCCGGTTTTTTGTGTATCCGGCTGTGGTGGTGTTCATCGGATGTGGTCGGCGATCCGGTCGCCGTAGTGGACGGCCGGTGTGTTCAGGATGGTCTTCCAGCCGTTGGTCTTGCCGGTGAGGTTGCTGCGGTTCT